>NZ_JBXWOU010000004.1:0-403869 GCF_059611045.1 Ruegeria sp. CDSB113
TCGACAACGCTTACGGCGACAGAAACCTAATCTGCACATGCCCCCCAATGGACGCTTACGAAGAAGCCGCAGAGTAAGCGGGCTGAAACTCACGGCCGATCCCCAAAACTTCGGGGGTCGGCAATAAGGAATGGGCGGTGCCCCGAGGGACAAAGCCGAAGACCATCAGGTGGAGGAACAATGAAACACTATGTCCTCAAAAATGCCCGTTCACGGCAAGCCTGCGTTGCCAGGCAAACACCCAACAGAAATCATCACGTCGATGTTGTCCTCTCTGGCGCGGACATCGAAGCATCTGCACAGATCGTCCTGGATTTCTTTGATGCCTTGAACAGGCTGGTCGAACATCATTCTTACATCATCAACATTCGCAGGTTGGCTAAAGACCCGGTCGGAGGGCCGCTGTACTGGTCTGGGCGAACGGCACTGTTTTGGGGGGATATCCACGAAAACTGGCGGTTGGATGACTCTGAGAAATCCTGGACCTCACAGGTTGTGAACCTGTCGTCACGCACAATACTTGTCGGCAGTGCCGTTTTGCTGCTTGCTCAGATCGGGCGGGCAGAAAAAACAGTCGCCGCAGTGCACCCCAACTTCACGGCCGCAGCGCAGGAAATCGGTCTGATCGAGGATGGCTCGGGAATCCACATGGCCTATGATAACCGTTTGCACAGCGCATCGACCCGGTTAAGCGCATTACGCTTGTTGTCCAATTTCGTTTCGATCGATCACGGAGAGCACCTCGCAGACACTCTGCGTGGATACATCGGCCTGTCCGAGCCCAAAAGGACCGCCAAGAGCCATCTTGCAGTCCGGCTTTTCCAACGGTCCGAGGCCGATCCACAAGTGCGCCGAGCCATCGAAACGATGAGTGATAATCTTGAGGAGCCGTTGCGGATCTCGGATCTGGCGCAAATGCTGGGTACGTCTACCCGACAGTTGCAGCGTCGGTTCCTGAACAGAACCGGCACAAAGCTTTTGACAACGTACAGAGAACTTCGTCTGGAACGGGCTGACACGTTGCTTCGGACAACGGATCTGTCGCAGCGAGAGATTTCGGCAGCCACCGGGTTTTCTTCTGCCGTCGCTTTGGGTCGCGCCTTTCGCGCCCATTACAAGACATCCCCGGACGACATCCGAAATCAACGCTTTGCGGGACAGTTATCCGCCAGGTAGGACGAAAAGGACCGCGCCCTGGTAAACAGTCGGTTCGTCACCCCCACCTCAAGTCAAACACACTCGCTGACTCACGCATCGGGTGAGTTGCCGCTCCCATTGGGCCGTCTTCAGAGTGCGCACTGAAGCCGTTTTGGTTGGCCCAGTCTTGTAGATTGTAGGCGCGCTTATCGCTGGCACATGACCGCCTGCCCCCGCCTTTTGAAGTTACGACGGGCGCAACTCCCTGCATTTGTCAGGGATAGGGTGCACAAACGTGAGGCGCCGCCCGGCTTTCGACCAGGCGCGCCAATTCAAAGGCCGAAACGCGGGTTCCTATGCCTTTCAGATCGAACGGTCCCGCCGGGGTCATATCTATCCGGACCTGACGCGCAGTTGCATTTGAGACAAGCACCTGACCGTCCTTGGCGATTTCACACAGGCGTGCCGCCAGATTGGGCGCAGGCCCGATGGCCGAGTAATCCAGACGACCCTCAAAACCAATCCGACCCAAGGTTGCTGCGCCCGTTGCGATCCCAATGCCGAGGCCAAGACCATGCTGCGCTATACCGGCCCTGTATGGGACCATCGCCTTTCGGACATCCACTTGCATTTTCTGGGCCAGATCAACGGCTCTTTGTGCAGCATCATCCAGCGGCACAGGCGCGCCGAACAAAACCATCAAACCGTCGCCGAGAAACCGTTCCAACGTTCCCCCGCAGGCCTCAACAAGCGGCCCGCAAGTGCCGTGAAATGAGTTCAGGGCCGCGACGACCTGATCCGCATTGGCAACGGTGGCGAAGGCCGTGAAACCGCGCAGATCGGCAAAAAGAACTGTGATCTCGGCCTTACGGGTTCTCAAGACATCCGCCTCATCCGTCGCGCCGACAATCATCGCTGCCACCTGAGACGGCAGGAAGCGCTTCAGACGATTGGTGCGCTCGATCACTTCTATCTGGTTGGCGACCCGAGTTTCCAACGCTGCATTCAAATCGGCCAGTTGGGCTTTTTGCACTTCGACTTGCCCGTAAAGCGCACCCAGTTTTTCGCTGGTCTGGTTCACGTGGTTCGCCAGCTCGCCCAGTTCGTCCCGATTGGGAACCGTAATCCGGGTGTCGAACCCACCCCGGGACAGCTTGCTGAGCACCGCATGGATGCGTTCGATTGGCCACAACAGGGACGACGAAATCGAATATCCCAACAAAAGGGCAATCCCAATCGCCGCGATCGCCGCAGCCGTAATGCTTAGACGTGAAGTCAAAAATGCCTGTTCTGTTGTCCTCGCCAGTTCGCGCACTTCCTGTTCGACATCCTGCGCCACGGTATACGCCTCGCGCTGCATGGCTTGGAGCGGCTCGAACATGTGGTCGATACCGTGTTGCGCTGCGGATAACAGATCGCCTTCGCGGTTCAGACGGCGCAGTTCAGTGATTGCCGGTAAAATGTCCTGAAGGTCAGATCGAAGGTTCGCGATCGCCTGTGCATCCGGCATTCCGGGCTGCCCGAAACTGCGAAAACCAAGGGCAAGGTTGCGCTCCAGCGCCGCCGAGACGTGAAGTATCGAACGCGTTGAAGCCCCCAGAATTCCATTGTGGTGAAGAGGGTCTTTCAGATTCTGCGGAACGAACAACGACAGAAGATGTGTGTTCAGGTTCGAGATCGTCGTTTGGGTGTCATTGAAAAACGCAATACGCTCCTGATCGCGCATCATCGTCTCTGACCGCAGATTGGCCTGATGTAAGGCATATAGACCAAACAACACCAAACAGACCAGCAGACCGGTTATTCCTAGAAAAGCCACCAGCAGCTTGGCCCGAACCGAAAGAGCGACCTTGGCGACGCTGAGCGCAACCAAGGGCGGCCTGTCAGGGCCACCGTTGCGGTCGTGTGTCATGCTGCACCCCCCGCCGAAATACGCGGCAGAACTGGCATGATTGTACACAAATATGCGAAAAAACGCTAGCAAATATGCTGAAATGTCTGCGCAAATAACCCTGTGAAGCGGAATGTACGCTACTTCTCGGACGAGTCGCTTTCGGCGTAGTCGCGCAGGCTTTGGATATCCGCGATTTCGGCGTGATTACGGTTGATTTTCACACCCACCGGCTTGAGCCGCGAAAACGCCCGGCTCAGACTTTCGGGTTTCATGCCCAAGCGCCCGGCAATCAGCATTTTATCATAAGGCAGCTCAACCTCGCAGCCGCCGGACACCTTGTCGGACAGGTTCAGCAAAAACTCGGCCACCCTTTGCGCCCCGGTCTGGGCCTTGAGTTGCTCTAGCTGCGCGACCAGTGAATGCAGATGGGTAAAGGTCGAAGCCAGGATCGACACGCCAATCTCAGGGTCTTCGCGCATCAGGGACAAAAGAAGCGGGCTGGGAATATGCATGATTTCGCAGGCGGAAACAGCCTCGGCAGAGACTGGGTAAGGCACATTGCGCAGCGCAACCGCCTCACCAAAGCTTTCGCCACGGGTAAAGACGCTGACGACGGCCTCGGCCCCTGTTGGCGCCATGCGAAACAGCTTGACCCAACCCGCCAGAACCACGTGAACCGCCTTGGCCTCTTCCTCCTGCAGAAAGATCGTCTCACCCCGGTCGTAGCGCCGCCAGATCGCATGGCTGAGCAGCTTGTCGATATGGTGCTCTGGCAGGCTTTTCAGCAATAGCGACTGTCTGGCGATTGCCTTTTGTGTTTCATGGGCCAAGAAGTGCCCCCTTTTTCCCTGGCCAATCTCTCAGCCGGTACATTCGTTGCCTTATCGCTATGCCAAACCTGAATCCTCTGCACCAGCTTTTTCCTGCGCCACAACTTGACAATTGTCATGTCATCGCACCGCCACCATGCCTAACCTCAGGTCAAAGCCAGTATTCCCGGGAGTGTGTGAGATGGACTACCAGCGATTTTTCACCCAGAGCCTTGATGATTTGCGGGATGAAGGAAACTATCGCGTTTTCATAGATCTGCAACGGAACTGCGGGGCCTTCCCGAACGCGCGCCAGACTGATGGAGCGGTGCAGCGAGATGTGCGGATCTGGTGTTCCAACGACTATTTGGGCATGGGGCAGCATCCGGAGGTGATTGGTGCGATGCATGACGCACTGGATCGCTGCGGTGCAGGTGCGGGTGGCACGCGCAACATCTCGGGCACAACACATGACCACGTGCTGCTGGAAAATGAACTGGCCGATCTGCACGGGAAGGAGGCCGCGCTGCTGTTCACTTCGGGTTATGTCTCGAACTGGGCCGCACTAGGAACTCTGGCGGCCAAAATCCCTGGGCTGATCGTTTTCTCTGATGCGTTGAATCACGCGTCGATGATCGAAGGCATCCGCCATTCGCGCGCGCAAAAGGTCATCTGGAAGCACAACGACCTTGAAGACCTCGAGGCGAAACTGGCCGCGGCCGCCCCCAACGCGCCCAAGATGATCGCGTTTGAATCTGTCTATTCGATGGATGGCGACATCGCTCCGATCAAGGATATCTGCGATTTGGCCGACAAATACGGCGCGATGACCTATCTGGATGAAGTTCACGCCGTTGGTCTTTACGGCCCCCGTGGCGGTGGCATTGCTGAGCGTGAGGGGCTGATGGACCGGCTGACCGTGATCGAAGGCACGCTAGGCAAGGCATACGGCGTGGTTGGCGGGTATATCGCCGCCTCGGCTGCGCTGTGCGATTTTGTTCGCAGCTTTGCCAGCGGGTTCATCTTTACCACCGCCCTGCCCCCCGCAATTGCGGCAGGTGCTGCCGCCTCGATCCGACATCTGAAGCAGTCGAATGCCGAGCGTGACTTTCAAAAAGCGCGCGTGGATAAGGTCCGGGCCCGGTTGGATGCCGAAGGGATTCCACATCTACCCAACCCTAGCCACATTATCCCGGTGATGGTCGGTGATCCGGTGAAATGCAAATTCATCTCGGA
The DNA here is from genome assembly GCF_059611045.1 of Ruegeria sp. CDSB113. NCBI lineage: Bacteria > Pseudomonadati > Pseudomonadota > Alphaproteobacteria > Rhodobacterales > Roseobacteraceae > Ruegeria > Ruegeria sp. CDSB113. The sequence continues at coordinate 5,077 of NZ_JBXWOU010000004.1, forward strand.
TACGCTGTTGGAAGAGTTCGGTATCTATATCCAACCGATCAACTACCCCACCGTTCCGAAAGGAACCGAGCGTTTGCGTATTACCCCTTCGCCCGTGCATACGGATGAAGATATCGACCATCTGGTCGGCGCTCTGTCGGCGCTGTGGCACCGCTGCCAGATCGCGCGGATGCCGATGGCGGCGCAATAGTCAAAGCGCCCCCTCGTTTCAAAATCGCCGCCTCATCGAGACGGTTTTCTCGGCGCGACAAACTTCTGCCCAATTCACATTCTAACCGGAAAGCATGAAGCAGTTTATTCCTTTAGGTTGTATAGTCCTCGCCCTCAGTGGGTGCAGCCGAGAAACCCCACGCGACAAGATGTTCGATGAATTGCGTACGCAAAAGAATGTTCAGACGCCTTTTCCAAGCGCAGGTTTTACCTATGCCAGCTTTGACACCGGCCACGGCTATCAAATCGAGTATCTGGATTCCAATGGGCGCGCTTTTCTTTGGTACCCGGGCAATCGCAGTGCTGTGTCGGGCGAATGGAAAATCGTGCTGGACGAGATTTGCTATCGCTACGATTCGAACACGTTCAACCCTCAAACATTGCAGCGAGGCGGATCTTGGAGCTGCAATTTCACGGGACGGGCTGGCTATCTCGTCACTGCCTATCAAAAAGGTGATCCCTTCAATCTGATATCCGGGAAAATCCCTTATGCCCGCAGCAAATGCGATCTTCCCAAAGAATTAAATAACATCAAGAAAGTGAGTTGCGAATGAGGATTGTATTATCTGCTGTGGTTCTTGTTCTCATGAGCCACGCAGCAGTTAGTGCCTGCACCAGCATGAAGCGCTTGCCCGTATTCAACTATAAGAAACATGCCAGTGGTGACGCTGATTTCTATGGCCTAGACCCCAAGAAAGGTCGATAAATCGTCATCCAGCACACGGGCGGCATTTCTAAAATCGAAATTTCAGCAAAACGTGGTGCAAAGGCGCAATACACCCGAGCGGGTACCGGAGACCCCTTGCCTGTGACCGTTATGGTTTCCGAAAACCTCTGCGCTCAAGGAAGTAAGCGTCTGTTCACAAAGAAATTTCATGCCCGATTAAAGGAACAGTACTCAACGCAGTTCTTTTTGCCGTTTTCCGCTTCTCAAAACAAGACCCCGGCTATTAATCTGGCTCAATCGGTTCTGCGGGCAACGTACTGCCCAAAGGGTAAAATCGCGCTCAACCACAAGTTTCAATACGTCGACAAGTCCGGCAGCAACCCTGTCGTGAAAACTGCGCCCGCAGCCCGACCCTGGGGGTCCGATCCATTCGATGAAAAGTGGATCATTCAACTGACCTGCTCTGAATGGCGAAGCATCCAATAGGAACTATGGCGGACGGCTTCAGATCAGGAACAGTGCCAGAATAAGGCACCCGAAGGCGATCATGACAAAAGTGAACCCGCGCAGCCACGTGGGGCTATCGGCAAGGTCCAGGTAACGCGCGAGGATCACCCGCGCTTTGATCAGCGCCAGAATCAGAATGCCTCCACCAAGTAAGGCCGAGTGCACTGGCAACATGGTCAGCAATGTGGATGCCAGGCTGAGTGCCAGCAAGGCAATCCATGCCTGTGTCAGCAGATTCGAATGCCTCCGGCGGGAGGAGTTGGGAAAAGAAGAAGCGCTAGGCATGCCTATCAACCCAGCAAATAGATCACGGGAAACAGCATGATCCAAACCAGATCGACCATGTGCCAGAACTGCGCACCTGCCTCGATGTTACGGACATCGTCGCGCCAGGCGACTAATAGCAGGATACCCACTCCGGCCAGCACATGTGCCGCGTGAAAGCCGGTCAGCAGAAAATAGAACATGAAAAACGGGTGGGTCTCAAACGTGATTCCCTGCGCCGCTTTGCCTGCGTATTCGACACCTTTGATGACCAGGAACACCACGCCCAACAGAGCCGCGCCAATCAGCGCGAGGCGGGCGATGCCACGATGGCAAGCACGGCGCCAAAGCAGCGCCTGCGCGGCGAGGTAACCTGACGTGACCAGCACTGCTGTATTGAAGGCCGCACCCGTGCGATAGAGATGCGACTGCGCCTCAGCAAAGCCCGCCGGGTCGGTCAGGCGAACCGCCATGAAGGCGATCAAGCCTGCCCCGAATACCAGCAGCTCCGAGATGATGAGCACCCACATCAACAACTCACCCGGAAGCTCGTCGATCAGGGAGGTGTCGCTCATGCGCCGACCAGTTGGCGGTAGATCTGCGGCAGCGCCATGGTCAGCCGGTGCGGGTCGGGGATGGCGGCGAAACCGCCCTGTCCGAACATGCGGGGGAACCAGCTTTTGCCTGTCTTGTCGATGGTCACACCAAACACTGATTGCCCGGCGCGGCGGGCCTCGCGGACAGCCATGCAGGTGTCTTCGATACCGTGGCGGCCTTCGTAATGGTCCAGATCGTTGGGCTTGCCATCGGTGATGACCAGCAGCAGGCGACGCTTTCGCGATTGTGCCGCCAGGTCGGCTGAACAATGTCGGATCGCAGCCCCGAGCCGGGTATAGTGGCCCGGTCGCAGCGATGCGATGCGCTGTTCGACGGTCGCACCCATCGGCTCATCAAAGCGTTTGCAGCGCTGTACGTAGACGCGCTGGCGTTTTAGCGAACTGAAGGCGTGGATGGCGAAATCGTCACCACAGGCGTTCAGGCCCCAAGCGAGCGCGGCCAGCGCCTCACGTTCGATGTCGATCACGGCCCGGCCTGTGACGGCGCTTTCAGTGGAGCGGCTGACATCCAGCAGGATCGAGACGGCAAGGTCGCGCGCCTCGGGACGGGATTGCATCCAGATACGCTCGGTTCCTTCGCCATTGGCGCAGCGATCGACCTGCGCTCGAACGGCGGCCTCGATATCCAGTTGGTCGCCATCCAGATGGCCGCGCGTCATAACACGACCTGGGCGAAGGGCTTCAAATTGGCGCTTAACGGCGCGGATCCGGCGGGCGGTCGCTGGGTCCTTTCCGAACGCAGCCGCGTCATCGCGAATTTCGGCATCCGAGAGCAGAACGTTCACGTGGTCGGGCAGATATTGCCCCGTGCGCACGTCCCACTCGGGGTAGAGGATGCGGCCCGACAAACGTTCTCGGTTCACATCTTCTGGGGCGAGGTCCAAATGCAGTTTCAGCTTGGTGGGAGGGGCTTTGGAGATTTGTCCTAGGCCAATCTCTTCTTGGTCGTCGGCAGCCTTTTTGGCGTTGTCGGGATCATCGTCATCGATACGGCGATTGATGTTAAGAAACTCAGCCCAGCTGAGGATGGCTTCGAACTTGTGCAGGATGAAACTGTCACTGCGGGATGCCTGATCCGATTTGCGGCGGCGCGCCCGATGGGTCTTTTCGCCCGATTCCTCGGGCGGGCCTTCGGTGTCCGGGTTTTCAACCTCGTTATGTTCGGAAAAGCCGACGGCACGCAATTCCGGCCAAAGCGGAACCGGACGGAAATGCTGATAGCTGCGCGAGGCGGTAAGGTCATCGTCAAGCGCCCGAAGCTGTTCTGCCCGGGGCGAAAGCGGCGTGGTATCACCCAGCATTTGGCGGACCAGTTCTTCGACGGCGGCCTCGACCGGGGGCAGATCGGGTACGTCGCGCTGGTGCAGCAGCCCTTTGCAAAGCTCGGTATACAGCGGGCGAAGGCCGGGGGCGTCCTGCAGCGTCGCCGCAACCATTTCTTGCGCGGCGATCAGCGCACTCAAGTCAGCGCGTAACGGATCATCGTCATCAATTCGGGTTCCGGCATGGGCCGCCGCAGCCGCCAGCCAGACGTACAGTGCGCCGTTGGCCGCGCGCACGGGAAACACCGCCAAACGGTCCGGCAGGCGCAGAACCTCGCCATCAAACGAAGCGCGCGGCATCAGTTCCACCTCAGTGGCCAGCCGACGGCGCCAGCTTAGGCGATGGCGGGAAACCTCGGGTGAGACCGGGCGTAATTCTACGCCCGGACTACCCCCAAGTCCTCGGAAGAGGACAGCCAGCCGCCCCGCGACCTCAGAAAGGTCGACCGCGGCTCCAACATGCACCTCAGGTGCATCGAAGCGGCTGGCAAGGGTGTGCCACAGTTTCCCGATCGTTTCTTCGGGTTCCCATGGCTCAAATTCGATCTTGACCATTGGCCGGCCTCACCCAAAGACAGCCGTGACAAGATCGAGGAGCCCGCGTTTGATATCCTCGTCATCGGTCAGAGGTTCGATCATGGCGGCGAGGATGGCGCGGTCGGTCGACATGCCCTGTGCGATCAGAGTCGCAGCGTAGATGACCAAACGGGTGGAAACGCCTTCCTCTAGATCCTGACCTTTGAGGCCCCTCAGCTTGCCTGCAAGGCGCACCAGTGGCTTGCAGCGTTCCAGTGTTAGACCGCTTTCCTGGGCGACGACTTCGGCCTCCATTTCCGGTGATGGAAAGTCGAACTCCAGCGAGATAAAACGCTGACGGGTCGAGGGTTTCAGGGTTTTCAGGATGTTCTGGTAACCGGGGTTGTACGAGGCCACCAGCATGAAGCCAGGTGTGGCCTCAAGTTCTTCGCCCGTGCGGTCGATCGGCAGGATACGTCTGTCGTCAGTCAACGGGTGCAGTACGACGGTCACGTCTTTGCGGGCCTCTACCACCTCATCCAGATAGCAGATTGCGCCCTCGCGGACAGCGCGGGTCAGAGGGCCGTCGACCCAGATGGTCTCGCCCCCCTTTAGCAGATAGCGACCGATCAGGTCTGCGGCGGCCAGATCGTCGTGGCAAGCCACTGTGTAGAGGGGCCGACCTAGATGCGCGGCCATATGAGCCACAAATCGGGTTTTTCCGCAGCCTGTCGGACCTTTCAGCAGGACCGGCAAGTTGTTGGTATAGGCGGCGGTGAATACATCGCATTCATCGCGTTGGGGCAGGTAGAAGGGGGCGCCAGCCGCCCCCGTTCCCATTTGAATGGAGCCATCCATTTGCATCACTCCGCTGGGGTTTCAGCTGCGCCCGGCTCGATGATCTCTTTGCGAGGCACCCAGACCGAGTAGATGAACAACAGGGCACCAAGGACCACCACAACTCCGGACCCAAAGCGCATCCAGTAGAAGATCGCGATCTGGTCTTGCACGTCCATGAAGTAGTCTCCGACCACGCGCTGCATGTGCGTCTGCACGGTTCCGCCGAAAGTCAGCACGAAGGTCATGAAGACCATACCGCTGGTCATCAGCCAGAACGACCCCATGTTCATCACCTGATTGTACGGATCGCGGTTTTTAAGGATCGGCATGGCATAGCTGAAGATCGCCAGGTTGAGGCAGACATAGGCACCGTAAAAGGCCAGGTGACCGTGGGCTGCGGTGATCTGCGTACCGTGGGTATAGTAGTTCACCCCGTGCAGCGTGTGCAGGAAGCCCCAGACGCCAGCGCCAAAGAAGGCAAGCGTGGCACAGCCAAGCGACCACAGCAGCGCGGCCTTGTTGGGGTGGTCCCGACGGCCCTTCCAGACCATGACGAAGGCAAAGGCCATCATCGCGAAGAACGGGATCACCTCGAGGCTTGAGAAGATCGACCCGATCCACTGCCAGTAGGCCGGTGTCCCGATCCAATAATAGTGGTGGCCGGTGCCCAGGATGCCTGAGAACAGCGCGGCGGCGACGATGACATAGAGCCATTTTTCGACTACCTCACGGTCAACACCGGTCAGCTTCAGCATCAAGTAGGCCAGGATCGAGGCCATGATCAGTTCCCACACACCTTCGACCCACAGGTGGACAACATACCACCAGTATTGCTTGTCCAGCGAGAGGTTGCCCGGGTTGTAGAAGGCAAACAGGAACAGCAGCGCCAGCCCCCAAAGACCCAGCAACAAGATGTTGGTAATCGCGGTCTTCTTGCCCTTCAGAACGGTCATCGACACGTTGTAAAGGAAGATCAGTGCGGCCACGACGATGCCCGCCTTGACCCATTTGGGTTGCTCAAGGAACTCGCGCCCCTCTTTCCCCAGCAGCCAGTTTCCTTCGAACAAGTTGAACGTATAGGTCAAAACCACGCCCAGTGTACCGACAACCAAAATGATCAGTTGCAGATAGGCCAGCATGGGCGAATGGATCTCACGCTCGGCCTCTTCCGGGATCAGAAAATAGGCCGCACCAAAGAAGCCCAGGATCAACCAGACGATCAACGCATTTGTATGTAGCATCCGCACAATGTTGAACGGCAGAAGCTCGCTCAGGAAATTGGGCGATACATAAATCCAGCCGGCGATCAGACCGCCGATTACCTGGATCGCGAACAGGCCCATCGCTACGGCAAAGTAGGCGTAGGCAATTTTTTGGGATTCGTATTTCATTGCTCCGTTCCCTTCCTCAGCCAGCCTCGTTGGGCGGCCAGTCCTGAGCATCGATATTATCCGTCCAGATCAGGAAGTTGGTCAGATCACGGATTTCTTCATCGCTAAGGTTGAATTGCGGCATCTGCCGACGTCCGGGGATGCCGGTAGGCTGTGCTTCCATCCATCCCTTGAGGGCATCAAAAGCCGATTCCGGATCATCCAGAACATCCCACCGGGTCATCACGTTGCCGACCTCGGGGGCAAAGTAAGCCCCTTCACCCAGGATCGTGTGACAATTGATACAGGCGTGTTTTTCCCAGACATGTTTGCCCCGCACCACGCTGTCATCAAGATTCGCGGCATTCTCGGAATTCACGATGTACCAGTGGGAATGGGCCGACAAAGCCAGAAAGATAAGAATAAAGAACAGTGACCCGCCATAGAAAATATTGCGGGCCATGCTCTTGGTCATGACTTCTCGCATCGCGCTCTCCTTTGCGCAGATTAGCTTGTGAAGATCAGCATGCAGTTGGGGACGGTGCAGCGCCTTAACGAAAGTCAAGACTGGCAAACATCGCTGATGAAGCACCCAGAGCCCGCAACAAAAGACCAACCCGACTGTGGCCTGCGGGAGACTATTGCACCTACAATTGGTCTAAATACCCCAAAAATGCCGTCTTAACGCCTTGAAAAACGTCGCCAGACTTAGCAACATTTTTTCGTGAGCACTCAGTAGCGTCGCTTTTGCGCGGCCTCGCAGAAGCAAAGCACACAAAGGTCAGGGTAACGATGGCAATTGATATTTACGGTGCATTCCGTTCTGACTCGACGATGTCGACCAGTCAGGCGCAGCTTTACCAAGTCAATACTACATTCCAGATATCTCAATACAGCCAGATTACGATTTCCGACGGTGCCGATCCTACGATCATCGACGGGGACAACGTATCCAATGAAACTCCCAATGACCCAACCCAGACATATCTTGGGCGCGCGTTTGATTGGGATTACACCATCCGGGTCCGTGATGAAGATGGCAATACTTATGAAATCGGCGTCATGGATTGGGACATCAACAACAACGGGTCTATGAATACCGACTCCGCTGAGCAGGGTTACTTCCTTGGCTTTATTGACGGCAGCGTCCCTCCTCTGAACACGACGCTCACTATTATCGAATTGACCGACAATGGCCCGGACATTCCGGTTGATACGGTTGTGCCGTGTTTCACAAAGGGTACGCTGATCGAGACGCCAAATGGCATGCGCCCTATCGAGACGCTTGCAGTCGGGGATGAGGTGGTGACGATGGACCGGGGTCCGCAGCGTATTCGCTGGATCGGTGCTCGCGCGCTGACCAGCCAGGAGTTGTTGGAAAAGCCCAAGCTCCGACCCATCCGTATCGCGGCGGGTGCACTCGGCAGCGGGCTGCCGCAGCGGGACTTGCTGGTGTCTCCACAGCATCGCATGCTGGTGCGATCAGCTGTTGCGATCCGTATGTTCGAAACCAGCGAAATCCTTGTGGCTGCACACTCGCTGGTCGGCATTTCCGGAATATCCGTCGAGGAAGACGCGGAATCGGTCGAATATTATCACATGCTCTTCGAACAGCATGAGATCGTCTTTGCCGAAGGCGCCCCATCCGAAAGTCTGTTTGCCGGCTCCGAAGCCCTTAGGACTGTGCCGCCCGAGGCGCGGGCAGAAATGCTGGAGCTGTTTCCCGCCCTGGCCACAGAGGGTTTCGTCCCACCATCCGCCCGTCCGATTCCTACCAAAGGCAAGCAGGTTCGGCACATGGTGCAACGCCACATCAAGAACAGCCGATCGTTGATCGAGTGACATTAGCCTCTTGGAACAACGAGGTGTCTAGCTCCGCGTTGCGCGCGGGCCGGTCAAAGCAGGCCACATCGAGATCAGGTAAAGCGCAAAGGCGGTGACCCACAAACCGTCCGACAAAAGCATCGCGACGAGATAGCCCGCATTCAACTCGGCCCCGACCCAGCGCGACAGTGCGGCCACCGCCATCAAACCATAGGCTACAACCATCAGCCCAGGCGCGACCAGCGCGCGACCGCTATGTCCAAGCGCAGCGCGGCTCATGACGGCCAATGTCATGCCACCTACGCAACCGATACCAAGGACATGCAAGGCTGCAACCTCATTGCCAATGCCCAGAACCGCCAACCCCCACAGGATCAGACCCAGTGCCAGCATGCCCAACCCCAGATGCAGCGCCAGCAGGATCGGCTCCCGTGCGGCCCAAGCTGTCCGCCACCGGGCCATGCGCAGGATTTGCACGACGCCCAACACCAGGGCAACTACACCGGCAGCACCCCAATCGCCTGATGCCAAAACGCTCAACGGTAGGATAAGCGACAGTCCGATACCCAGCTTGTCCAATGCACCGACGGAAACGGGCCAATCCGTTTCGGGCACACCGGCGCGTTTCATGGCATTACGGGTAAAGGCCGGCGTGATCCGTCCGCCCAGAATGGCAATCATCGCGCAGAGCGCCAGCAGACCCGCCCGCAGCCCAGATTGCAACGTGTCATCCGTCAACCCAATCCACTCCAGATGGGTCAGCAAGTCCGCGACCCAGATCAAGCTGAGCAGCAAGAGGAAAATCAGGTTCTGTGGTTTTGGTCGGCGCATCAGCTGCGTCGCGATCTTCGCCGCGAGGATCGGAACAAAAGCAAGGTCCACCGCTGCAACCACCACCGGCGGCAATACACCCGAAAACCACATCGCCATACGGCCAGCCAGCCACACCCCGGCCGCGATCGCAATAAACCGCGCGCGCACGTCCGGCGCGCCAGTCCAGTTTGGCACTGCCGTCAGAAAGAAGCCGCCCAACGCTGCGGTCGCATATCCAAAGATCATCTCATGCGCGTGCCACATGGGCGGCGTCATGCCGTAATCCGGCGACAGGTAAGGCACCGTCAACCACAGCCCCCAAACCAATCCGACAAACAGGCCATACAATCCGGCGGACAGAAAGAATACGCGGAACCCCTCACCAAATATCCGGGTGATGATTGCGGGCATGGCTGCTCTCCTTGGTCGTTTTCCCAAGCCCTAACATCCCATCTGTGTGCAGCACTTAACCAAAATCAAAACCGGCGGAAAACATGTCCCTAGAACACAGAATTTCTAAGGTTTTTTTGCGCATTTTTTGCATCCATGCCCCTGTTTGCGCGCCATCCGTTGACTTTCGTCAAGGAGCGGAAGGCCACGATGGGCCACCCTTGGACCTGCCTCACCAGCAAATGGAGAGTGATCATGTCACTTGGAATCAGCTACAAAAAAACTGGCCGTGCCTTTGGGGTCGGTTTGGCGATGCTGCTGGGCAGCGTCGCTGCCCCGACACTCGCCGAAGAGCCAACCCTTGATAAGGACGCCTTTGAATCGTCAAAACAATTGTACTTTGAACGCTGCGCCGGGTGCCATGGCGTATTGCGCAAAGGGGCGACCGGTAAAAGCCTTGAACCATTGGTGGAAACGAAAAACGCCGACGGCACCGTGACCGAATCCGGCACCCTGAAACTGGGACAGGAACGGCTCGAAAAAATTATCGCCTGGGGCACCGAAGGCGGGATGAACAACTTCTCGGACGTGATGTCCGAGGACGAGATCCGCAATATGGCAACCTACATTCAGATGGAGCCGCCCAAGCCGCCGGAAATGTCTCTTGAGCAGATGATGGCGACCCGCAAGGTCTATGTCGAACCCGAAGATTACCCGACCGAGCCACTGCATGGCCGCAACTGGGAAAACTTCTTCGTGGTTATCGAACGTGACGTGGGCAAGGTGGCCGTGATCGACGGCGACACCAAGGAAGTGCTGGCACATATTCCGACAGGTTATGCCGTTCACGTCCTGAAAGCGTCCGAGCATCACAAGCTGGAGGAACCCGAAAACCCTGGCCGCTTCTGGTACACTATGGGCCGCGACGGCAAGATGACCAAGATCGACCTGTGGCAGAATCCTGAAAACATGCTCGTGGCCGAGGTGACCATTGGCTATGACGCCCGCGACGTAGCCGTATCTGGCGACGGTAAATATGTGATCGGTGGGGCATATTGGCCACCGCATTTTGCAATCGTGGATGCCGACACAATGGAACCGAAAAAGGTTGTCTCTACCCGGGGCTACAATGTGGACGGGGACTATGTGGAAGAGGCTCGCGTGGCCGCAATCTACACCACCCCGAATGAACCCACATGGATTGTGGCCGTGAAGGAACTCGGTCAGCTGTGGCAGGTGGATTATTCCGATCTGGACAACCTGCGGATCGACAAGATCGACAGCGCCAAGTTCCTGCATGACGGTTTTTTTGATCCAACCGGCCGTTACTTCCAGATCGCCGCCAACGCGTCGAACAAGATGGTTGTGGTCGATACCGAGACCCACAAACTAGAAGCCATGATCGACACTGCGCCGCTGCCACACCCCGGTCCGGGCGCCAACTGGGAAGACCCGAATTGTGGCCCGGTTGCCGGTACGACCCACCTGGGCGAAGGCACTGTCACCGTCTGGGGCAACGACCCCGAGGGGCGCCCGGACGACGCCTGGAAAGTCTGCTACGAGGTGGAAACCGACGGACCCGGTCTGTTCATTCGGACACACCCGGAATCGGACTATATCTGGGCCGACCAGACCAAGCACCCTGAGCCTGAGGTTCAGCAATCGGTGCAGGTCATCGACAAGGCCACTGGTGAGATCGTGAAAACGATCCAGATCACCGAAGAGGAAGGCAATGTCGCCGTCCACTTCGAGTTCAACCAGGACGGTTCCGAGGTTTGGGTTTCCAAGTGGAACCGCTCGACCTCGAAAGAAGCGAACGGTGAGATCGTGATCTACGACTCCAAGACGCTGGAAGAGATCGGCCGCGTGAAGGGGCTGTTTGCGCCCACCGGCAAATTCAACGTCTACAACCGGTCGAACCACGTGACCTGACGGGTTCTAAACCAACTTTGGAAAGGGCGGGCCCCTCGCCCGCCCTTTCTTTGTTTGACAGCTCAGCCAAATTCACCGGCCTGACAAATGAGGCCAGACAAGAAAGCCAATACGGAGCCCGGATATGACCTCCGAACCAGAAAAAAAGAAACCGATCTGGCGCCGATATTTCCTATGGGGAATGCCCGTGGCCGGTATTGCCGCAGCCTTTGTCGGCGGCATCATCTTCTGGGGCGGATTCAACACCGCCATGGAAGCCACCAACACCAAAGATTTCTGTATCTCTTGTCATGAGATGCGCGATTTTGTCTACGAAGAATACACCGGCACGATCCATGACGTGAACCGGTCCGGTGTCGGTGCAGTCTGTTCTGACTGCCACGTGCCGAAGGACTGGACCCACAAGATGATCCGCAAGATCAAGGCGTCCAAAGAGCTGTACGGCAAGGTGGTTGGCACCATCAATACGCGTGAGAAGTTCGAAGCCAAACGCGTGCATCTGGCGATGAATGAGTGGGAACGGATGAAGGCCACCGACTCGCGTGAATGCCGCAACTGTCACGACTTTGAATCGATGATGCCTGAATTCCAGAAACCCCGCGCGCGTCAACAGCACCTGAACGCGATGACCGTGGGCCAGACCTGTATCGACTGTCACAAGGGGATTGCGCACTCGGACGCCCGCGACCGGGCCGACGAAGAGTATCTGGAAGAGCTTGAAGCGCCGAACCCGGATTTTATTCGTCAGATCCCGCCGGAATACATGGCCAGCCTTGAACGGATCGAAGCCAAGGAAGCCGCAGAAGCCGAAACCGAGAAAGCGGCCAAACTGGCGCAGAATGAAGCCGTGCAAGCTCAGATTGCAGCTGCTGTGGATGCAGCCGTGGCGGAAGAACGCGCCAAATCCAGCGGCGAGGAAGCCGGAGCACCCGCAGGTGGTGGGGATGGTGGCGACGTCGCTGCGAATGTCGACTGGAACGCGGTTGCCAGCGCCGACTTGAAACTGTTCTACCCCGGTCAAGCTTCGTTTGAATGGGTCCAAAACGGTAAGTCCCACGGCGGTGCCCGTCCTCTGACCAAAGGGGGCGACCAGTGTACGACCTGCCACGCCAAAGAGCTGGACACGATCGGCAACAAGATTGTTGCGGGCGGCGAATTGGAGCCGACCCCAATCCCCGGCAAACGCGGCGTGATCGACGCAACCGTTCAGGCAGCGCATGATGACGAGAACCTGTATATCCGCCTGCAATGGCCGGATGCAGGTCACAATCCCGCGCCTTTCGCGGACGGTGGAAAGATGGACCCTGACAACCAGATCAAGGTCGCCATGATGATCACCGGCACTGGGATCGAGCTGGGCGATCAGGTTGGCTGCTGGGCTTCGTGCCATGCCGACAACAGCTATATGCCCTTCGCACCTGAGGCGGATGCGATTGCCGCAAATGGTGACGTTTCGGGCCGTCTGGCCACTCAGGATACGGTGACCAAATACATCAGCGAAAGCCGTACAGATGTCGAGGTCAAAGGCCGTCGCGGCAAAGCTCTGGGCGGTTGGGACAAGCTGGAGGCCGAAGCACAGATCGAGCAGTACCTGGCCGATGGCACCTATCTTGACCTGATGCGGGTCTATGCCGATGGCAGTGCGACAAACGGCTATCTGCTGGAACAGCGCGTAGTCAATGACGGTGAAATCGCCGCCTCGGCCAATCTGGCCAGCGGTATGTGGACCGTTGTGTTTACCCGCCCGCTGAATTCAGGCGCGCCTGGCGACATCCCGCTTGAGCTTGGTCAGACCTACACGGTTGGTTTTGCGATCCACGACGATTTTGCCGCGGCGCGGTTCCACCATGTGACGCTGGATACCAGCCTGGCGCTGGATGACGACAGCGCGTTCATCAACGTGGTCAAACAATAACGAAACGGCGCCGGGTATTCCGGCCCCTTTCTTTTTGGAAAGGAGATTTGGACGATGAAGCCTCAACACCTTCTTCCCGCCTTGCTTCTTCTGTCTTTGCCCGCATGGGCGGATGAGGCCGCCGAGATCTGCGCCGAGGCTGAGGACCGTTATGTCGAGCTTTTGGGTCAATCATCTTCGGCCGTCGAGGATGCCGAGGTGGTGCTGATGTACAAATACAATTTCTGCCCGGCCGAACTGACCGTGAAGGCTGGCACCACAGTCCGTTGGGTCAATGTCGACAAACGGACCAGCCACTCGGTCCTGCTGAAGGATGGCGGCAAGCCGGAAAGCGACCGGTTGTTCCCTGAAGAAACGGTCGAGATTACCTTCCTTACCCCGGGTCCGCAGGAATACCTGTGCGGCCCGCATTGGGAGACACAGAACATGATCGGAATGATCACAGTCGAACCCTGAGCCGAGGCAAAAATACAGGCAGAAAGAAAGGAGCGCGGGCGCAAATCCCGCGCTCCTTAACTTTAGTCAAGGAAGTCGCGCGGTTAATGCGCAAACCTGCCCACATGACACGCCCGGCTGGCCCAGCGACGTCCTCAATTCGCCGAATGGACCCGGGTTTCGAAGACATTCAGACCAAGCGAGTTTGCACATGAGCGGTAAGGTTTTTCTGATTGGTGCCGGTCCCGGCGACCCCGAACTCATGACCCTGCGCGCACTGCGCATGCTGCAAGAGGCCGATGTGGTTGTTTATGACCGGCTGGTCTCGACCGACATTCTGGACCTGCATGCCCCCGGCGCGCGGCTGATCCCGGTCGGCAAAGCGCCCAAGTGCCATTCGGTGCCACAGGATCGCATCAACGACATTCTGGTCAAAGAAGCCCGCGCAGGCCATTGCGTTGCGCGTTTGAAAGGCGGCGACCCGATGATCTTTGGACGTGGTTCGGAAGAGGCCGCGTATCTGATGGCCCACGGTATCGCGATTGAATACGCGCCGGGCATCACTGCCGCACAGGGGGCATCCAGCTCCACTGGCGTGCCGCTGACCCATCGCGGCCTGGCAACCTCGGTTCAATATGTCACCGGTCACAGGCAAGCCGACAAGGTGCTGGACCTGGATTGGAAACGGCTGGCCGATCCTGACGCAACGCTAGTCATCTACATGGGTGTCGCAAATATTGGTCAGATCGCCATGGGCCTGATGACGGAAAACCTGCCGGGCTCGACGCCTGTTTTGGCCGTAGGCAAAGCGACAACGCCAGACGAGCGTCGACTTGTTTCAAGACTGGACAAATTGGCAGCGGATGTGCGCGAGGCGGATCTGAAGGCCCCGACGCTGTTTATCGTCGGGCAAGTGGTTACCCTTTACGCGGATCAACCTGTGACGAACCTGCTGGAGCAGGCCCATGGTTAGTGTCGTCCAATCGAACGGCGGGCTTCCGGCATGGGCCTCACGCGCTTTTCTCACAACAGCCGTCCTCATCGCCACCTCGGCCCTTGCCGCCGACGTGCTGGATGGCAACGCCCTGAAACGGCTTGTGCATCAGGATTGCGGCTCTTGCCACGGGTTGTCTTTGAAGGGTGGCCTTGGGCCGGATCTGCGGTCCAAATCGCTAGAGCATTACGATGCAAACGTTCTGACCGACGTCATCCTTGATGGCATCCCCGGCACCGCAATGCCCCCGTGGCGGCCCCTGATCAGCGAGGAAGAGGCCGAATGGATCGCCCGCTATCTTCTGGAATCGGAGGCACAATGAAACACCTCATCCTTAGCCTTGCAGCCACCCTAATGATGACAACGGCGCAGGCCGAGCCCACCGCCACAGGCGATTTAGGTCTGGTAGTCGAACGTGCCAACGGTTCGGTTCTGCTGGTGGATCAATCTGACCGGGCAGCGTTGGCACGGATCGAAGGCTTAGGTGATCTGTCCCACGCTTCACTGGTCTATTCGCCTGATGAACGTTTCGCGTATGTGTTCGGACGCGATGGTGGGCTGACCAAGGTCGATATTGTGACTCGCCAGATCGTGAACCGGGTCGTGCAGGCAGGCAACGCCATCGGCGGTGCTATCTCGGATGACGGTCAACTGGTGGCCGTATCGAATTATGAACCCGGCGGTATTCGCGTCTTCAATGCCGAGACGCTCGAGATGGTCGCGGACATCCCCACCGATAGCAAAACCATCGGTCTGGTCGATGCACCGGGCCGCCGGTTTGTGTTCACCATGTGGGACACGGGCGAGACCTGGATCGCCGATTTCTCAGCGGGCACCCCCGAAATCACCAAGATCCAAGAGATGGGCAAGAACCCCTATGACGCGCTTATTACCGCCAATGGTCGGACCTACATCACCGGGCTATTCGGCGAAGACGGGCTGACAGCGCTGGACCTCTGGGCCGACAACCCCGAACCAATCCGCGTGTTACCCGACTATGGCCGTGGGCAAGAGGAAATGCCTGTCTACAAGATGCCTCACTTGGAAGGCTGGGCGCTGACCGGGCGCGAATTCGTGTTGCCTGCAGTTGGTCATCACGAGGTTCTATGGATCGACGCCGATACTCTGACCGAGACCGGTCGGACGCAAACTCACGGTCAACCGGTCTTTGCCATGGCGCGGCCCGACGGACGGCAGGTCTGGGTGAATTTTGCCCACCCGTTGAACGACACGATTCAGGTGATCGACAGTGTCAGTAAAAAGATTATCCGCGAGTTCAAACCAGGGCCCGCCGTGCTGCATATGGAGTTCACTCCGCGCGGGCATGAGGTCTGGATCAGCGTGCGGGATGCCAACAAGGTCATCGTCTACGACACACAAACCTTCGAAAAGCTACGCGAGATCGAGGCGGACAGCCCATCTGGTATCTTCTTCACTGCCCGCGCGCACAAAACGGGGCTGTAGGCGATGGAACATATCACCGACCCGATCGATCGCCGCCTGCTGGATGAGTTTCAACGCAATTTTCCGTTAACGGACCACCCTTTCCAGGTTTTGGCTTTCACGTTGGGGCTGGACGAGATTGAAGTGTTGGATCGCCTAGCCCGAATGCGGGCGACCGGCCGGATTACGAGAGTCGGCGCGACCATTGCCCCTGGCGCGGTTTCTGCCAGCACTCTGGCCGCCGTCGCTGCACCGGGTGAACGCCTGGAAGAAGTGGCCGCTCTGATCGACGCCGAACCGGGTGTGAACCATAACTACCAGCGCGAGGACGAATGGAACCTCTGGTTCGTGGCAACCGGTCCGGACCGGGCGCATGTCAATGACACGCTGGCTCGGATTGCCCAGCGCACAGGGCTGCAGGTTCTCGACCTTCGGTTGGTTCGTCCGTTCAACGTGGATCTGGGGTTTCGCATGTCCGGCCAGACCCGAAACGTTCCAAGCCCGCGCAAGATAGATCGATCGGTCTTGCAAGACGGCGATCGCGCGTTGCTTCAAGCCCTCAGTTCGGGTTTGCCGCTGGTCGCTGAACCCTATGCCGTACTGGCCCAGTCAATAGGTCGCGACGCTGCGGATGTGATGGATCGGATCGAGGTACTGCACAGGGCCGGTATCATATCGCGCCTGGGCGTGATCGTGCGTCACCGTGCGCTCGGATGGTCAGCCAACGCAATGATTGTCTGGGACATGCCATCCGAGCAGATCGACACCGCCGGTCCCGCCCTTGCAGCCCACCCCGGAGTGACCTTGTGCTATGAACGGTGCCCGGTCGAAGGGGTCTGGCCTTATCGCCTCTACTCAATGATCCACGCCCGAACCCGCAGCGAAGCGCTGGAGATTCTGGCCAGTGCGCGCGCGCTGCCGGACCTGTTTGGCGCGCAGCACAAGGTTTTGTTCTCGACGCGCTGTTTCAAACAGACCGGCGCGCTGATCCAACCGAAAGAGGCCGCCGCATGACACTGGATGGAACCGACCGCGCGATCCTGAACCGAATGCAGGACGATCTGCCCTTGGTATCGCACCCTTATGTAGCCGTGGCAGAGGAGTTGGGCATTCCTGAAAGCGAAGTGCTTAACCGCCTGACCCGTATGAAAGACGCCCGAGTGATCACCCGCTTTGGTCCGTTCTTCGACGCCGCCGCCATGGGGGGCGCTTTTTGCCTGTGTGCAATGGCGGTGCCAACTGAAGAATTCGAAACCGTCCTGACCAAAGTCAATGCGCATGCAGAGGTTGCCCACAATTATGAACGTACGCACCGGCTGAACATGTGGTTCGTGCTGGCCACCGAAACTCCCGAGGGGATCGTGGGCACTGCTGATGCAATCGAACGGGAAACGGGAATCTGCGTTCTTCGTTTCCCCAAACTACAGGAATTTTTCATCGGCTTTCGGGTGGCGGCATGATCAACGCAAGAGATCGAGAGATTGTCGAGGCGCTGCAAGGCGGCCTGCCCCTTGTGCCCGCGCCCTATGCGCAGGTGGCCGAGATACTTGGCATGGATGAAGATGCCCTTTTGTACCGCTTGGCCGAGTTGAAGTCGCGCGGTGTGATCCGTCGCATCGCTGCCGCGCCGAACCACTACAAATTGGGCATGACATCGAACGGGATGACCGTCTGGGATGTGGATGACGACCGGATCACCGAATTAGGTGCCCGGATCGGTGCGTTGCCCTTTGTCACTCATTGCTATGAACGCCCCCGCGCCCTGCCCGATTGGCCATACAATCTGTTCGCCATGGTACACGGCGCTGATCGTGACGAGGTCGAAGCAAAGCGCGCTGAAATTGCTGCCATTCTGGGCGATGCCTGCCGGGTCAAAGATATCCTTTATTCCACGCGCATCCTGAAAAAGACCGGGCTGCGCCTGAAAGCGAAAGGCTGAGACATGTTCCGCCTGACCGAATACATGCACCAACTGGTCAATCCGACCCTGGTGCGCAAACGCCGCCCCGGACCGGTGAAACCAGTGGTGATCTGGAACCTGACGCGGCGCTGCAATTTGAAATGCCGCCATTGCTATACCGTTTCGGCGGATGTGGCCTTCCCCGGTGAGCTCAGCCATGAGCAAGCCATGGTAACCCTTGAGGATCTGGGCCAATTTCGCGTCCCGGCCCTGATCCTCTCGGGTGGAGAACCACTGGACCGGTTCGATTTCTTTGACATCGCCAAACGGGCCCGCGATTTGGTGCCGATGCTGGCACTGTCGACCAACGGCACGCGGATCTATGACGAAACAGCCGATTTGATTGCCGATGTGGGATTCAACTATGTTGGCATCTCGCTAGACGGGATCGGAGCCACGAACGATTGGTTTCGCGGTGTCGAGGGCGCCTTTTCCGACGCCCTGCGCGGTGTCCGCGAATGTAAGAAGCGCGGCATCAAGGTGGGACTTCGCTTTTGCCTGACTGAAGGTACTCAACACCATCTGCCCGATCTGCTGCAGCTGTGCGACGACGAGGGTGTCGACAAGTTCTACTTGTCCCATCTGGTTTATGCCGGGCGTGGCGACAAAAACCGGGGAGAAGATGCTGAACATCTGCGTACACGGAAAGGGCTGGACCTGCTGTTGGAGCGCGCATGGGAGGCTGCCTCGGGTGGTCGTCCTCTGGATATCGTGACCGGTAATAATGACGCTGACGCGGGGTATTTCCTGAACTGGGTCCGCGCGCGTTTCGATGCTGAAAAAACAGCTCATATACGCAAGCATCTGGCGGCATGGGGTGGCAACTCCAGCGGCCTAGGCGTGGCCAATATCGACAATCTGGGCCGCGTACACCCCGACACTTACTGGTCGGACTACACTGTCGGCGATGTGAAGACCCGGTCGTTCTCGGAACTTTGGACCGGCGATGATCAAATGTTGGCCATGCTGCGCACACGTCCCCGCCCCTTGAAAGGGCGCTGCGGCGCCTGTCAGCTCAAGGATGTCTGTGGCGGCAACACCCGTATCCGGGCTTTGCAGGTGACCGGCGACCCGTGGGCGGAAGATCCAGCATGCTATCTGTCAAACCAAGAAATCGGCGTGGATGAGGCGGGCGGTCGCCTGCAGGTCACGCCGTTCCGGGGGAAACGCCATGATCCGGCGCATCAGTTCTTCTAAGACACTCAAACTCGGCACTCTCTGCTCGCTGTTGTTGATCGGAACCGCATGGGCTGACGCTCCTTCGGATTACGCTGAATTTTGTGCGTCCTGCCACGGCGAAAACCGCTTAGGCGGCGTGGGTCCGGCGCTTATCCCTGAAACGCTGAAGCGGATGCGCGGTCCTCGCGTTGCCGCAGTTATCGCCGAAGGGCGGACCGCAACCCAAATGCCTGCCTTCTCGCACGAGCTCGACGCTTTGCAGATTGAAGAACTGGCGGGTTGGTTGAAATCACCGCTGGAAAGCGATCCCGAGTGGGGTGAGGCCGACATAATGGCCAGCCGAATTCTGGACGAGAATTACGTCGCAGTTGAAGCACCCATCTGGGACAGCGACCCGATGAACATTACTCTGGCTGTTGAGACAGGGGACCATCATGTCAGCGTGCTGGACGGTGACACTTTCGAGGTTTTGGACCGGTTCGAGACACCCTTTGCCGTTCATGGCGGTCCAAAATTCAGCCCAGACGGGCGATATGTGTTCATCATGTCACGTGATGGCTGGGTCCAGAAGTATGACATCTGGGCCTTGGAACAAGTTGGCCGCGTGCGCGCTGGCCTAAACAGTCGCAACATCGCCATGTCGGGCGATGGCAAATGGGTGGCAGTGGCAAACTACCTGCCCAACAGCCTGACCTTGCTGTCGACCGAAGACCTGTCCGTGGTCAAGGTCATCGACATCAAAAGCAAGAAGGGCAAGCCCAGCCGCGTTTCGGCGGTCTATCAGGCCCCCCCACGCGAGAGCTTTGTTCTGGCCCTCAAGGATGTGCCCGAGATCTGGGAGGTCTTCTACGGGGCCAATCCTCCTCAATTTGGTATCGGTCATGATTTCCGCATCGAAGGACAATTCAAAAACCCTGACCCTTTCCCGGTGCGCAAGATCACCACGCCGGACTATCTGGATGATTTCTTTTTCGACCAGAGCTATGAATACGTCATGGGCGCATCCCGAGGCGGCGAGGGCGGTCAGGTGATTGATCTGGTCATCGGTCAGAAGGTCGCCGATCTGGATCTGCCGGGGATGCCGCACCTGGGCTCGGGGATCACGTGGAGGTATGGCGATACGACCGTGATGGCAACGCCGCACCTGACCGATGGCACCGTTTCCGTGATCGATATGGAGACCTGGAAAACTGTTAAGCAGATCAAAACCGAAGGGCCGGGGTTTTTCATGCGCAGCCATGAGAATTCTCCTTACGTCTGGGCCGATGTGTTCTTTGGACCCAACAAGGACGCTATGCATGTGATCGACAAGCAGAGTCTTGAAATCGTTAAGACTCTGCGCCCGGCCCCCGGTCAAACCGTGGCTCATGTGGAATTCACCAAAGATGGCAGCCACGCACTCGTGTCCATCTGGGAAGATGATGGCGCGGTTATTGTCTATGACGCGCAAACATTGGAAGAGGTCCGCCGCCTGCCGATGCGCAAACCTTCAGGGAAATACAATGTCTGGAACAAAATCACCTTCTCGGAAGGCACCAGCCACTGAGGGCAATTGGCCGGTCTGGAAACTGGCCATCCTTTTGTATCCGGCCACGGCTTTGACCGTGGCCATCAACCTGTTTCTAGCGGGGCTGATCGCCAACAGCGCCGGGTTTGGCGTGATTACGCCTGTAGCCGCGATCCTGTGGTCAATTCCCCTGGGCGTACCCGCCGCGTGGTTGGCAGGGCGTTGGTTGCGCGGGTTGATGGATGAAGCGGACGAATAACGCGAAATTTCCTGCAGCCTAACCGAAGTCAAGTATCACCACGCGAGAATCCCCTACGGCTTAGGAACGATTTCCGAGTTGGATTCTCCATGCCCGCCCTTAGCCCTCTGCACAGCCTCCCTGTTCGCGCGTTGCGTGCGACGTGTGCGTTGGCGGGCATCCTTCTGCTGTTGTTGCAAATGCTTGGCCCGGCGCTGGCGAGTCCCGGCCAAAGCATGTGGGTGGAAATCTGCTCGGAGGCAGGAGCGGTCTGGGTCCAGATAGACCTTGAGGAGGAAGATCAAGACCCAGCCGCGCCCTGTCCCAAATGCGCCGACTGCGCTTTGTGTGCTGTCACCGCCGCGGCCCCGGTGCCGGACTTGCC
The DNA here is from genome assembly GCF_059611045.1 of Ruegeria sp. CDSB113. Classification (NCBI taxonomy): domain Bacteria; kingdom Pseudomonadati; phylum Pseudomonadota; class Alphaproteobacteria; order Rhodobacterales; family Roseobacteraceae; genus Ruegeria; species Ruegeria sp. CDSB113. The sequence continues at coordinate 26,405 of NZ_JBXWOU010000004.1, forward strand.
CGTCCTGATACGGGACAGCATCGTTCGCACCGCACGCCCTTCGCCCTGCGATCTGGTCCAGGTCTGCAACTTGAAACGATTGTGGCCTGAAACCCGTGGCCCCCCGGCTGCGCCCAAATACAAAGCCGAACGCGCCCAGCGCGCGTCCATAGCGTCAATCCAAGTATCCGGAGGTGCGCTGTGGTCGTAAGTCGCGCAATCCAATTCCTGCTGGCCATTGCCCTGTCCTGCCTGATGGCGATCAGTGCCCATGCCGACAGCCTCGCCAGCTTCCTGCCTGACATCACCCCTTCTGAGTTGGTTCCCGGTGCCGATGCCTTTGGCCCGGTACGTGATGACGTGCCTGTTGCCCCGGTTCTGAAGGGTGGCGAGACCGTCGCCTGGGCCTTCCTGACCTCGGATTTCGTCGGTACCACCGGTTATTCGGGCAAACCTATCCACGTGGTCGCCGCCATCGACGACGACGCAGTTTTGACCGGTGTGAAACTGGTCAAACACTCGGAACCCATTGTTCTGATCGGCATCCCCAATTCGCGCATGGTAAAATTGACGGAAGGCTATGCTGGGCTCGACCTGAAGGTTGAAGCTGAGACCGGTGGCGAAGGACATGACCTCGATATCATCTCGGGCGCGACCGTGACGATCATGGTGATTGATGACAGCCTGGTTCGTGGCGGCATCAAGGTAGCGCGCGCGTTGGGTCTAGGTGGTCTGTCGCCGCTACAGGCCGATGGTCCCAAGCGCGAAATCGATATGGCTAAGAACTCAGTCTATGACTGGACCACTCTGTCCGGCGATGGCTCGGTCCGGCGCCTGACGCTGGATGTCGGTCAGGTCAATACCGCCTTTGCAGCCACAGGCGATCAGCGCGCCATCAAACGCCCGGAACCGGGCGAGCCGGATGACACGTTCATCGACATGCATGTGGCGCTGGTCTCTGTCCCTTCGATCGGCAAGTCCCTGTTGGGCGAGGCTGAATATCAGAACCTGACCGATCGGCTGGACGAAGGTGAACAGGCCATTCTGGTGCTAGGTCGCGGGGCCTACAGCTTCAAGGGATCGGGCTATGTGCGTGGCGGAATCTTCGATCGGATTCAACTGATCCAAGGTGATAACTCGGTACGGTTCTTTGACAAACAACAAGAGCGCTTGGGCAGGGTCGCAGCATCGGATGCACCCAGTTTCACCGAGCTGGATATCTTCAAAATCCCGGCCGAGGCCGAGTTCGACCCGGCCGAACCGTTTCGCCTGCAACTGCTGGTACAGCGTGCCGTAGGCGCGGTTGAGAAAACCTTCCTGACCTTCGATCTGGGCTACAAACTGCCCGAGCAATATCTGCTGCCCGTCACCGCCCCGGCGGTCGTAGACGATGCCACGGGTGAAGCCGCGGCCAAAGCCGCACTTTGGAAGCGTATCTGGAAGGATCGCACCGTCGAAATTGGTGTCCTTGGCTTCATGCTACTGGTTCTGAGCGCGACTTTCTTCTTCCAGTTCCACGCCACAATGAATGCACGGTTCTTCTACTGGTTCCGCATCGGTTATCTGACCATGACCCTGTTCTTCATCGGCTGGTATGCCAATGCACAGCTGAGCGTGGTGAACCTCATGGCGCTGGCAGGCAGCTTGCGCACCGGGTTCAGTTGGGATGCCTTCCTGTTGGATCCGCTGGTCTTCATCCAATGGTTCGCCGTCGCCGCCGCGCTGCTGTTCTGGGGTCGTGGGGCCTATTGCGGCTGGCTGTGCCCGTTTGGTGCCTTGCAAGAACTGACCAACAAGATCGCCCGCGCGCTGAAAGTGCCGCAATGGACTCTGCCCTGGGGCCTGAACGAACGCCTCTGGCCTGCAAAATACATGATCTTTCTGGGTCTCTTCGGCCTCAGCTTTGTCTCTATTCCGCTGGCCGAAAAATATGCCGAGGTCGAGCCGTTCAAGACCGCGATCATTCTGAAATTCATGCGCGACTGGCCGTTTGTGGTCTTTGCGCTAGCCCTGCTGGGGATCGGGCTGTTCATTGAACGCTTCTATTGCCGCTACCTCTGCCCGCTGGGCGGAGCGCTGGCGATCCCGGCCCGAATGCGCATGTTCGACTGGCTGCGCCGCTACAAGGACTGCGGCACGCCCTGTCAGACCTGCGCCAATGAATGCCCCGTTCAGGCGATCCACCCCACCGGTGAGATCAATCCGAACGAGTGCGTCACCTGCCTGCATTGTCAGGTGCTCTACCAGTCCGAGGACAAATGTCCCGTCGTTATCCGCCAGCTTAAGCGGCGGGCCAAGACAGGGTCGGTCGATCTCAAGACCCCACTCGGACAACCACCGGCGAACCATCCGAACGCCAAACCGAAAACCGTTTCCTAAAGGAGGAACGATCATGTCGGAACATGACAACAAACTGAACATCACACGTCGCGGGATGCTGGGCGCAACCGCAACCGGCGCCGTGCTGGCCGGGACCGGTCTGGGTTCGACCCTGATGACCGCAAAACAGGCCAGCGCCGCCGCCAATGCCAATCTGCAGCCCGGCGAACTGGACGAATACTACGGCTTCTGGTCCTCGGGTCAGACCGGTGAACTGCGTATCCTTGGCTTCCCTTCCATGCGCGAGCTGATGCGGGTGCCGGTGTTCAACCGTTGCTCGGCCACCGGCTGGGGCCAGACCAATGAATCGCTGAAGATCATGACCGACGGCCTGCTGCCGGAGACCAAAGAGTTTCTCGCCAAGCGCGGCCTGAAAACTTATGATAACGGCGACCTTCACCACCCACACATGTCGTTCACCGATGGCACCTATGATGGCCGCTATCTGTTCATGAACGACAAGGCCAACACCCGCGTCGCTCGTGTGCGCTGCGATGTGATGAAATGCGACAAGATCACCGAAATCCCGAACGCCAAGGCGATCCACGGTCTGCGTCCTCAGAAGTTCCCGCGCACCGGCTATGTCTTTGCCAATGGTGAGGATGAAACGCCGCTGGTCAACGACGGCACAGTGCTGGACGATCCGTCGCAATACGTGAACATCTTCACCGCGCTGGACGGCGACACCATGGAAGTCGCTTGGCAAGTGATCGTGTCGGGTAACCTCGACAACACCGACTGCGACTATCAGGGCAAATACGCCTATTCGACCTCGTACAACTCGGAAATGGGTATGAACCTGGCCGAGATGACCGAGAACGAGCTGGATCATGTCGTTGTCTTCAACCTCGCAGAAATCGAAGCAGGGATTGAGGCCGGTGACTATCAGGAACTGAAAGGCGTCAAGGTTCTGGATGGACGCAAGGGTCAGAACAAGAAGTACACCCGTTACATCCCGATCCCGAACTCGCCGCACGGTATCAACACTGCGCCTGACGGCAAGCACGTCTGCATCAACGGTAAGCTGTCGCCGACCGTATCGATCATGGACGTGACCAAGCTGGACGCCCTGTTCGAAAGCGATGCCGACCCACGATCCTGCATTGTGGGTGAACCGCAGCTTGGTCTTGGCCCGCTTCACACCGCCTATGACGGCCAGGGCAATGCGTTCACCACGCTGTTCCTCGACAGTCAGATCGTGAAGTGGAACATCGAAGACGCCATCAAGGCCTATGCCGGTGAGGACGTGGACCCGATCATCTCGAAAGTCGACGTGCATTATCAGCCAGGCCACAACTCGACCACCATGGGTGAAACCAAGGAGGCCGACGGCAAATGGCTGATTTCGATGAACAAGTTCTCGAAAGACCGGTTCCTGAACACGGGCCCGCTGAAGCCTGAAAATGAACAGCTGATCGACATCTCATCCAACGAGATGAAAGTGGTTCACGACGGGCCGACCTTTGCCGAGCCGCATGACTCGATCATGGTTCGCGCCGACATCGTCAACCCGGTCAACGTCTGGGACCGCGCCGATGTCACATGGGAAGACGCCCGCAAACAGGCCGAGGCTGATGGCATCGATCTGGAAGACGGCGCCGAGGAACCAATCCGGGACGGCAACAAGGTGCGGGTCTATATGACCTCGCAGGCCCCGACCTTCAGCCTTGAAAAGTTCACCGTCAAACAGGGCGACGAGGTGACGGTTTACATCACCAACCTGGATGACGTGGACGATGTGACCCACGGCTTCTGCCTGGGCAACTACGGCATCGCGATGGAGGTGGCTCCGATGGCAACCGCATCGGTCACCTTCACCGCCGACCGCCCGGGCGTGCACTGGTTCTATTGCCAGTGGTTCTGCCACGCGCTGCACATGGAAATGCGCGGCCGGATGCTGGTCGAACCGGCGGGAGCATAACCCATGCGTTGGTCCCTGCTCATACCGCTCCTGCTTGGCTCGCCCCTTTGGGCGGCGGACTGGGATGTGCCCAACCGGGCGGGGGCCATCAATGAAACGCTGGCGCAGGCGGCGGATGGGGACACCCTCCGCCTGAGCCCCGGTGTTTACACCGAAACACTTGTGCTGGACCGGCCCGTCACCATCGACGGGCTGGGACTGGCCACCATCGACGGACAAGGTGAAGGCAGTGTCATCACAGTGACTGGGCCCGGCGTAACCGTGCGGGGTCTGACAGTGATCGGTTCCGGTTCAAGCCATGACGGGATCGACAGCGGCATCCAGCTGACCAAAACGGCCAAGGCGCCGGTGGTCGAGGATAACGTGCTGCTGGGCAATCTTTATGGCGTCGACATTCATGGTGCCAAGGACAGCATCGTTCGTGGCAACCACATTGAGGGTCGCCAAGACCAGCGAATGAACGACCGTGGAAACGGAGTCTATGTATGGAACGCGCCCGGTTCCGTGGTGGATGGCAATGACATCCGCTATGGCCGCGATGGGATCTTTGTGAACTCGTCGAAAAAGAACACCTTCACCGGCAACCTGTTCCGCGACCTGCGTTTTGCGGTGCATTACATGTATGCCGACGACTCTGTTGTCAGTGACAATGTCTCGATCGGCAACGATCTGGGTTATGCGGTGATGTTCACGACCAATGTGAAAGTCGCCGACAACGTCTCAATCGGTGACCGTGAACATGGCGTGATGTTGAACTACGCCAACAAGAGTCAGATCACCGGCAACGTCGTGATCGGTGCCAAGGAAAAATGCACCTTCCTTTATAACTCCAACAAGAACGAATTCACCGACAACTGGTTCGAGGGATGCGGTATCGGCATCCACTTTACCGCTGGCAGCGAACGCAACCGCATCGTTGGCAACGCATTCATAGGGAACCGGACGCAGGTGAAATACGTCTCGACCAAATGGGTCGAGTGGTCCGAAGAAGAACGCGGCAATTACTGGTCCGATTTTGCCGCCTATGACGTGAACGGCGACGGCATCGCCGACGCCCCTTATCGCCCCAATGACAGTATGGACCATGTGCTGTGGACCCAACCCGCAGCCAAACTGTTGCTCGGCTCCCCTGCCGTGCAGCTGGTGCGCTGGTCCCAATCGGCCTTCCCCGCGCTGTTGCCGGGCGGTGTGATGGACAGCAACCCATTGATGCAAGCCCCTGAACCCCCAGCTATGAAAAAGGTGCCTCATGACGGATAAGGCCCTGAGTATTACCCAAGTCAGCAAGGACCGAGGTAAAACCCGTGTTCTTGACGATATCACCCTGTCTCTTGCCCCTGGTCAGCGCGTGGCACTGCTGGGCCACAACGGCGCGGGCAAGTCGACCCTGATCAAATCCATCCTTGGTCTGACGCCGATCCACTACGGAACCATCCGGATCGGCGACGCCGCTCCCGGCAGTGCGCAGGCGCGGCGCGAAACGGCCTATCTACCCGAGGCGGTGTCGTTCCATCCGGCACTTACGGGCCGAGAACAGCTGACCCTGTTCGCGCAGCTCTCCGGGTCCAAGGTCGATGTCCCTGGCCTGTTGGACCGCGTGGGCCTTAGCGACGCTCTGGACCGCCGGATCGGAACCTACTCAAAGGGGATGCGGCAACGTCTGGGTCTGGCTCAGGTTCTACTTGGCCAGCCCAAGGTCGCGCTGCTGGACGAACCAACCTCGGGGTTGGACCCGATTTCGCGGCAGGACCTTTACGCTATCATCGACGAACTGGCCGCCCAAGGCACCGCCGTGCTGATCGCCAGCCATGCGCTGACCGAGGTCGAGGCCCGCACCGACCGGATTGCCATCATGCGTAAAGGTCGGATGGTGGCGGATGACACGCTTAACAATCTGTCTGCCCTGGCGGGCCTGCCGATCCGCCTGAAAGTGCGTGCCAGCGCCAACCCAGAAGCACTTGCCGCCGAACTGGGCGGCAACCGGATCAACGGCGCATCGGTCGAATTGCTCTGCTCTCCGGATGACAAGATGGAGGCCCTGCGCCGCATCGCCGGACTGGGCGACGCCGTGGCGGATGTGGAAATGACCCCGCCCAAACTTGAAGACCTCTACCGCCATTACGCACAGGAGGAGATGCAATGACCCGCTTCCTCGCCATCACCCGCACCGAAATGTTGATCCTGCGCCGCAACCGTTGGCTGTTGATGGCCACGCTGATCATGGTGCTGTTCGCTTTGGCCCTGACCTTTGCGGGCAGCGCGCCGACCGGCACGCTGGGCGTCGATATGCTGACCGTCTCGGTCGCTTCGATGACCACGCTTTCGGTCTATCTTGCACCGCTGCTGGCGCTGATGATCGCTTTCGACGCCATCGCAGGCGACGTGGACCGGGGCAGTCTGTCGTTGCTGCTGTCCTACCCCGCCGGGCGCGGAGAAATCTTGCTGGGCAAGTTCGCCGCTCATCTCGCCGCTTTGGCCTTTGCCATGACCATCGGCTTCGGCACCGCTGGTGCGGTCGCCGCTTGGTTCGGCGGCGCAGGCCCCGAAAGCCTGATGGCTCTGGCGCGCCTAATCCTTACCTCCATCTTGCTGGGCGCCGTTTTTCTGGCGCTGGGGTACCTGCTGTCTGCTTTGGCAAGGGGCGCTACGGCGGCGGCAGGTCTGTCGGCCGGGCTCTGGCTGGTCTTTGTCGTCCTCTATGATCTTGGCTTGTTGGGAGCCGTGGTCATGGACGAGGGCGGCACCTTCACCCAATCCGTCTTTCCATGGGTGATGGTGGCCAACCCGGCCGACGCATTTCGGCTGTGGAACATCGCCGCGACTGAAGGCGTCGCAATGGCGTCCGGCATGACCGGTGCGGCCCAAGCCCTGCCCGTCTGGGCCGCGCCCGCCTCGCTGCTGATCTGGCCGATACTGGGCTTTGCCCTTGCCCGTGCCGCTTTCCGGAGGGTTGAGCCATGAAACGTCTTGTGCTGATTGCGCTGATTGCCTTGATGGCTTGCAAAGAGGAGGTCGCCGTTGCCCCCGACCCGGTTGATCTGACTCGCGATGCGCTGAGCTTTTTCTGCCAAATGAACATTGCCGAGCATGGTGGACCCAAAGGGCAAATCCATCTGGAAGGATACCCCACGCCGCTGTTTTTTGCGCAGGTGAGGGACATGGTAGCCTATCTCAAAAGCCCCGAACGGGACGCTGATATCACCGCCGTCTATGTCAGCGATATGAGCGTTGCAACCAACTGGCGTCAGCCAGGCATCTCGAATTGGATCAACGCCGACGGCGCGACATTTGTTGTCGGCTCCAACGTGGCAGGCGGCATGGGTGCGCGTGAGGTGGTGCCATTCTCCAACCCAGACGATGCCGCATCATTCATCGATCAGTATGGCGGTGCCGCTCTGCCCTTGTCCGAGATTCCTGATACCGAGGTGCTAGGCCCGGTCGATCTGGGCTTACTACTGGAGACACCCGCATGACCTTTCTGTCCCGCCGTCGGTTTCTGACCATCTCGGCTGCAAGCGCGGCCTGCCCTGCAATCGCTAGCCCTGCTACAGCGGCACGGTGGCGCGGTTCCGCGTTGGGCGCACCGGCAAGCATGCAGTTGGCCGGGCTGACAGATGTCCAAGCCCACCCGATTTTTGCCGCCATTGAAGCAGAAGTCACACGGCTGGAGGATATATTCAGCCTGTACCGCCCGGATTCCCAACTCTCACGCCTGAACCGCGACGGGTATCTGGCGCATCCGGCACCAGAGATGTTGGACCTGCTTAGCCTGTGCACAGTTTTGCACGAGAATTCGGGGGGCGCATTCGACCCGACAATCCAACCTCTCTGGACTGCTTTGGTGGGTGGTATCGACACCGCAACCGCCCGGAAAACCATCGGTTGGAACAAGGTCTCGGTTAACAGTGATGTCGTGCGCCTGCCCTATCCCGGCCATTCGGCGCTGACTCTGAATGGAATAGCGCAAGGGGCAATCACGGATCGCATCGCTGCCCTGCTCAGATCAAAGGGGCTACAGGACGTTTTGGTCGATATGGGGGAAGTCGTGGCCCTGGGACAACGTCACGATGGGCGCGATTGGCAAGTTGGTTTGGCAGGCCCCGAAAGTCAGATCACTAAGCGTATCTCTCTGCGCGACCGAGCTGTTGCGACCTCTGATTCCGCCCACCTGATGCTGACTGATGCTTACGGTCATATCCTCAGCCCCACCGGGCAAATATCTGCGCGCCGGGTTTTATCGGTATCTGCAAACTCCGCAGCGCTCGCGGATGGGCTTTCAACAGCCCTGTGCGCACTCCCGTACGGAGATATGCCGAACGTTCTGAACCGTTTCCAAGATGCGCGACTAGAGATGAAAATTTGACCCGGACGGCACGCGTCGGACATAAACGTCGCGCATCATCGGCAACAGATGAATTCGCGATTACTACCGATTTAGAGTGTAATGGCGGAGACGAAGGGATTCGAACCCTCGAGACCCTTCCGGGCCTACTCCCTTAGCAGGGGAGCGCCTTCGACCACTCGGCCACGTCTCCGCTGGCCGGTATATCCTTGCATGTCGACCAGATACAAGACGATTTTGATCAAGCGCGATATTTTTCTGAAATCGATTGCGCCGGTGCTGTTGAGATGCATTTGCGTGGCGAAAGTGCTGCCCCATCTGCCCCCTAATGCGATTTGGAACTATGAGGAGCGTCACCGCGACATTAACCCGGTTCGTCAGCTTTGATTGCCGCTCGCATGAGAAACAGCGTCGCCGGGTCTAGATCATTTTGTGCCATGATAGCCTCAAAGTTGGGGTTCAGTGCGTTGGTGCCCCAAGGTCGTACAGCCAAGGCAATCCAGATCGCAACAGTGCTGTCTTTGTCCAACTGATGCCTAAACACATCCAGGATTCGGGGTCGCAAATCGGGATAGGTCGTTCCGCCATCGGCCAGACTACGGATCAGGATGCGCTTTTCGTCGGCAGAGCGTTCAGGCAGCTGCAGCGACTTTTCGATTTCAAGGATTGCCCGATCCCCATCAACTGCGATACCCGCCAGCCCCCAGTCGTATAGGTTGAGGCCTCCACTGCGAAGCGCGCTTTGATAGCCAAGCCTTACACGTTCTTTGGCCTTTGGACCCGACTGAAGACCCAACAATCGTATAAGTGCCGGTGCGTAGGCTAAACGATTGGGATTGCGAAGATCCTGCAATAATTGTGCGGTTGGCACGGTATCGGTCAGGTGGGTCAAAAGCCAAAAGGGCGCGCGATGGATTTCGATCAGCGCCGTGTTGCGCAACAGGCGATCTTCATGTGTGAGATAGGCACTGAAAAAGACAACCTGCGCCGCGCGATCCGGCGCACCACTGGCCCAGCCCTGCCCCTCGGCACGCAGTGTATTAAGGAAATGTGCCCGATCCGGTGTCATCAAGAACCCTTTGGTCCAACCGCTGGGCAGGCTGCGACCGGCCTTGTCCTGATACCCCGCCCCGTAGACCATCAAAACCGTTCTGTCCGGATTCGCACGAAAGGCGGATCGCATGACACTGTCGACCAGGAAAGGTATTTCGGGCAAAGCCTCAACCTGTTGCGGCGTGCCTTTCAAAACCGACACGGGGAAATACCTGAAAGGGTTGTCTGGCGACGGTGCCGCCAGCACAATCACGCGTGCCGAAAGAATCCGGTCCGCCAGAGAATATTCCGGAAGCTCAACGCAGACGCCGCAGGCGTGGGTCGGGCGGGACTGGAAGCCCACGCAAAGCGCGAGTACCGCAAACATTTGCAAGACGCGCCACATGGATCACGCTCCGTCTAATAGAACCCCAGCCTGAATGCGGGCTTTCGGATAACCTGATCATGTTATCCGAAAACCGGGCATTAGGCGAATGGATCGCAATTTGCGGGCTGCACCGGTTGCACATAGCCGGTGCACTTACATCAGGTCGTTTTCTACATCCTCAGCCGAGATTCCCAGTGCATCCAAGCCATTTTCAAGGTGATCCGACAAGTGCGGCGTACCGATCAGGTAGTCCGCGCAAGGGGTCGAAGCCTCGGACTTGGCTGTTGCGATGGCCTCAGGCAGATCTTCGGCGAAAAAGCTTTCGCGCCCGACCCACATGACAGCCACCAGTTCGGCCTGTTCGTCCTCGCTCATCCGGTCGATGAAGGCGCGCAATTCGCCCTCGGCGCGACCCAACTCGCGCCCCATCATCGCAACCTGAGCGATTTTCCTTGGCGAAATTTCCATCATGACCCAGCTCCTCGTATTCGCGGTTTCAATAATACCACAACCATGAGGAGGGGGCTGAGTCTTTGATCTTAAGCAAAGACCCAGGGGCTAAGGCTTGCGACTGCGGGATATCGGCTGATCGGGCACAGGGGCGGTTCGGAACGGAACAAACCGGGCCTTTTTGATCTTAAGTTTGATCGCCTGCCAGACAATCAGGAAAAACGCACGTCGCGCACCGAAGGGACGCCGCAGCAACGACCACAGGATTGCCCGGTTGGTCAGCGGCGCGCGCGGCCCGGTCAGGGTGGCAATCAATCCACCCGCTTTTCGACCATAGTCAATCCAGACGCCGATACGCTCGGGGCGATGGTCGAACCGGAACTCATACGTCCCTTCGATCTTTTGAAACGGTGAGACATGCATCAGCTTGTCCGCAACGATGCGATCACTCGGCTGGATCGGGGCAAACCCGGGATTGTTGCACAGATAGCTGTGGCGCGTGCCGTAAGTGTTCGTAACCTCTGCTACCACCGCATATAGTTGTTCATCGGCATCGAAACAGAACCAGAAGCTGACCGGATTGAAGACATGCCCCAGCACCCGTGGCTGCGTCAGCAACTCAAGTCTTGCGGGTTGCGTCACACCCATTTCGTTGAATTTGGCTCGCAACCACGCCGCACCCTTCCCATTGCCGGGTTCACCGCCATGGTCACGATCTCGCCAATACATCGCATTTACGCGGTTCATCGAAAACAAAAGCGGTGTGTCAGGCCGGGCTTCGGGGTCCAACAAGATGTAGTCGATGGAATACCGGAACGCATTCTCGATCCCGCCTTTTCGACCGTGGTAAGTATGGCCTGAAATATGGTCGATCCTGTTCATTCTCGTCAGTGTTCCAATTCGCCTGCAAGCCGTTCAAACGGCGCTGTTTTCTTCGACATATAGATACTTATCATACGAAACTTGGTCCGGTTCGGATTAAAATCGCATCACAATGTGATCCAGCTTGGGGCTTACCGCGTAATGTTGTTATGTTTACCGAGATCGATACCGCGACCTTGGATGAACCGGTGGCCAGCAGGCCTTCACAGAAACCGTGGCGCGCAAAGAAACGCATCAAGGGAAAACCGGTGAACCGAGCGCAAGACAGTTGTGACAAACGAGCTGAGTGGGTGGACCACGTCAGACGCATAAGGGACGCACAGGATCAGGCAGCGTTTGCTGAGTTGTTTCAGCACTTCGCGCCGCGGATCAAGGCGTTCCTGATCAAGTCGGGCTCAGATGCGGCCATGGCCGAAGAGTGCGCACAAGAGGTCATGGTCACGCTGTGGCACAAGTCACATTTGTTCGACCCCACGCGGGCAACCGTGGCCACATGGGTGTTCACGATCGCCCGGAACAAGCGAATCGACGTCCTGCGCAAACAACGCCGCCCCGAGCCCGAAGAACTGGGATGGGGACCCGAGGCTGAACCGGAGCAGGACGACATACTCGTGCTGCAACAGGAAACCGCGCAGCTGCGCAACGCGATGACCGAGCTGCCAGAGGCGCAAAGACAACTGATCGAGAAAGCCTATTTTGGCGATCTGAGCCATCGAGAAATCGCTTCTCAGACTGGATTGCCACTGGGAACGATCAAATCACGGATACGGCTGGCGCTGGACCGCTTGCGCCATGCGATGAATTGAGATGACGGATATGAGCAATAAAATCAAACATCACCTGACAGACGACCTGCTGATGGCTTACGCCGCAGGCACTTTGCCCGAGGCTTTCGACCTGATGGTCGCAACACATCTTTCCCTGTGCAATCAATGTCGTGCGCAGGCCGAAAGCTTTGACGCCGTTGGCGGATATGTCCTGGAAGAACAGGACGAGACCGTTGCGATGAACGACAAAGCACTTGCGGAAACGATGGCTTTGATCGCAAACGGTGCGCCGAATGCCAAACCCAGGCGACCCGGCTGCTCGGTCTTGCCAACCCCGTTGCAGGATTATGTGGGCGGTGACGTGAATGACATCCGCTGGCGACCAATCGGCATGGGGGTCAAACAGGCGATCCTGCCGACGAGCGGCGAAGCAACAGCTCGGTTGCTGTTCATTCCGGCGGGCACCGCAGTTCCGGACCACAGCCACAACGGCGTGGAACTGACCATGGTTCTGCAGGGCGCGTTTTCGGACGAGGTCGACCGTTTTGCCCGTGGTGATGTGGAGATTGCAGATGAAGACCTGCACCACACGCCGACAGCCGACATCACCGAGGATTGCATTTGTCTGGCTGTCACTGACGCGCCGCTGAAATTCAGCAAGTTGATGCCGCGTCTGTTCCAACCGTTCCTGAAGATCTGACGCAATCAGCGCTCATGTGGTACGCTGCCCTGCAAGCTGATTGGTGGAGGCATTTGAAATGATCCGGACTATGTTCTTTTTTCTTGCCCTTATGGGTTTTTCATCTGTCGCTTCGGCCCAGCTGGTCGCTGACGTGAAGTTCGAACCGGGCAATTTCGGGACGATGGTCAATGGGACCGTGACCGGGAACGAGTACTTCGACTACAAGCTGGGCGCAAAGGCCGGGCAAGAGATGTTTGCCGACCTGAAGGTAAGCGATACAAATGGCAATGGCGTGATCTACTTCAACATTCTGCCGCCCGACAGTGATGGCGTTGCGATCTACAACGGATCGATCGACGGGAATACCGCTCGCATCGAACTTCCAGAGGATGGAGATTACACAATCCGAGTCTATCTGATGGGCAATGACCGCGATACGGACAAGACGGTCGGCTATAACCTGGATCTGTCAATCCAGTAGGCCTACCCCTCGGACTGCCCCAAGGGCACAACGTTGGTCTGATCATCCGGTGCCAACTCCTCGAAATCGAAGTTATCCAACCGCTGAGCCCGGCGACCAGCCTTTTCGGCACTGATCTTAATTTCCGAGATATCCTTGGCCGCCTGCCCGAAATGGCGGTCCAGATTGCCGACCCGATCACCCAAACGCTCAACATCCTTGTGCAGCAAACCCAGTTCTTTGCGGATCGCCCCAGCTTGTTCCCGCATCCGCGCGTCTTTGAGGATCGCACGCATCGTGTTCAGTGTCGCCATGCAGGTGGTGGGCGAGACGATCCATACGCGTTTGGTAAAACTCTCCTGCACCAGTTCCGGAAACTTGGCGTGCAGTTCGGCATAGACCGCCTCGGACGGCAGGAACATCAGTGCTCCATCAGCCGTTTCACCGTCCAGAATGTACTTCTCGGAAATATCTGTAATGTGCTTGCGCACCGTGCTGCGGAACATCTGAACCGCCGCCTTCAACTCCATGTCATTGGTCGAACCGATCAGCGCCTCATAGGCCTCCAACGGGAACTTGCTGTCGATGACAATCGGCCCTGGAGGGTTCGGGAGGTTGATCAGGCAATCTGCGCGCCGCCCATTCGACAGGGTTGCCTGCAGCTTGAAACTATCCGACGGCAGCGCCTTAGAGACGATATCATTCAGCTGAATCTCTCCGAAAGCACCACGCGTTTGCTTATTCGACAGGATATCCTGCAAAGACAGCACGTCGCCCGACAGTTTGGTGATATTGTCCTGCGCCTTATCGATGGCGGCCAGACGTTCCTGCAACTGTGTCAGCGATGTCGCGGTTTGTTTGGATGATCCATGTAGGGATTCCTTCATCCGCTCCTGCATCTCGGCCAAGGCACGCGCCGATTTCATCGCGTTATCTGCCAGCCGATCATTCATCTGCTGCTGGACCGAGGACAGGCGGGATTCAACCGTTTGGATCACCTGCACCTGTGCATTGGCCTGCGTGTCCGAGACATGCTGCAAGCCACCGCGCAATTGTTCCTGCCCCTGCCCCAACTGCTGCACATGCTGGCCCAGGTGCGCCATCTGGCGGGACAAAGGTTCTGCCATACGGGCCGACCGGTTGGCTGCGCGCAGCGACAAAAACAGCAACAGCAGGATCAGCGTAACAACCCCACCCACGGTCAGGATCACGGGGTCGTTCAGCGCATATTGGGTTCCTGCTATCTCGATCATGTCGCCTCGGATGTTCTTGTTTTATTCTCCATAGCCTAACCAAGCCAATGGATCAACTACGGCCGAACAATCGCTCGATATCGTTCAGCTTCAATTCCACATAAGTCGGCCGCCCGTGGTTGCACTGACCGGAATGGGGCGTGGCCTCCATTTCCCGTAGAAGGGCGTTCATTTCTTCGGCCCGCATACGGCGACCCGACCGGACCGACCCATGACAGGCCACCCGGCTGAGAATCGCCTCAATCCGCGCCTGCACGGTCTGGCTTTCGCCCTGATCGGCCAGTTCGTCGAGGACATCGAGGATCATCGCCCGCGCGTCCACCTCCCCCAGAATGGCCGGCGTTTCACGCACAGCGACCGCACCGCCGCCAAAGGGTTCAATCGTCAGTCCCAGCTTTGTCAGGTCGTCCGCAACCTGCATCAGGCGCGCGCAATCGCTGTCGGACAGTTCAACGATTTCCGGGATCAGAAGCGCCTGAGCCGCGACGCCATTCTCGGCCATCTGGTTTTTGAGCTTCTCATAAACCAGCCGCTCATGTGCCGCATGTTGATCGACGATCACCATGCCGTCTGCGGTTTGGGCGATGATGTAGTTCTCATGCACCTGCCCACGCGCCGCCCCCAAAGGCAGGTCTTCGACCGATGTTTCTGGGGCCGAAGCCGGTTCGACAATGCTGCCGCTGTAGTCCTGAGACAGTTCGGCAAATCCCGGTGCCTGTGCCTGATACGCCACTTTTCGAGCAGCTGGCGAGGGACGGTCCATCTGATAGACGCGTGCCGGCGCAGGTTGTGCCGGTTCCGGACGCATAGCGCCCAAAGTCGCATTCGCCACTGTGGAGGAGGCCCTGTGTCCGGCCTCGGCCAGCGCGTGCCTCAGGGCCGAGACGATCAACCCGCGCGCGACGCCCGGATCGCGGAACCGGACCTCGGACTTTGCCGGATGCACATTCACGTCGACCAACGTCGGATCGCAATCGATGAACAATGCTGCTGCCGGATGACGATCCCGGCTGAGGAAATCGAAATAGGCCCCCCGCAGCGCGCCCGTTAGCATCTTGTCGCGCACAGGACGACCATTGACGAACAGATACTGCGCCACCGCCGCGCCGCGCGAATAGGTCGGCAAGGCGGCGTAACCGTACAACCGGATCCCCTCGCGCGTGGCATCGATCTGCAGGGCATTTTCAGCAAACTCGCGCCCGATCACGCGGGCCAGCCGGGCGTGAAGCGCGTCGAATAGATCACCATTTTCACGGTCAGCGCGGAAGGTAACGCGCCCTTCTCCACCACCAGAGACGTCACGCAAAGTGAAAGTCACCGAAGGCTCGGCCATGGCCAGCCTTTTGACGGTGTCGGAGATTGCTTGGGCTTCGGCCCGGTCGGTGCGCATAAATTTCAATCGCGCAGGCGTTGCAAAAAAGAGATCGCGCAGTTCGACCACTGTGCCAGCACGCAAGGCCGCAGGTTTCACCCCGTCCATCCGACCACCTGCCACGTGGATCGAGGCCGCCTCGCCCCCTGGCACCCGGCTGGTGATGGTCAAGCGGCCGACCGCGCCCAGCGAAGGCAGGGCCTCACCCCGGAACCCGAAGGTGTGGATATTCAACAGATCGGACCCGTCAATTTTCGAGGTCGCGTGGCGCGACAAAGCCAATGGCAGATCTTCCGCAGAAATCCCGCAGCCATCATCGGTGACGCGAATCAGCGTC
This sequence comes from Ruegeria sp. CDSB113, assembly GCF_059611045.1. Classification (NCBI taxonomy): domain Bacteria; kingdom Pseudomonadati; phylum Pseudomonadota; class Alphaproteobacteria; order Rhodobacterales; family Roseobacteraceae; genus Ruegeria; species Ruegeria sp. CDSB113. Next base: position 42,649 of record NZ_JBXWOU010000004.1, read on the forward strand.
TTCCCCCCATCGGCAATGTCGATCGCGACGCGGGTTGCGCCTGCGTCGATGGCATTTTCCACCAATTCCTTGACCGCGGAAGCCGGGCGTTCGACAACCTCGCCTGCCGCAATACGGTTGATTGCTGCGTCGTCAAGTTGCCGGATGACCGGTCGATTTTCGCTGATATTGGGGTGTGCCTGCGCCATACCACCAGACCTAGCACATTCGCGCACGATTCTGCCACCGCTTTGGCTTGTATTTAATGTGAGGAGGGGGCGTTCGAACAATCACACCGTGCCAGCCTAGACTTGCGGCCAGTCTGGGCGCGATTGCTCGAACGATCCGGAGTGAGTGGTGGTCATCCAATAATCAATGGACCAATTTATACCACGAATACGGTTTCACGATGTGAAGACTCTCCGCGCCCCAATTCAGGTGGCGAAGTTTGGCCGATAACACGCAGGACCCAGCGGCGGGAAAATGCCGGGTCACGCGGCTCCGGGTGCACCCGCCCGGGTCCGGCACGGCCCCCACAAAGCCGCAAACGCAAGGATCAGACCGGACATTGTTGCGATCATGCCCGCAGCACTGACCGCGTCCGCCGCCCCCAGCCAGAGCGGACCATATCCAGCCAGCACGTACCCGGAGACAGCCGATAGGATGGCAAAGACGATGCTCCAAGCGATCTGGGTTTCCAGCCGGTTGGTCATCATGCGCGCCGCCGCCGGGGGGCAAATAAACATGGCAATCACAATGATCGAACCCACTGCGTCAAATGCCGCCACGGCGGCAATCGCTGCCGTTATCACAAGGGCCATGCCCAGAACTCCGGTCCGGACACCAATGGTGCGCGCGAACCCTTCGTCAAAGGTGGAAATCTTCAGCGGCCGCCAGAACAGCCATACAAAGACAGATACCCCCAGCAAAGTCAGCGCAATCCGAGGCAATTCCGGCGGCAACCCCGCCAGCGCCACGGGATCCAATACCGAAGACCAGCCCACCGCGTCCAACCAGATCAGGCTTTCCAGATTGCCATAAAGCGCATGTTCAACATCCAGATGCACGGTCGAGGTATCGGTTTGTTCCAACAGCAGCACACCGGCTGCAAACATCGTGGTGAAGACCACCCCCATCGCGGCACCCGCCTCGATCTGCCCCAGGCGCCTGACGGCTTCGATCAGAACTACAGCCACCACCGCCGCGCCCGCGGCGCCCAGCATCATGGGCCAGGTTGAAATCGTTCCGGTCAGCAGAAAGGCCACGACAATACCCGGCAGCACGACATGGCTGATCGCATCCCCGATCAGAGCCTGTTTGCGCAGGACCAGAAAGTTCCCGGGCAAAGCACAAGCGATGGCGGCAAACGTGCCGATCAGCAATGGAGTCAATGACAGAGGTACGAATTCTTCACCGCTCATGCCGGAACCTCTTGCGGGCCGCCGATCTGACGGTCGATCTCGGCGATCTGATCTTGGGTCAGCACGGTTTCGATGTCCCGCAACCCGTCATAGAGCGCAGCCGTTGCCTCATGCATCTGATCAGCCCTGACGATTTCCCAGCGCTTTTCATCGCGCAGCGCCTTGGCAGCGCGGGCCCTGCCGGTTTCGGTGGCCACGCCATCTGCCCGCGCCAAACCTGCACGCCGCAAGAGACGCAAGGTCAGCGGCTCATAGATCTTTTGCCCCTGCGCCAGTGCCAGCAGACCCTGCCGAATGTGAACCCGGCGCTGGAACCTCAGTTGCCGCAGAACCGCTGCCAGAACACCCCGGACAGGCGCAAGTAACAGGGACAGTGCGAAAAAGCCAAAGCTGACCAGTACAATGATCGGGCCGGTGGGCAGATTGGGGGCCGAGGCCGACATCGCCGCACCCAGATAGCCCGCCAACCCTCCGGCCAGTCCAGCTAGCAGCACCACGCGGTCCGAGCGGTCCGTCCAGAACCGCGCCGTGACGGGTGGGATGATCAGCAGCGCCACAATCAGGATTAGCCCGACAATTTTCAGGCCCACCACAGTAACTGCCATGACCAGCCCCATCATCGCCAGATCAATCCGGTGCACCGGCAGCCCCCGGGCAGCGGCATATTCAGGGTCGAAGGCTACCATGGTCATCGGCCGGCGTATGATCATGACCAGCAACAGCGTCGCTGCCCCACCGATTGCGATGACCAGCGCATCCGCCCACAACATCCCTGCGGTCGAGCCCAGCAGGAACCCTTCCAGCCCGGCCTGACGACCGACGCCCATGGTCTGGATCACAGTCAACAGCACGATGCCAAGACCGAAGAACACCGACAAGATGGCACCAATGGCGGCATCCTCGGCCAGTCGTGTGTGGCGTGTCAGCCAGTTCATGCAAAGCAATCCAACCCAGGCCGACACGGCCGATCCGGCCAGCAGACCGATCAGGTTGCGCCCATCGCCGCCAAGCGCGACCAAAACAATGAACCCAAGGCAAACGCCGGGCAGAGTCGCGTGGCTGATTGCGTCGCTGACCAGCGCGCGTTTGCGCAGGAACAGAAACGTGCCGGTCACACCAGCGGATATACCCAGCAAGGTCGCACCAATCGCGACCAGCGTGGCGTTATAGCCCAGCTGAAGGCTCAGAGCATCCCAAAGCATGATTTACCCCAATGCGCGCGAAATCTGGTCGATCTGCGCAGTGGCCAGACGGCCGCCATACGCCGATTGCAGGGTTTCGGCGGTAAAGGCCTCGGCCACAGTTCCCTCGGCAACTTTGCGGGTATTGATCAAGAATACATGGTCGAAGTAATCGGTTACGGTGGCCAGATCGTGATGCACGACCACGACGGTCTTGCCCGCTTCTTTCAGCGACTTCAGCACTGCAATGATTGCTTTTTCCGTCGCGGCATCGACACCTGCGAATGGCTCGTCCAACAGGTAAAGATCAGCATCCTGCGCCAGAGCACGGGCAAGGAAAACGCGCTGCTGCTGGCCGCCGGACAATTGACCAATCTGACGATCGGCAAAATCGCGCATCCCGACCCGGTTAAGACAGTCCATGGCCCGGGACATATGCCGGGCACGGACACGACCCAGCAAGCCCAGCTCGCGGGACAGACCCATCAACACAACATCAATCACGCGCGTCGGAAAATCCCAGTCGACGCTTGCGCGTTGCGGCACATAGGCAATTCGTGCACGCTGTTTCTCCAGCGGTTCACCAAAGACGGACACCTGCCCGGACAAGGGCGAAACGATGCCCAGCGCCGCCTTCAGAAGCGTAGACTTCCCCGCCCCGTTCGGGCCGATGATCGCCGTCATCGCGCCGGGTTGCACGGTCATATCCACCGAAAACACGGCAGGTTTCTGACCGTATGAGACAGTCAGGCCGCGAATGGCCAGCGGGCAGTCCTTTGTAATTTTTTCAGCAACCGAAGCACCCTGATGCGCAGCCAGCGACAGCATCGTTCAAGACCCCGCCGACAATTTGCCGTTCATGCCGCGTTCGGGCACGTCTGCGCCCAGCGCTCCGGCAATCACAGAGATGTTGTGATCCAGCATACCGATATAGGTGCCCTCGTAGGTGCCCGGTTCTCCCATTGCGTCGGAATACAGCTCTCCGCCGATGCCAACATCATGGCCTTTGGCCGCGGCCCCTTCGATCAGCGCGCGCATGGACCGATCAGAAACCGAGCTTTCGACAAACACCGCCGTCAGCTGCTGATCCACCAAGGTATCGACCAGCTCGCCAATCCGGTTCAGACCGGCCTCTGACTGGGTCGAGATGCCCTGAATACCAAGCACTTCATAGCCGTATTCCTCACCGAAATAACCGAAGGCGTCATGGGCTGTCACAAGCACACGGTTGTTTTCCGGTACGTCGGCCAGCGCTTGCTTGCCATAGGCTTCCAACTGATCGATTTCAGCCAGAAAGGCCTGCGTGTTGGCCGCGAAAGCACCCGCCGCCTCGGGGCGGGCGTCTGTCAGGGCTTTTTGAACCTCGACCACCACATCGCGCCAGACGGCCGGGCTCATCCATACATGCGGATCATACTTGTCGGCATAGTCGTCATGCGCGCGCAGCTTGGACTTTTCTACCCCCTCGGCAACAGCAACAACCGGGCGTTTACGCCCAAGATCATGGAAAAAGTTTTCCATCTGCGCCTCAAGGTAAAGACCGTGCCACAGGATCAGGTCCGCGCGCGTCATTGCCACGATATCGCTGCGGGTCTGACGATAGGCATGCGGGTCGACGCCCGGGCCCATCAAGCCCTTGACCTCAACCTGATCGCCACCGATCTGACGCGCCGCATCAGCGATCATGCCCGTGGTAGCAACCACTTTCAGCGGTGCCTCGGCCCAGGCTGCGACCGGCAAAGCGGCGGCAAAAGCCAAAGCCGCAAGAAAACTACGACGAATCATTTCTGACCCCATTTAGGTATCCTCTTGAGAATGAATATGCGAACCATTCGCAACTAAGTCAACGCTATTGCGAATTATTCGCAAGAAAACGTTAATTTTGTCCATTTGGTCAAAAAAATTGCGCGCGAAAGGCTGGTATGCCTTCCAATCGGCCGCAAGCCGTGCGAATTTGGCGCAAACCTCCCAAAGGATGTGAAGATGGAAACGCAGAGCTCAGAAAGCCCCGTGCGCACCGCGCATCTGCCGCAAGTGACCGAGCCCAGAAACCCTGGAATGGAATTGGATCTGGACTGGGTACGCGCCGTGCAGGTCAATACTTCGGCCATTGAACGCCGCGCCGCGACCCTGCCTGGTCGTCGGTCTGTCAAAAAAGAGTATCAGGCCGCATGGCTGTTGAAGGCGGTCACGATGATCGACCTGACCACCCTGTCGGGTGACGATACGGTCGGACGTGTGCGCCGTCTGTGTGCCAAGGCACGGCAACCCGTTGCACCTTCGGTTCTGAAGGCGCTGGATATGCCGCCGATCACAACCGGGGCCGTTTGCGTCTATCACGACATGATCGAAACCGCCGTGGACGCGCTGCATGGCACCGGCATCCCTGTAGCCGCGGTTTCCACCGGCTTCCCGGCTGGTTTATCGCCATTCCATCTGCGCGTGGCCGAGATCGAAGAAAGCGTGAAAGCCGGTGCCGAGGAAATCGACATCGTGATCTCGCGCCGTCACGTGCTGTCTGGCGACTGGCAAGCTTTGTATGACGAGATGAAGGCGTTCCGCGTGGCCTGCGGTGATGCGCATGTCAAAGCCATCCTTGCCACTGGCGAACTGGGCAGTCTGCGCAATGTCGCACGCGCCTCGCTGGTCTGCATGATGGCCGGGGCGGATTTCATCAAGACCTCGACCGGCAAGGAAAGCGTCAACGCCACCCTGCCCGTTTCGCTGGTGATGATCCGCGCAATCCGTGACTATTATGACCGCACCGGATACCGGGTCGGCTATAAACCGGCAGGCGGCATATCCAAGGCCAAGGACGCGCTGGTTTATTTGTCGCTGATCAAGGACGAACTGGGTGACCGCTGGTTGGAGCCGGACTTGTTCCGCTTTGGCGCGTCGTCCTTGTTGGGCGATATCGAGCGACAGTTGGAACACTATGTAACTGGCGCATACTCCGCCGGTTACCGTCACTCCATGGGCTGAGGACAAAAACAATGACAGTCAAAGAGATATTCGAAACCATGGATTACGGCCCTGCCCCCGAAAGTGCCGCCGAGGCTCTGGCCTGGCTGGTCGATCAGGGCGACAAGTTCGGCCACTATATCGATGGTGCGTTCACCAAACCCGGCAAAGGGTTTGACAGCCGCAACCCGGCAACCGGAGAGGTGCTGGCCAAACTGACCCAAGCAAAACAGGCCGATGTCGACGCTGCCGTTTCTGCCGCCCGCAAGGCGCAACCGAAGTGGGAGAAGCTGGGCGGCGCAGGCCGCGCGCGGTACCTCTATGCCATCGCGCGCCTGTTGCAGAAGCATTCGCGGTTGTTTGCGGTGCTGGAAAGCCTCGACAACGGCAAACCGATCCGGGAGTCCCGTGATATCGACATCCCGCTGGCGCAGCGGCATTTTTACTATCACGCGGGCATGGCGCAGCTGATGGAAAGTGAGCTACCGGATTCTGAGGCGCTCGGCGTCTGCGGGCAGATCATTCCGTGGAACTTCCCGCTGCTGATGCTGTCGTGGAAGATTGCCCCGGCCCTGGCCATGGGCAACACGGTGGTTTTAAAACCTGCCGAGTACACCTCGCTGACCGCGCTTCTGTTTGCCGATATTTGCTCGCAGGCAGGGCTGCCAAAGGGCGTCGTCAACATCGTCACCGGTGACGGTGCTGTGGGTGAGATGATCGTATCCTCAGACGTGGACAAAATCGCCTTCACTGGCTCGACTGTGGTGGGCCGTCGTATCCGTGAAGCGACCGCTGGTTCGGGCAAGGAATTGACGTTGGAGCTGGGTGGTAAGTCGGCTTACATCGTCTTTGACGACGCCGATATCGACAGTGCTATCGAAGGTTTGGTCGACGCAATCTGGTTTAATCAGGGTCAGGTCTGCTGCGCAGGGTCCCGCTTGCTGGTCCAAGAAGGCATCGCGGACCGTTTCCACGACAAACTGCGCGCACGGATGGACTCGCTGCGCATCGGCGATCCGCTGGACAAGTGCATCGATGTGGGCGCGGTTGTAGACCCTGTCCAACTGCAAACCATCAAGAGCATGGTCGAAAGCAACACCGCTGGTCACGTGCACCAAGCGGCATGCGATCTGCCGGCGAACGGGTGTTATTACCCGCCGACGCTGATCTCGGGCCTCGAAACTTCCGACCCGCTGATGCAGGAAGAGATCTTTGGCCCGGTGCTGGTGTCCTCGACCTTCCGCACGCCGGAAGAGGCGGTGGAGCTGGCCAACAACACCCGTTACGGGTTGGCTGCGACCGTGTGGACCGAGAATGTGAACCTTGCACTGGATATCGCGGCCAAGCTGGTCGCGGGCGTGGTCTGGGTGAATGCCACCAACCTGTTCGACGCGGCAGCCGGATTCGGTGGCGTGCGCGAAAGCGGCTTTGGCCGTGAAGGCGGCTGGGAAGGCTTGACCGCGTACACCAAGCCCAAAGGCAAAGCTAAGCCGTTGGCGAAGGTCGAAGCAGGCACCGGTGATGGCGCACCGGTCGATCCGATTGACCGTACCGCCAAGATGTATGTCGGAGGCAAGCAGGCACGGCCCGATAGCGGCTATTCGAAACCCGTCTGGGGTAAATCCGGGCTGTTGGGCCACGTGGGCCTCGCCAATCGCAAGGACGTCCGCAATGCGGTTGAAGCTGCGGCAGGGGCCAATGGATGGTCCAAGACCACCGGCCATCTGCGGGCGCAGATCCTGTATTACATCGGCGAAAACCTCTCGGCTCGCGCCGACGAGTTTGCCGCTCGCATCGACGGGATGACCGGCAAGAAAGACGGTGAGAAAGAGGTCGAAGCTTCAATCCAGCGCCTGTTCACCGCCGCCGCCTGGGCCGACAAGTATGACGGACAGGTGCACGGCGTTCCGATCCGTGGCGTGGCGATTGCCATGAAGGAATCCGTTGGTGTCATCGGCGCGCTGTGCGCGGATGAGACGCCTCTGCTGGGTCTGGTCTCGGCCATGGCCCCGGCGATTGCGATGGGGAATCGGACAGTCCTGGTGGCCTCAGAGCCCTACCCTCTGGCAGCGACTGATTTCTACCAGATCCTTGAGACATCTGACGTCCCCGCTGGCGTGGTCAATATCTTGACCGGCAGCCATGCAGAGCTGGCAAAACCGCTGGCTTCGCACCTGAACGTAGATGCGGTCTGGTCGTTCTCATCCACCGATCTGTCGAAAGAGATCGAGGTCGTCTCGGCCGGGAACCTGAAACGGACCTGGGTGAATAACGCGACGGCAATCGATTGGGGCGTGGACCATTCTCGCCGCTTCCTGCAGGCTGCGACCGAAGTCAAAAACATCTGGGTGCCCTACGGCGAGTAGGGCTCCCCGCCAAGGGAGGCCTACATGGACTTTTCAGGAAAAACCGTCGTCGTCATCGGCGGAACCAGCGGTATCAATCGCGGCATTGCCGAGGCTTTTGCGGCCTCGGGTGCCAAGCTGGCGGTCGCCAGCCGATCGCAGGAAAAGGTCGATGACACCATTGCTGCGCTGAAAGGTGCAGGGGCACAAGACGCCATCGGCGCGGCCTTTGACGTACGCGACCCAGAGGCCGTGGCAGACGGGCTGAAACAGTTCCACGACGCGTTCGGTGATTTCGACGTGCTAGTATCCGGCGCGGCGGGTAATTTCCCAGCGCTCGCGGCGGAGATGTCGGTCAATGCGTTCAAGACCGTGATCGATATCGACCTGATGGGCACGATCCACGTGATGAAAGGTGCCTATCCCTACCTCAAACGTCCGGGTTCCAGCATCATCAACATCTCGGCCCCGCAATCCTACCTGCCTTACGAAGGCCAAGCCCATGTCTGTGCCGCCAAGGCAGGCGTGGATCAGATCACCCGCACCCTGTCGATGGAATGGGGCGTCGAGGGTATCCGCGTGAACTCAGTCGTGCCGGGCTTTATCGAAGGTACTGAAGGGGCCAAGCGTTTGGCCCCTACGCCAGATGCCGGAGAAGCGCTACGCAAGGACGTCCCCCTGGGCCGTTGGGGTCAACCGCAGGACGTGGCGAACGCCTGTATGTTCCTAAGCTCCGATCTGGCCAGCTATATAAGCGGCACGGTATTGGCCGTAGACGGCGCGCTGTACCAGCGTGGTTCGGGCAAGTTCGGCCAGATGATGGGGCAAATGTTGCGCGCGCAGGCGAAAGCACGCTCATAAGACCCATTAACCTGTGAAGTTGTTCATTTACGGCTTCACGTGATTGACGCAGCGTAGGACCCATTCATTGCGAGGGTGGGTCCTTACATGCTGAATAGTCCATTTGAGTTCACCGAGTTTGTCGAACTGGCCACGATGGTCGGCGTCGCCGGGGCTGGCCTCTACATTCTGAACTACTTTTTACTGCAAATCGGCATAGTCCGAGGCAATGGCGTGCTCTACCCGGTTCTGGTTATCGTTGCCGCAAGCTGCGTTCTGATCAGCATGGTTGAAGAATTCAATCTTGCCGGTTCGATCATACAGTTGGCCTATATCGCGATCTCGGTCATCGGATTGCTGCGCGGATACCTGTCGCGGCATCTCATTCGCTTTTCCGCAGCCGAGCGCCAGTTCATCTCGCATCATCTTGGGTCACTGAAACCGCATCACGCCCGAAAGCTATTGAACACTGCGTCGGTTCAGGAGTTCGCCAAGGGCGACATTCTGATCGAAGAAGCCAGAACAACAGATTTCCTTGGCTATGTCCTGAGCGGGCGAACAACCATCCTTCAAAATGGTCAGGTCATCAATATTTGCGGCTCGGACGAGACACTGGGAGAGCTGACGTTCGGCCTTGGTTTGCCCGCAACTGCCACCGTCATCGCCTCGGAACCGACAACCTGCCTGGTGTTCGACAATTTCCGTCTGTCGCGCCTGCTGCGCCGCAACCGGCATATCGACGACGCGCTTAAAGCCGCGCATTTCAGGCATGCGCGGCAAAAGCTTCTGAGCAGCAACAAGCATACGCTTCGGGCACAAAAACAGCCCGTCGCGGCCTGAACGGGTTTAGCCGTCCAGACCCTCGGGCTTGCCGACAATGGTGAAATGAAGCCCGTCAGGGTCCAGCAATTCACTGGCGACCCGGTTGATCTCTTCCAGCGTGATCGCATTCACCTTGTCGTTGCGGGTGGCGATATAGTCGATGGGCAGGTCTTCCATCTGCATCCCGACCATGATCCCCGCGATCTGGCCATTGCCATCAAACCTCAGCGGATAAGCGCCCGTCAGATAGGTTTTGGCATCGTCCAGTTCTTTTTGGGTTACACCTTCGGACGCGGCGCGAGCCCACTCGTCGCGGATCACCTCGACCGCTTCGGCAATGCGATCATTGCTGGACGACACGGACCCCAGATAGACCGCGGCCAGGTCCTTGGGCACCAGATAAGTGCCAATACCATACGTCAGGCCACGCTTCTCTCTCACTTCCTGCATCAGGCGGCTTTCAAACCCGCCCCCGCCAAGGATGTGGTTCAGGATAAACGCGGCAAAGAAATCGGGATCATCGCGGTCAATGCCGGCATGTCCGAACAAGGCCACAGATTGCGGCGTGTCAAACTCGACCACGCTGACACCACCCGGGATGGACACATTGGCACGTTCTGGGATCGGCTTGCCTGTTTCCGGCAGGTCGGCCAACAGTTTATCCAGCAACGCGCCCAGCTCTTCGGGTGTGACGTCACCCACCGCGCCGACATACATCCGGTCTTGGACAAAGACATCCTGATAGGCGGTGACCACGTCATCGCGCGTCAGGGCGGTCACGCTTTCGATCGTGCCCTTACCTTCGGTGCCGTAAGGGTGGTCGCCATAGGCCATTTGGGCAAAATTACGACCCGCAATGTCATTCGGGTCGGTTTGATCGGATTTGAGGCCGGACAGCACCTGCGCCTTTACCCGGTCCACCGCATCCTGATCAAAGCGCGGCTCGTGAATGGTGGTGCGCAACAGGTCGATCACCTCATCCCGGTTTTCGGTCAGGAACTGCGCAGTAATTGACACCGTGTCATCGGTTGCACTGTATCGGAACGAGGCCGCCAGCGATTCCAGCTCACGCGCATAGGTGCGGGCATCCATGTCACCTGCGCCTTCCTCAATCAGGCCACTCATGAGGTAGACCGCGCCGCGTTTGTCCGCGTCATCCAGCGATGTGCCGCCGCGAAAACGCAACTCCAGCGCGGTGAAGGGGATCGAGTGATCCTCGACCAGCCAGGCGGTGATACCACCAGGAGAAGTAACCTCTTCGATCTCGATATCGGCCCACGCGGGCAAAGCGACAACAAACGCGATCAAGGTTGCGAATATCCGTTTCATTGCGTCACCTCATCATCGCGCATCAGCCAGCCGGTGACCGATGTTTCCGGTTGTATTACCTCGCGGGCAGCGGCGATGATCTCATCCCCAGTGACGGCTTGCAGAATATCGGGCCAGGCCTGCACGTCCTCAACTGTCAGGCCGCTGGTCAGCGCGCGGCCATAGCGGTTGCCAATCCCATCCACATTGTCGCGCGCATAGGTCTGCGACGCCCGCAGCTGCATCTTGATCCGGTCAAGGTCTTCCTCGTTCACACCCTCAGCGATGAAGTCGGCAACCACCTGATCCATTGCATCTTCGGCCTCTTGCAGGGAAACGCCTGCAGCCGGGACGACGATCAGGTCAAAGGTCGTATCATCCAGCGAGACACCCCGATAGAACGCCCCGGTGTAGACAACCTTCTGCTGCTCGAACTGAAGCTTTTCGTTCAGGTAGGATGTCGTGCTTCCGCCCAACAGTTCTGCCAACAGAAACAGAGCAGCCGCTTTTTCCTGTTCGCCCGGATCACGCTCGGGTGCCAGATAGCTGCGCTGCACATAGGGCTGCGACACGCGCGCGTCTTTGTATGTCAGACGGCGTTCTGCCGTTTGCGGCGGTTCCTGCGACCGGACCCGTTCGGGCAGGTCAGGGTTGGCGGGGATCACGCCGTAATACTGCTCGGCCAGCGATTTGACCTCGTCAGGTTCGACATCACCGGTGACGACCAGAATGGCGTTATTGGGCGCATAATGGGTCTGGTAGAAGGACAGCGCGTCCTCCATGTCCAGCGTCTCCATCTCGTGTCGCCAGCCGATGATTGGCACACCGTAGCGATGGTTGAGGTATTGCGACGCGCTCATCTGTTCGCCAAACAGGGCACGGGGGCTGTTGTCGGTGCGCTGATTGCGTTCCTCAAGGATCACGTCGCGTTCGGTGACAATATCATTTTCGCTCAGGCGGATATTGCGCATCCGGTCCGCTTCCATCCGCATCATCAGTTCCAACCGGTCGGCGGCAACGCGTTGGAAATACGCGGTGTAATCATACGAAGTGAACGCGTTGTCGGTGCCGCCATTGGCCGCAACAGTGGCGGAAAACTCACCCGGGGCCAGAGTGTCCGTGCCTTTGAACAGCAGGTGTTCGAGGAAATGCGCCACGCCAGATGATCCCACGGGCTCATCCGCTGATCCTGCGCGATACCAGACCATATGCTGCACAACCGGTGCGCGGTGATCTTCGATCACGACGACATCCATGCCGTTGTCCAACGTAAAGGTAGTGACCGCTTCGTGCCCCTCGCTTGCAGCAAGAGGGGTTGCGGCCATCAGGGCTGCCGACAATGCCAGGGCCCGAACCATAGGGCGTCCTCCGTTTGATTTATGCTGTTCAAACTACGGTGGCACCACGCGGGTTCAAGGCCAATGACGAAAAGTTAAAGATTATTCATCTACCGGTGGCGCCGATGGTGTTTCTATCCCGGCCTGGCGTGCCGCTTCATTCTGACGGTCGGGGTTCAACGTTTCGCGACGGTAAATCTGCGAATAACGATCCACTTTGAACAAGCGCAAGCGCGTCAGGCGGCCCTGCTTTCTGCGGAACTCGGCATCCTCGGCATCAACCACCTGCCGTGTATTTGCCGCAACCCCATACCGGCTGGAGGCCGTCACAAGGGCGGCATCCGTGGACGGAATGGCCGTATTTGCGTTCAGCGAAGATTCGTTCCCACCAAGGGCAACGACAGCCTCGGCCTTAGGGTTCGGATCGGTCAGGTTTTCGCCACCCAACGTGGGCGCAGGCAGGAACTTGTAATCCTTGGGCTCGGTCAACGGTTTGACAGGCAGGACCGAGAATTCATCCGGCCCTTGCCCGGGCGCTTCGAGATGGCGCAGTCCAATATCGGAACAGCCCGCAGCCGCAAAGGCCAATGTCAAAGCAAATATGGAACGCGGCAGCCGCATCAGAGTCTCCAGCCTGTTTCAGGCGCTTTTATCGCATTTCAAATGGCACGTCACGAGGCCTTTTTGCCTTCGAACAGCACCAGACCAATCGCTCCCGCAAAAATGAACACATCAGCAAGGTTGAACACGAAAGGGTTGTTGATGCCGCAACAGGACATGTTCAGGAAATCCAGAACATAACCATAAAGCAGGCGATCCACGACGTTGCCCAGCGCCCCGCCAATCAGCAACCCGCCGCAAACCAGCATCAGTTTCGACGGGGCTGTGCGCATCAGCCAGATCAGCACACCGATTGCGATGACCATGGAAACTCCGATCAACGCCCATCGGGCAGCATCGGTATTGCCCTGAAACAGGCCGAAATTGATGCCCCGATTCTCACCGTATTTGAACACCAGCAACGGCGGCAGGACATCAATGTTCCCATCAGCCACGCGCATCACGTGAACGACGAGATACTTGCTGATTTGGTCGATCAGTAACGCAGCCAGTGCGGCCCAGAGAAGCAGACGATAGCGCATCAGTGGCGGAAGTGGCGCATGCCGGTAAAGACCATGGCCAGACCGGCCTCATCCGCGGTTGCGATCACCTCTTCATCGCGCATCGAACCACCCGGCTGGATAACACAGGTCGCGCCGGCCTCGGCCGCTTCCATCAGACCGTCCGGGAACGGGAAAAACGCATCCGACGCCACGGCGGAACCGATTGTCAGTGGTTGGGCCAAGCCCAGAGCATCAGCCATACGCTCGGCTTTCTTCGCTGCAATCATCGCCGAGTCCAGGCGGCTCATCTGCCCGGCACCAACACCCACGGTTGCTCCGTCTTTGACATAGACGATGGCATTGGATTTGACGTGTTTCGCCACTTTCCACGCAAACAGAAGATCGCGCATCTGTTCCTCGGTCGGGGATTTCTTAGTGACGACCTTCAGGTCATCCAGGCCAACAAATCCGTTGTCCTTGTCCTGCACCAGAAGGCCACCGGCTACCTGACGGACGGTTTTGCCACCTGTGGTCACGTCTGGCAGGCCATCGGTTGTCAGCAGACGCAGGTTCTTTTTGGCGGCAAAGATTGCCTTGGCCTCATCCGACGCACCCGGAGCGATCACAACTTCGGTGAAAATTCCGGTGATTTCCTGCGCGGTTTCGGCATCCAGCGGCTGGTTCAGCGCAATGATCCCGCCAAAGGCCGAAGTGCGGTCACAATCAAACGCGGCCTTATAGGCGTCGATCAGTGTCGCGCCCTTGGCAACACCGCAGGGGTTGGCATGTTTGATGATCGCGCAGGCTGATCCTTGCGCCGGATCGAACTCGGCAACCAGTTCAAATGCCGCGTCCGTGTCGTTGATGTTGTTGTAGCTCAGTTCCTTGCCCTGATGCTGCACTGCTGTCGCGACACCGGCGCGGTTGGTGCCATCGGTGTAGAAGACCGCCTGTTGGTGGCTGTTTTCGCCATAGCGCAAGGTCTGCTTCAATTCTCCGGCAAAGGCGCGACGGCGCGGGGCCTGCGCGGCCAGCGCATCAGCCATCCAGTTCGACACAGCCGTGTCATAGGCAGCAGTACGGGCATAGGCTGTCTGCGCCAGGTTCTGACGGAACGCATAGGATGTCTGCCCATCATTAGCCGCCAGCTCGTCCAGCAGCGCGTCGTAATCCTGAACATCCACAACCACATTGACAAAAGCGTGGTTCTTCGACGCCGCGCGGATCATCGCCGGGCCACCGATATCGATGTTTTCGATGCATTCGTCGTAACCCGCACCTTTGGCTACCGTGGCCTCGAACGGATAAAGGTTCACCACCAGAAGGTCGATCGCGCCGATGCCATGTTCGTCCATCGCCGCCACGTGGCTGTCATTGTCGCGCAGCGCCAGCAGCCCGCCATGCACCATCGGATGCAGCGTTTTCACACGACCATCCATCATCTCGGGGAAGCCGGTAATCTCGCTGACGTCCTTCACCGCAAGCCCTGCATCGCGCAGCACCTTGGCTGTACCGCCGGTCGACAGCAGTTCGACCCCGCGTTCGGCCAATGCCTTTCCCAGCTCGATCAACCCGGTCTTGTCGGAAACGGAAAGCAACGCGCGGCGCACGGGGTGAAGATCGGTCATGGGGTCAAAGGTCCTTTTGGCGTCAGTCAAACTCGGGCTCGTCCCGGTGTATATCCCGCACGGCATAGGCTGTGTCCTGGGCCTTGCTCAGCGTCCACCGGATGCGCGTCGCATACTCCATTGCGCGGCCAGATAGAACGATCTGTTTTGTCGCGCGTGGTTTTAAACGCCCTTTTTCCAGATAAACGCTTGGTTCTACAGACAATTTTCCCACGCCATCATGGCGGAAAACCCAAATCTCACCACTTTTCAGCGCCATCGAGACTGCTGCACCCCCCAAATCCAGCGCTGCATCCACATCCGGATGCAGGTGAAACCGGATGTCAAAGGCGATGCCCTTCAGGCCCGAGGCGTCCATCGCCTTGTCAAATTGGCGCTTCGCCTTGTCGGTGGCCGTCAGCAGAATATCCTCACAGGCCAACTCACGCCCATCAAAGCGCAGCTCAAAGGTACGCGCATGTGTCAATCCGAAGACCTTGGTATACCCGTCATGCCCGGCCATGAATCGCGTGCCTTCAAAGGCATCCTCGAAATCAATGGGAACCTCATGCGGCGCATCCACCAGTGCCTCGCGTTCGGCGCCCTGCGTCGGCGGCGCCAGCCGAGCGCTTGAATACCCATCAAGGCACAGTGTCGAATGCGACGGTGTCGCCCGACCCGCACGCCGCCATTCCGTCCCAAAGCTTTCGCCCGATCCGCAATTGACCACCAGTGGTCTGCGGCCCGACGTCAGTTCGAAAGCCAGGGTCGAAGCATGGGCGTTGTATGACGCCGCCCCCTTGGGTGGAGTGGCGGCATCCACAATCACGCTGGTTCTGGCCGCATAAAGTCGGGCAAATCCCATGGACAGCCCCGTGGCGTGATGTGGCCTGACACCACTTTGCGCCAGTGCCTGATCCAGACGCCCTTCGACACCGCGCCCACCGCCGTGAAACCGAGCCAAAGCCCCGTCCGCATGGCGCAGGCTGCGCAAGGTGGGGGCCATGCGTTTAATGGCACTTGCCTGCGCCCCGGGCGTGCCCCGGCCCAATGCGCTGAGCGCGGCCGAGGTCCATGAAAGCAGCATAAAAACCTCAAGCAGCTCTTCGGGGTTGCGGGTTAAGATTCCGCCCTGCTCATCAATCTGGCTGTCGCATTCGCGCGCCAACGCACGAAGGGCGGGATCAGCCATTTGCTCCAACCCCTCCAGCGCCAATCCGGCCTGCACCAGCCCGGCAAGCGCCTCAAACCGGGGAAGACCGGGGGTCGCTGCCTTCCAACGCTTGGACAGAAACCATGTCTGTTGGGCTAACGAGCGAAAAAACATCCTGCTTTGGTGTTCATCTGCGCCGCGCAACAGGAAAATCGCATGGTTGATCCAGCGTATGACGCGCCGACCGGTCAGATCAGGTGCCCAGCCCGGCCCCTGACCGCGACCATGCGCGTTGATCCAGCCCCAGACCCACCGCTGGGCCTTTTCACGCGCGCGCATATCGCCGACAGCAGCCAGATCGTCGAGCCAGGCAAAGCCGTGGCGTTCATTGTCGAACCCGGTGCTGGGCGCGGCCACATCCCACAGCTCGGTATCCTGAGCTTCGACCAGATAGCCCGCAAATAGCAGATTTCCGGCGACCAACTGACGTCCGCGCGCAAATGAGCCAACCGTGCGTGGTTCCGGCTCGCCAACAAACCCCGAGACCGCTTTGCGCCGCTGGCTGAGTCGTGCATAGAGACGGTTCTGAAACCGTGTCCACCGATTGGTCATGGTATCTGTCTTTGACATGACGCTCGTTACTCTGCCCCTTGCGCTCTGCTGGCGCCTGAGACCCAACGATAGACCGGGGCGATCGTCAAGTCATCGAAAAGCGTGCCACTACGTCGATTTGTTCAGGCGTGCGATATAGAACCCGTCCATTCCACCAAGATCAGCCCAGTAATCGGGCCGCAGGCGCAGGCCGCCTTCTTCGGTGATCCATTCGGACTCGATTCCGGCAATGTTCAAAGCCGCCCGATCCACCGACATGTCCGGGTGTTGGTCCAGCGCTTCTTCGATCTGCACCTCGCCCTCATCCGGCAGCAGTGAACAGGTGCAATAGACCAGCCGCCCGCCGGGTTTCAACAAGGTCCAGGCGTGGGCCAGCATCCGGGCCTGCAGCTCGATCAGCTCACCGAATTCCGATCCGTCTTTGGCAAAAGGCAAGTCAGGGTGCCTGCGGATCGTTCCCGTGGCAGAACACGGCGCGTCCAAAAGGATGGCGTCATACTGGCCCTGATGTTCAAGCGCGTCGCCCGCGACTACAGTGGCTTTCAGCCCGGTGCGTTTGAGGTTCTCATGCACCCGCGCCAACCGCGTTCCCGAGATGTCGAGCGCCGTAACATCGGCCCCAGCCGCCGCCAGTTGCAGTGTTTTTCCACCCGGAGCGGCGCAAAGGTCGAGGATCTTTTCGCCCGATTTCGGGGCAAGTATGCGCACTGGAATAGCGGCTGCCGCGTCCTGCACCCACCAATCACCTTTGCCATAGCCCGGAAGGGCCGTGACCTGACCGGCATCGTGCAGCCGCATCGAACCTGTTGGTAGGGCCTCACCCGGTCCGCTGGCGCCCGGCTTCACAGTCAGGTCAAGTGGTGCGCCAGATAATTGCGCCTTTTCCATTCCCGCGATTGCATCCTCACCCCATGCCATGATCAGCGGATCACGCAGCCATTCGGGCAAACGCGGCACGCGCATTTTGGGCCATGCATCGGGCCCTTCGGCGGCCACTTTGCGCAACACGGCATTCACCAGGCCTTTCAGCCGTCCGTGCTTGCGTGAACGCCCTACAATGTCGACCATTGAATTCACCACACCATGTGCCGCTTCACCGTGGCACAGCTCGACCGCGCCAAGGCGCAGGGCGTTATGCACAGTCAAAGCGGGGGTACGGTTCAGGTGGTTTTCCAGCAGACGATCCGCACGCTCTAACCCGCGCAAGGTTTCCAGCGTCAGGCGTTGCGCCCGCGCGCGATCTTCAGGGGCCAACCTGTCCAGCGCGCCGGCGGCCAGACATTCGGACAGCAGGCGTCCTTCACCCAGAATCTGATCCAGCAGATAGATCGCGCTGCGTCGCGCCGCTGTTGCGTTGTCTGACATGGAATCGCCTTTGAATAAATCCTCGCCCGCATTGCCAATAGCGGACGCGGGCGTATATCAAGCCCATGCACGGAAAGGAACCCGATGTCATGAGTGACGACCGCAAAGACCTGCCGCCTGCCGCCCAGCGCGCCCTTGCCGAAGCTGAAGAGCGGCGCCGCAAGGCCGAGGCCAAAGCGAAAGAGATGCCAAAGGAACTGGGCGGTCGCGACGGTCCTGACCCGGCCCGCTATGGCGATTGGGAGAAGAAGGGCATCGCGATCGATTTTTGATCGCCTATCCCCGCAGAACTTCCAGAAAATCCGCTATCAGAGCGCGCTGCTTCTTTGATTTCGCCCGTTCTTCCGGCCATGTCAGCCAATACCCATCCTTCGTTTTCAGCTCGGGCAGGTGCAACCGGCGCAACCGTCCGTCCTGTAGATCCGCCTTGGCCAGTGGCATCGACCCCAACGCTACGCCCATGCCCTGACGTGCCGCGGACAACGCGTGTTCCATTGAATCGAAGCTGATGTTCGACGTAGTCACATCGCCCTGATCTGCCTTTCGCGCCCAATCTCGCCACCCCGGCCGTTCTCCGCGCAGATCAATCAAAGGCGCGCCCCATTCAACACCCGGAGCCGCCATCGGCACCAACACTTCAGCTGCGATCAATTCGGAATCCCGCCCGGGCCAGGCACCGCGACCGTAGCGGATTTGCAGCCATGTCCGCTCTTCATCCAGCGACGACCGTCGTGCCACGGAATCGGTGAGGACACGCACCTTCGGCTGCATCTCCTGAAATCGCGCAAGGCTGGGAACCACAAGCGCGTGGATGTGCGATGACAAACCGGCCACCCGCAATTCGCGCGGGGATTTGCCAAACAGATCCTCGGTATTGCGTTCAAGCGCCTGCAAACTGTCTTGCACCAGCGGCAGGTAGCTTTCGCCTTCGACGGTCAATGACACGCCACGTGCCTCACGCACAAACAACGTGCGCCCAAGCCAGGCCTCAAGGTTACCGATCCGCTGGCTTACCGCCGCTTGTGTCAGACCAAATTCCCTCGCCGCTGCCGAAAACCCGCCCAGACGCCCCGCCGCCTCAAAAACGCGCAGCCAGTCCAAGGGCGGCAACCCGATTTTTTTCTTAGCCATAAGTTTTTCCAAGCCTCAGCAGAAAGAAGGATTAATTGTCGTAATGCCACAAGAGGCGTATCTCCTCAACCAAAGCCCGCGCTGAACAGGAGACCCCCCATGCTGCGCTCTGCCACCCATGACACCTTGGTCGTGACCGTTGAGTTCGACACCGGCACCAAAGCTCGCTTTCACGCCATCTGGCTACGCGACAACGCGCTGGACCCCGAAACGCGCGCGCCCGGCAATGGCCAACGTCTGATCACCATCGGTGATATCCCCTCAGACATTTCGGTCAGCGCCGCCGAAATCAGCAATGGTGATCTGACAGTCACCTTTCAGCCCGAAGGCAAGACCGTCACCTTCCCCGCCGACTGGCTGGCCGCGCACAGCTATGACCGCGATCACAGCCTTCCTACCGGTCGGACAGCCCCCGGCATCACCACCTGGGAACGCGGCATCGACGCGCCCAGCGCTGATTGGGATGAGGTCCACGCCAATCCCAGCGCCAAACGCGGATGGCTAGCTGCGGTGGCCGAATACGGCTTTGCCAAGCTGACCGGCGGCCCGACTGAACCGGAATCCCTGCTGAAAGTCGCTGATCTGTTCGGCTATGTGCGCGAAACCAACTACGGCCCCTATTTTGAGGTCCGGACCGAGGTGAACCCGACCAACCTCGCCTATACCGGCCTTGGTCTGCAGGCGCATACCGACAACCCCTATCGTGATCCGGTTCCGACGCTGCAAATCCTCTATTGTCTGGAAAACAGCGCAGAGGGCGGTGATTCCATCGTGGTTGACGGCTTCCGCGCCGCTGAAAAGCTGCGCGAACAGAACCCGGAAGGCTTTGCCTTGCTGGCAGGCTACCCCGCCCGATTCGAATACAAGGGCTCGGACGGTATCTGCCTACGGTCACGCCGCCCGATGATTGAACTCTCACCGGATGGTGAATTGGTCGGTATCCGGTTCAACAACCGCTCATCCGCGCCGTTCGTCGACGTGCCGTTCGACCAGATGGAGGCCTATTACGCCGCCTATCGCCAATTGGGCGAGATCATCGACGACCCCGCCATGGGCGTGTCGTTCAAGCTGGAACCGGGTGAAAGCTTCATCGTCGACAACACACGCGTGCTGCACGCGCGTCTGGGCTATTCCGGTGCGGGCTCTCGTTGGTTACAGGGCTGTTACGCCGACAAAGACGGGTTGCTGTCCACATTGGCCGCGATGGAGATGAGCCAACCGGAGGCCGCAGAATGAAGCCCGATTTCTCGACCCTGAGCCGGGACAATATCGTGGCCTTCATCGGCGATATCTTCGACCGCCGCGGCGGTGAGGAATATCTGGGTGAGCCCGTCACCATGGCCGAACACATGCTTCAAGGTGCAACGATCGCCGAGCAGAACGGCCAGCCCGAGGAAATCATCGTCGGCGCGCTGCTGCACGATATCGGGCACTTCACATCCGAGTTCGGCACCTATCACCCGGATGACACCGAGGACCGTCATCACGAGGATGCAGGCGCTGAGGTGCTGGAACAGTTCTTCCCCTCGGTCATCACCGATTGCTGCCGCTATCACGTGGCAGCCAAGCGGTATCTCTGCGCCACCAAACCAGAATACTTCAATCGTCTGTCCACCGCCTCGGTCCATACGCTGGAATTGCAGGGCGGGCCGATGAGCGCGGAAGAGGTCGGAGAGTTCGAGAGCAATCCGAACCTGAAAGAGATCATTCAGGTGCGCTATCTGGACGAGGCTGGCAAGCGGGCTGACATGGAAACGCCGGATTTCGTCCATTTCGCACCGATGGTACAGCGCATGGTCGACAGGCATCTGGGCACATCATGAGCGCGCCGGAATACATCTTCGAGGCCAGCTCGAAACCGTCCCTTCCCTGGCACGAGGTTCCGCTGATCCGGGCCACGGACACGTCGGTCAAAGGCTATGGCTGTCTGGTTGATAACCCCGATACCTTCGAGATTGAAATCGCTCGCTGGCCGCAACAGGGCTGGCGACAGATTGACGAAGGCACCGGTGACGAGGGCGGCTGGGTCGAAGGCACGTTCAAATGCGACTGGCAAGGCGACGTGCTTTATGGTGAGAACGAGGCCGTCAAAGGCCACTATGTTCTGGGTTGGTCCGCTGATCCACAACAGGCGCAGACCGATCTGCAGACGGCACCGCGCGATCAGGTTCTACTGTGGCACATGAACTACCACCCCGATGGCGGGCAAATGTTCTGGCCATTGGACAACAAGCCCTTCATCGTGCCTGTCGCCCTGCCCGGCGACAACCTGACGCCAGAAAAAGTGGTCGCATTCTGGTGTGACGGCACGCGTGGCCTCTATATTCATCCCGGCATCTGGCACGAAGGGATATTCCCCGTTGAAGACAACCAGCGCTTCCTTGATCGGCAGGGCCGGGTGCACGCCCGGGTCAGCGCCGATATCGGTAAAGAGTTCGGCGTTTACCTTGCCTGCCCCTTGCGCGCGGACAAGATACGCGATCTGTAGCCAAACCTGTCGCTTCCGGGCGGCTCTTTTCAGATTCCCTTAACCTTTGCCGCAAACTTCTGTGATACTCTCCCTGTGTGTGCACAAGGGAGGCGCAGATGGGATTGAACCGTCGGAAATTGGTACAACTAGGCACCGCAGCTACCGCGAGTGCGGCGCTACCGCGATTTGCTATCGGCGCAACTGGCCAGAATGAGGCGTTCGAGGCCGAGTTCGCCGAAACACTGGCTGGCCTCAAAGCCGCGTTCGCCAAGCTCGGGTTTTCCGAGTCACAACCTTTTTCGATTGTCACCGGGAACGTCGACTATAATGGCGGGCTGCGGCACGATTTCGAGCAAAAGAAATTGCAACCAAACGCTTTCGTCATACAACCGCTGGCTCGCGTCGCAGATGTGGAAGAAAAAAACCGCCCCGATGTCCTGCCCCTGTTTCACGAGGTTGGCTGCCATCCAGAAGACGCGGTCAGCGGGCGTGATACCACGGAACTTATGGTGCGTCTTCTGACTGAAGAGTTCAGCCTTGACCCATCCCGCATTGCTTTTGTCAGCGTGCCTCAGGCCGATGACGTGCGCTCGGTTCTGGATGGGATGAACTTGCCGTTCTCGCAAAAGGTCCTGCTGCGCGATGAGGCCGAGGCATTGGCCGCCCGCGACGCCTCAGGCTATTTCTTTCCAGATCCGTTTGGCGAGGATTATCTGGTCACAATGGGCGTTTATTACCGCGTCGGCAATCAAACTGAACCCGCACCCGAATCCTATCCACCATCTGCCAACTGGACCGAAATCGGAGAGATCATCATCGGCGGCGAGGCCGCACCGTTAGGCATATCAATCGGAGCAGAGCGTCTGACCTATGCGTTGACAGGTCAGTTCCCGACATGGGACCAGCGTTTGGATGCTCTGTTCGCGCATATCGACCTGGGACATGCAGAACCGCCGGGGATCGCCGCGTTCAGGTAGGATTCCTTACAGCCCCAGCACATCCACCATGTCATACTGACCCGGAGCCTTGCCTTGCCCCCACAGCGCCGCCTTCAGCGCGCCGCGGGCAAAGATGGCGCGGTCGGTGGCCAGATGGCGCAGGACGATGCGTTCTCCGGGGGCTGCGAACAGCACGTCGTGTTCGCCCACAATGTCACCGCCGCGAATGGCATGGAACCCGATATCGCCCCGCTTGCGCGCGCCGGTGATGCCGTCGCGGCCTCGATCGGACACATCGGCCAGATCAACCCCGCGCCCTTCGGCGGCGGCCTCGCCCAGCATCAGCGCGGTGCCCGAGGGCGCGTCGACTTTGTGGTTATGGTGCCCTTCGACAATCTCGATGTCGAAATCTTCATCCAGCGCTGCGGCGACCTTTTTGGTCAGCTGCACCAGCAGGTTGACGCCAAGGCTCATATTCCCTGCCCGCACGATCACCGCGTGTCGCGAGGCTGGCTCCAGCGCTGCAATCTGCTCATCCGACATGCCAGTGGTGCCGATCACATGCACACAACGTGCCTGCGCGGCCAAAGCGGCAAACTCCAGCGTCGCCTCGGGCGCAGTAAAGTCAATCACCGCCTGCGCCTGCGAAAACGCCTCTAGCGGGTCGTCTGTGACGGTGACGCCCAGCGACTGACCGCCCATCGCCTCGCCCACATCCTGACCGATCCAGTCATGGCCCGTCCGCTCAACAACACCAACCAAACGCGCCTGATCGCTGTTCGTCACGGTTTTGATCAGCATCTGCCCCATACGGCCCGAAGCCCCTGTGATGACGATCCCCGGAATATGGGTCATAGCGCTGGTCCTTTTGTTGAATTCGGCTCAAAGCCTCCTACCCCGTTCGCGCCCGCTTGGCAAAGTCCTGCTTTGGGCTTAGATCGGGGATATGGCAAAGAACAAATTCCACGATGGCCCCGGCCCGTCCCAACGACAGCTCCGTGTCGGCGAACTGATCCGCCGCACCCTGTCCGAGGTTCTGGCGCGCGGAGATGTCCACGACCCCGACCTGAACCGCATGTCAATCACCGTGGGTGAGGTGCGCACCTCGCCCGATCTCAAGATCGCCACCGCCTATGTGTTGCCCTTGGGCGGCAAGGGGCAGGAGGATGTGATCGCGCTGCTGGCCCGCAACAAGGGTGAATTGCGGCGGGCGGTCGGCAAGAAGGTCGGTCTGAAATTCTCACCCGATCTGCGGTTCCGTCTCGATGACACCTTTGACCGAATGGATGACACGCGCCGCATGTTCGATCAGGACGCGGTGCGCCGCGATCTGGACGAGTGATCCGCGCATTTGTCATTTTGGGCGCGGTCTTCTGGGCCGCGCAGGCCTCAGCGGTCACATGCGAGAAGGTGACCCATGAGGACAAGCGGTACACCGTCTGCGAGGTGGATGCCGCCAGCGAAGAGTTGCGCCTCTTCCTCAATGATGAAGACGGTAAGGTGCTGGGCCATTTCTCATCAGTGAACAAGACCCTGGCCCCACAGGGAAAGCGTCTGGCATTTGCCATGAACGCGGGCATGTATCATGACGACCGCTCGCCCGTCGGGCATTATGTCGAAGGCGGCCAGGAACAGATGCGGGTGATCCCCAATGCCGGGCCGGGCAATTTCGGTTTGCTGCCGAACGGAGTGTTTTGCATCCGCGAAGGCCGCGCCGACGTGTTTGAGACATTGGATTACGTGGATCAGGCCCCGCAGTGCCGTTTCGCCACGCAATCCGGCCCGATGCTGGTCATAGACGGTGAACTGCACCCGCGCTTCCTGCCCGATTCGACCTCGCGCTATGTGCGCAACGGCGTTGGTACCAGCGCGGATGGGACACGGGCGGTATTCGCGATCTCTGATGACTATGTCACCTTCCACGAATTCGGCAGCCTGTTCCGCGATGTCCTTGAAACGCCGAATGCCCTGTTCTTCGACGGCAATATCTCTCGGATGTATGAACGCGCGGGCAATCGGTCGGATGTCGGGTTTTCGCTTGGCCCTATTGTAGGTGTGGTCGAAGATACGCCCTGAAATTGACAGTGGCAGAACGATCCGTTAGGTCGCGCGCCTCGGTAAGATTCAAGGTGTAGAATGGGACGCAAACGCAAGGGTCGCGACATTTCCGGTTGGCTGGTGGTGGACAAGCCCGCGGGCATGACCTCGACCGCTGTGGTCAACAAGGTTAGGTGGGCAATGGATGCCAAGAAAGCAGGCCATGCGGGCACGCTGGACCCCGAAGCAACCGGCGTTCTGGCCGTGGCGCTGGGTGAGGCGACCAAGACCGTTCCTTATATCACTGACGCGCTGAAGGCCTATACCTTCACCGTGCGCTTGGGTCAGGCAACCAACACCGACGATGCCGAGGGCGAAGTGATCGCACAAAGCGATGCGCGCCCTTCGGATGACGACATCAAACAGGCGTTGACCCCGTTTCTGGGCGATATCATGCAGGTCCCGCCCAAATTCTCGGCCGTGAAGATTGACGGGCAACGTGCTTATAAACTGGCGCGCGATGGCGAGGAAGTAGAGTTATCCGCCCGCCCGCTTTGGGTCGAAGAGTTGATTCTGGTTGACCGCCCAGACGAAGACCACGTCGTGCTAGAGATGACTTGCGGCAAGGGCGGATATGTCCGCTCGATCGCGCGTGATCTGGGCGCGGCGCTGGGATGCCACGGCCACGTCAAAGTTCTTCGCCGCGTCTGGTCCGGCCCGTTCGAGGTTGACGACGGGTTGAGCATCGAACAGATTGATGAGATGGCCAAGACAACCGCACTGGACGATTACCTGCACTCGCTGGAAACCGGCCTCGCCGACCTGCCTGAATTGAAATGCACACCCGAAGGCGCCACCCGCCTACGCAACGGCAATCCGGGCATGGTTCTGGCCTCGGACGTGGAATACGGCGATGAAGCCTGGGCTTCGCTGGACGGCAAGGCCGTGGCGGTCGGGATCTACAAATCCGGCGAATTGCACCCCAGCCGGGTGTTCGTTACCTAAGCCACGTGCTAGGCGAAGTCCATGATTACCCGTTCCCACACCAAGGGCGACGCGCCCTCGACCGCCATCTATTCCGACTGCGAGAATTATCGCTATAGCCTGACCCGCATCTGGGATCCGGCAGGTCGCAAAGCGCTGTTCGTGATGCTGAACCCGTCAACTGCGACCGAGGTTCAGAACGACCCGACAGTGGAACGTTGCGAGCGCCGCGCGCGGGCGCTGGGGTTCGGAGCGTTTCAGGTAACCAACATCTTCGCATGGCGCGACACCGACCCACGCAAGATGCGCGCTGCTGCCGATCCGGTAGGACCCGAGAACGACGCGGCTATTCTGGACGGCGTGCTATGGGCCGATCAGGTCATCGCCGCCTGGGGCACCCATGGCGCGCATCTGGACCGTGGCCCGGCGGTTGAAACCCTTCTGCGCGGCACCGGGCAGACGCTGTTTCATCTGGGGCTGACCAAGGCCGGACACCCCAAGCATCCGCTTTACATCGCCTATACCCAACAGCCCGAACCTTGGTGACCAACGGTTAACCACAAGTTCAGCTTGGCTTTGACCAACTGGCTGATCACATGGGATATTTCATCCTCGGAGCAGTGCGTTCTCGGAGGGTTGCCATGTTTTTGTTCGGATTGCTGAGCCTGGCCGCAATGGGCGGAGCAGCCTATGCGATGGGCGGTATTATCGAGGCTGACGACGACACCGAAGAAGACGAGATCATCGAAGATGAACCGCAAGCGGTCTCTGACGGCAGTTATCTCGAGATTGGTGAAAACATCGACGAAGTCGAAGAGCCTTCGACCGGGACCATAGTCTCAGAATTCGAAGGCGATTTGGTTGTGGCCGGGGACGACCAAGCAGACATTCTGACTGGGCAAGATGGCGACGACCAGATCAACGGCTACGGTGGCGACGACACTGTGCTGGGGGGCATGGGCGATGACACCCTGCATGGCGGCGATGGCGTTGATACAATCCAGGGCGGCGATGGCGATGATGTTTTGCATGGCGAGGGCGACGATGACGTCCTGTCCGGAGATGATGGCGACGACAAGCTTTTTGGCCATTTCGGCGACGACAGGCTGGACGGCGGTGATGGGGATGACGACCTGTATGGCGGTCAGAACAACGACACGCTGACCGGAGGCGCGGGCTCCGATGCGCTGCATGGGGGCTATGGCGACGATGAGCTTGCTGGTGGCGCAGGTGAAGACGTCTTGTTTGGCGGCGACGGTGACGACGTGCTGACCGGTGAGGATGGCGAAAACGAAGATTCGGTGGATTTTCTGAATGGCGGTGCCGGCGACGACGCTATTGTTGCCCATAGCGGTGATATCGTGACCGGAGGCGAAGGCGCTGACAGCATCCAACTGAACCCCGAGGATGACGACGACGCCGTCAAGGTCATGGATTTTGAGCCCGGGCAAGACAAGCTGTTGATCTCTTGGGAAGGCGAGGAAGATCCGGAGATCAACATTGAACCAGACGCTGAAAACGAAAACCTGACCCGTATCATGGTCGACGGACAAGACGTCGCCCAACTGCTGGGTGCCAAAGGGTTGACCCTGGACGATATCCAATTGATCAACGGTCAGGAACTGTCGCAGCTCAATGCGCTGAGTTGAAGCAATAGAATCCCTTTGCCATTTGCCTGAAATCCGCTTATACGCGCCCATCCGCATCGGAATCGGTGCGGTTTTCTCCATGGGCCTGTGCTGGACGACATCCCGGCCTGCGCCATCAACTCTAACCTTTTAAAGGAGACCCCGATGTCGATTACTGCCGCTGAAAAAGCACGCGTCATGAAAGAATTCGGCACCAAGGACGGCGACACCGGTTCGCCAGAAGTCCAGGTTGCCATCCTGACCTCGCGCATCACCACCCTGACCGAGCACTTCAAGACCCACAAGAAAGACAACCACGGTCGTCGCGGTCTGCTGAAAATGGTCGCCCAGCGCCGTAAGCTGCTGGACTACCTGAAGGGCAAAGAAGAAGCGCGCTACCAGGACCTGATCAAAAAGCTGGGCATCCGCCGCTAATACCGGTTTCTGCCGCTTTTGGATTTTAGACGCCCGCCCTAATTGGCGGGCGTTTTTTGTTGGATCAGGGAACGCGCGCTCGGAGTAGCGGTATAGCGGGGCTCAATCCGGCTTGCAGTTCACTAACTCTGTCGGCACTATCCCGGGACCTGATCAACAGCTGCTCAATACCTCAGTCCCCCAAGCACACATCCAGTGTGTGACGACAAGTAAAATGGAACCAAATGAAGCTGGAATTTCATCACATTAACCTGGTGGCGGACGATGTAGATCGCCTGCATGACTTTTATACAAACGTCTTGGGTTTGGATGATATTCCGCAGCAGAATTTCCCGCGTTCTGAAGCCACTAAAGACGCAGGATATGATGGCCAAATTCGCTTTGCTACAGACGGCAGCATGCAGATGCATCTGGCGGAACGGGACTTTGACGTCGCTTTCAAAAATGATCAGGTCATCAATCCAGTGAGCCGCGGACACATTGCGTTCCGAACGGATGATCTTGCCGCGGTCCTGAGGATACTTGATGAAAACGCGGTTCCTTATTCGGACTATGGCACTGCCTTTTCGAAAGAGTGGCACCAAGTGTTCTTTCGCGACCCCGAAGGCAATGTTGTCGAAGTTCACCAACAGGTGGCGACTTTGGACCAATCCTAGGTGCGCTAGACCAAATCATACTCTACGCTTCTTGCTCCGGTGTCGCCCATGTGGCCGGTGATGCGCTGCACCAATTTCTGCCTGGACATGTCTGCAAGCGCCTCCGGAAAACTCTGAAGCTCTTCCTTTCTGGCGACAACTGTCAAAGTGCGTGAAAGGCCCGAGACCGGAAGATCTTTCAACTGCAGACTCATATTCTCGACCAAACCATCAATCAGCAATGTCGGCGTCAAAAGGCTGAACCCCTGGCCTGCGGAAACACAGGACGTAACCATGCTGGACCGGTCCGCCTGGATGACTTTGTCGGGCTCGAAACGCAACCGGCGCAGATGCTGCGCTATCTGGC
Source organism: Ruegeria sp. CDSB113 (assembly GCF_059611045.1). NCBI lineage: Bacteria > Pseudomonadati > Pseudomonadota > Alphaproteobacteria > Rhodobacterales > Roseobacteraceae > Ruegeria > Ruegeria sp. CDSB113. The sequence continues at coordinate 71,308 of NZ_JBXWOU010000004.1, forward strand.
GGCCCGCGTTGGTTGTATCTCCGAACCGCACCAGAGGAAGCCGCGTTTGGATCGCTTCCAGGCTGTCTGTCGGGCCGTCATATGCTTCGGGAAGAACCAGAAGGTATCTTTCGGTTAAAACGTGATGCCGCTCCAATCCATCCATATCCAGAAACGGATTGGATGTGATCGCGAGGTCCGCTTGTTTCGTCCGCAGCAGGTGTTCATGGTTACCGCTTTGACCGGCGTGCAAGGTGATATCTTCGACGTTGAACTCGCGCTGCGCAAAATCGACCAAAGAGGGCGTCAGCGTTGTGGCGATTGAGGCCTGGATGCCGACTCGCAGCAGCGTCAGGGATTTCTGGCCAACATGGCGCAATTCCGTTTCCATGTCCGAAAGCGCATCAAGAATTTTCTGCGCTTTTCCATGCAAACGCGCACCCGCATAGGTCAGCCGCGCCGGTCGCGTACTGCGATCCAAAAGCACAGTGCCGAATGCCTTTTCCAACGCCGTGACGTGCTGGGACGCCGCTGGCTGCGACAGGTTCAGAAGTTTTGCGCCCGCCCGCATCTGACCCGTTTCCGCAACGGCGACGAAGACCTCAAGTGAACGCATCAGACTTGGTGAGAGTTTACGATGATCCAGCATTGCTCATCCTTAGTATAAATAATTATTATACTGTTGGAATTTTCTTGGTTTACGTCAAGCACTCGGTCAACGCTTTGGCCATGACACGTTCGCGCTCATCTCGACGCCGCAGGGCGGCTGGACCTCGCACTCTTCCCGAGGCGCGCGCGCCGTTTATTCTGCGCAAGCTTTCGACCTTCAATGTCCTCAGCGAGGCAGGGTTGGAACAGATCGAGGCCAATGCGGATACCATCCTTGCCGAAACCGGGATGGAGTTTCAGGACGACCCAGAGATTCTAGGCATTTTTGCCGAAGCAGGCTGTGACGTAGATGGCTCGCGTGTGCGGTTCGCGCCGGGGTTCTGCCGCAAAACGATCATGGCAACAGCGCCGGCTCAGTTCGTTCAACATGCCCGAAACCCGGCCAACAACGTTCAGCTGGGCGGCAACGCCAGCGTGCTATGCCCGGCTTGGGGTCCGCCCTTTGTGCATGATCTGGACCGCGGGCGGCGCTATGCCTCGCATCAGGACTTCGTCGATCTGGTCAAGCTGCATCACAGCCTGCCCTGGCTGCACCATTCGGGCGGCGTGGTCTGCGAACCGGTGGATTTACCGGCCAACAAGCGCCATCTCGACATGCTTTATGGTCATATTCGCCATTCTGACCGCGCCTTTATGGGGGCCTTTATCGGGACCGAACGCGCGGGCCACGCAATCGACATGGCACGGATTGTGTTCGGCGAAGACTTCGTGGCTGAAAACGCCGTGCTGTATTGCGTCTCGAACACAAACGCGCCGCTGGTGATGGACAGCCACATGTCGGGCGCTTTGAAAACCTATGCCCGGGCCGGGCAACCGGTCGCTTGCACCCCTTGGGTTCTGACCGGGGCCATGTCGCCGTCCACCGTGGCAGGAACGTTGGCTCAGGTGTTGGCCGAGACCATGGCAGCGATGACGCTGACCCAACTGGTAAACCCCGGGGCACCCTGCTTGATGGGCAGTTTCGCCTCGACCATGTCGATGAAATCCGGTGCGCCCACTTTTGGTACGCCCGAAGCCGGGTTGATGGTTTTGGCGGCCGGTCAGCTTGCCCGCAGGCTGGGGGTGCCGCTGCACACGGTTGGCACGCTCAGCGCCTCAAAAGTTCCGGACGCCCAAAGCCAGCAAGAGGCCACATGGGGCCTGATGATGTCGATGTTCGCGGGTGCCAATCTGATCAACCATGCCACGGGATGGCTCGAGGGTGGATTGGTGACCTCGTTCGAAAAAACGATCTTGGATCATGATCTGTGCGGCAAAGTCGGACGGTTCTTCGATGGAATCGACATGAGCGAGAACGCTCAGGCGATGGAGGCAATTGCCGCGACCGGCCCGGGGCAACACTTTCTGGGCTCTGAGCATACGCAGGCCAATTTCATGTCCGCATTGTTCCGGCCCTGGACCCCGGATGACAATTCATTCGAACAATGGCACGCGGCCGGAGAGTTGGATGCCGCAGCCCGCGCCAATGCAATCTGGAAAGAGCGGATTGACGCATACGAAGATCCCGGTATCGACCCTGATATTGACGCGCGGTTGCAGGATTACATCGCGATGCGTAAGGCCGAGAAGCCAGATCAGGATTACTTCTGATGAGCCGTATCTTGATCATCGGTGGTGGCGCCATTGGCCTAAGCCTGGCCTACCATCTAGCCAAACGCGGCTCGACTGACGTCACTGTTCTGGAGCGCAATCAGCTGACCTCGGGCACATCCTGGCATGCGGCGGGGATTGTCGGTCCGCTGCGCGCAACGCCAAACATGACCCGATTGGCAATGACCGCACTTGAGGTTTTTCCTACCCTTGAGGCCGAGACTGGCATGTCCACTGGATATCGCCAAACCGCTGGCTATTGGCTGGCCCGCGACCCTGCCCGCCTGGACGAGCTGCGCCGGATTGCCGATCTGGGTCAGGTGCTGGGACTGACCCCGCGCATGATCGAGGCCTCGGACGTGCCCCTGTCGCACCTTGATCTGAGAAACCATGTCGGTGCGCTTTATGTACCGGAAGATGCCAATGTGAATCCGGTCGATTTGTGCATGGCATACGCCAAAGGTGCACGGGATCGTGGCGTTTCAATCCGCGAATATACCGGGGTTCAATCTCTGCGGAAGAAGGGCCAGCGGATCACGGGTGTAACCCTGACCGATGGGACGGAACTGGACGCCGATCAGGTTGTCATTGCCACCGGCGCTTGGTCACGCGAGCTGGCCGCCAGTGTTGGCGTGGCGCTGCCATTGCAGTCAGTTGAACACATGTATGTCGTCACCGAACCCATGCCTGACCTGCCCAACCCGTTTCCGGTGATCCGCGATCTGGACCGGGGCATCTATATCAAGGGCGACGCGGGCAAGCTGGTGATTGGCGGCTTTGAACCCAACGCCAAATGCTGGGACGCCTACGGCCCCGAAGGCGACCGGCCCTTTCTTGAACTGGCCGAGGATTGGGATCAATTTGCCCCTTTCATGGAGGCCGCATTAGAGCTGTGCCCCAGCCTTGAAACCGTCGGCATTCAGCTTTTCATGAATGGCCCGGAAAGCTTTACCGCGGACACAAGGCCGCTTGTTGGTGAAACCACGGTCGATGGATTGTTTGTGGCTGCGGGTATGAACTCGGTCGGGGTCATGTCTTCGGCGGGGATTGGGCGGGCGTTGGCGGATTGGATGGTCGACGGCCACCCCCCGATGGACATGTGGGAGGTCGATGTCGCCCGGGTCGACCCGCACACAGCCAGCGCTGAACATATGGCCGACCGCATGGAAGAGGCCGTCGCGGATCTTTTCGCTTTGCATTGGCCATATAAACAGCCCAACGCCGGCCGAGGTCTGCGCACCACAGCACTGCATGATTTCTGGGCTGAGGCTGGGGCGCATTTTGGCCTGACGGCCGGTTGGGAACGCGGGCTGTATTACGGACCGGCACAGCCCTATTCGACAACTGATCAGGGGTGGTGGCCGCTGGTTGAGGCCGAAGCGGCGGTCTTGGATCAGGGCACTGCGCTGATTGACCTAAGCCCGTTTACCAAACTGGACATCACCGGGCCGGATGCTCTGAAGGCAATGAACCACCTGACGACCGCGCAGATGGACGTGCCCATTGGTCGGGCTGTCTATACGCAGATACTTAACGCGCGCGGTGGGATCGAAATGGATGTGACCATCACGCGGTTGGCTCGGGATGCGTTTCATCTAACCTCGGGCGCCGCCACGCGGATGCGCGATCGGATGTTCCTGCGCAGGCATTTGAAGGGCGATGTGTCTGTAAAGGATTTGACCGAAGCATTCTGCACAATCGGTGTAATGGGAGGTGGCAGCCGGACGCTGCTACAGGGTCTTGGCAGCCTTTCAGAAATGGCATTTGGCCATGCCGCCACCGCCAAAATGGCAGGCATTACTTGCCGCGCCACGCGCGTTAGTTTCGTCGGAGAATTGGGCTGGGAATTGACCGTGCCAAACGCGCAGGCCCCTCAGCTGTTCGACACCCTCCACAAGGCAGGCGTGCGCCCGTTGGGCCACTATGCGGTGGATGCCTGCCGGTTAGAGAAGGGCTTCAAACACTGGGGGCATGAACTTGGCCCCAAGGTCACTCCGCTGGAAGCTGGTCTGGGGTTCACCATCGACTGGGCCAAGAAGTTTCAGGGCAAAGCGGCGCTGGAACAGCAAAAGTCCAACGGCTTGCAACAGCGCCTGATCCTTCTGCAGGTTCACGGCAATGCCCTGATGTTGCATGACGAACCGGTGTTCAAGGACGGCATCCATGTCGGGCTGACAACCTCGGGCGGGCGCGGGCCGCGTACGGGGCTGAACATGTGTTTCGCCATGGTCTCGGTCCAACCGGGCGAGACGTTGACCCAGACATGCGATCGAAGATTCACGGTTCGGGTCGCCGGGCAGGACTATCCAGCGCGGCCTCTGCGTCGACCGCCCTTTGATCCCTCAGGCGAAAGGATGCGCGAATGATCAAAGCGCAAGTCACAATTATCGGCGGCGGAGCTATGGGTGTTTCGCTGATGTATCATCTGATCAAGGCGGGCTGGTCCGATGTTATACTGGTCGAGAAAAACGACCTGACCCATGGGTCGACCTGGCATGCGGCAGGGCTGTGCACCCATTTCGCGCATAATCCCACCATCCAAGAGCTACGCGCCACATCTGTCCGGCTCTATCGCGATATCTTGCCTCAGGAAACCGGACACGATTGCGGCTTTCACCGCTCGGGTGCGATGCGGATCACACGCAACCCCGACAGGATGGACGAGTTTCGCCATGTGGCCGGCCTGTCCGAATTCACCGGCTACCCGCTGGAGGTGCTAACGCCCGACCGGATCGCCGAGCTTTTCCCTTTGGCCAAACTGGATGGGCTGATCGGCGGGATTTATGAACCCGATGACGGCCACGTAGACCCGACGCTGGCAACCCACGCGATGGCCGAAGTTGCCCGGCGCGGCGGGGCGCGGATCATGCGAAACTGCCCGGTCACCGCGATTGAGCGTCAGCGAGATCATTGGCGGATTGAGACCGGGAATGAGACAATCGAATCCACCCACGTGGTCAACGCCGCAGGCACTTGGGGGTGGGAGATCGGACATATGATGGGGCTCAACATCCCGTCGGTTCCGGTGCTGCACCAGTATCTGGTGACAGACACGGTTGAGGCCGTATCGTCCCGGATCAAAGATGGCTTGCCCGAGCTGCCAATCATCCGAGACCCTGAAGAAAGCTGGTATGTGCGACAAGAGCGCGATGGGGTGATCCTTGGGCCGTATGAAAAGAACGCCAAGGTCTGGTCCGTTGATGGTGTGCCACCCGAGTTTGGCGCGGACCTGATGCCGCCGGATCTCGATAGTGTGGAACACATCATACTGGCCGCGATGGAGCGCATACCCGCGTTGGAGACCGGCGGCGTCAAGTCGGTGATCAACGGGCCGATTACCTTCACCCCGGATGCAAATCCATTGATCGGACCTGCACACGGGCTGGAAAACGCGTGGTTATTGACCGGCTCGTCCATGGGGGTGATGGAGGGCGGTGGCGCGGGTTGGTTCCTGGCCCATTGGATGACCCACGGCGCGCCACCTATGGACGCACTGGCGGTGGACTCGCGCCGCTTTGGGTCCTGGGCAGATCGTGATTATCGGGTTGCCAAAGCCGTCGAGTGCTTCGGCCTGCAATTTGGCGTGCACTATCCGCACGAAGAACGCCCCGCCGGGCGCGGTCTGCGCCTGTCTCCACTGCATGACCTGATGGTCGAACGCGGCGCGGTGATGGGTGCGGCCTATGGGTGGGAACGTCCAAACTGGTTCTCGGACACACCCGGAGCTGTCGCCGATGAAACCTTCCGCCGTGCCAATTGGTTTGAACCGGTGGCGCAAGAGGTCGAGGCCACACACAATCGCGTCGCCATGGCCGACTTGTCCGTGTTTTCAAAATTCGACGTCACCGGCCCCGATGTCGCGGCCTTTCTGCAAGCATTGGGCGCGAACCGCGCGATCCCGCCGGGCCGGATCGGCCTGACCCATGCGCTGACAACCACAGGTGGCGTGCTGTCGGAATTCACTGTCACCCGCTTGGCCGAGGGTCACGCCTATCTGACCAGCGCTGCCGCGGCCGAGCAGATCGACCATGATCTTCTGACGCAGGTTGCCAAAGGCTTTGACGTCACCATCCGAAACGTCTCTGAGGATCTGGCAGTTATCGGCGTCATGGGCCCCAAATCCTCCGATGTGTTGCCCGAGTTGAACCATATGCCATGGCTCACCGCGCAAGAGACCCATATCGCCGGGTTCTCCCTGCGCGCCTTGCGAGTGTCCTATCTGGGCGAATGCGGTTGGGAACTGCACGTGGCTAAAGAACATGCCGTGCAACTTTTCATGACGCTTGAAGAGATCGCCAAACCTCATGGTCTGGGATTCTACGGGGCCTATGCTGCAAACTCCATGCGTCTTGAAAAAGGCTATCGCGGTTGGGGCAGTGATCTGACGACCGAACGCAGCCCATTTGAGGCAGGTTTGACCCCGTTTGTCCGCAAGGACCTACGCGACGAACTAGCAAGGGACAACGCATGGGAAATGGTGCTGCTTGAGGTCGACGCCGGTGAGATAGATCCGTTCTACGCGCACACGGTCTGGAAAGACGGTCTGCCGGTCGGCATCGCCACCTCGGGTGCCTATGGCCACCGGACCGGTAAGGTTCTGGCTTTGGCCTATCTGCGCGACCCGACTGCGCGAGACGGGCTGACCATCTCAATACTGGGCCAGCATCGTGCGGCAACGATCCTGCCTGAGGCCCCCTTTGACCCCCAAAACTCACGCCTGAAAACCGGAGGTTCCAAATGACCGACCACCCCCTTCACACCGACTGGGACTTCTCGAACACAGCCGCGCGACGGGACCAGTATTATGCCGCCTCGCTGACGCGGTTCACGCCGTTTCGCGAACCGATCGTTTTCAAGAAAGGTCAGGGCCAATATCTTTGGGACACGGATGGTCAGAAATACACCGATCTGCTGGGCATGAATGTCTGTATCTCGGTCGGGCACTCGCACCCGCGCGTGGTGGCGGCGGCAACAGCACAGGCGCAGGAACTGACCCACTGTACGACAATGTTCTACCACCCGACACCAGCACATCTGGCCGAAGAACTGGCCGCAACCATGCCGAAAGGCCACGATTGGGTGGTGCATCTGACCAACTCCGGATCCGAAGCGGTTGATCTGGCGATGACCATGGCGCGCACTTACACAGGCAATCTGGATTTACTTGCGCTGCGTACCGCCTATCACGGACCAACGGCTGCAGCGCAGTCGATCACCGGTATCTCGGGCTGGCGCCACCCGGGCATGCCCGGCAACGTTGCCTTCGTGCCGGAACCCAATCAATACCGCGGCATCTTTGGGCCGGGCACGCAGCCCTATCTGGATGAGATCGATCGCACAATCGCCACAGCCACATCCGGCAATGTGGCGGGCATCTTTGTCGAAAGCGTGCAGGGCTATGGCGGCATCATCGAAATGCCGCCCGGCTATATGTCCGGTGCCGCCGAGCGCGTGCGCGCGGCAGGAGGTCTTTATATCGCGGACGAGGTACAGTCGGGCTTTGGCCGCACGGGCGAAAACTTCTGGGGGTTCGAGGCAGATGGTGTTGTTCCCGACATTGTCGTCATGGCAAAGGGTCTGGGAAATGGCTTTCCGATCGGGGCGGTTGTGGCCAAGAAACACATTGCCGAGCCCATGGCCGAAAGGTTCATGTTCCACACCTATGGTGCCAACCCGACATCGGCTGCCGCGGCCCGCGCCGTTCTTGCCGTCATGCGGGACGAGGGATTGCAGGAGAACGCCCGTACCGTCGGCGCTGCGCTTCTGGAAAGGCTGCATGGCTTAAAGAACAAGTATCACGTCATCGGCGATGTGCGCGGAAAGGGACTGATGCTTGCGCTGGAGCTCGTCAAGGACCGGGACAGCAAAACGCCTGACAAGGGCATGACGACAGAGGTTTTCGAAGCCTGCCGCGCACAAGGGATTATCTTGTCGAAATCCGGTCCGTTTCAACACTGCCTGCGGATGGTGCCACCGCTTTGTTTGTCACTGGACGACGTAGATCAAGTGGCGAACAGTCTTGATCAGGCGCTCGAAACTGCCGTGAATGTCGCCAAAGCATAAGCGACAGGGCCACAGATCCGTGCCATTTGGCCTCGAAGTTTCCGGGCTTTTTCGGTTGTCCAGTGACAAAAAAGCGCCCGCCAAAAGGCGGACGCCAAAAGGTTCTCAGATCAAGAACCTACATCTTGGCCCGTTCTGATTTCAGCGCCAGCCACAAGCAGTAGCACATAACCAGAACCACTAGCGTGAATGGGATGCCGGTCGAGACCGCAGCACCTTGCAGAGCGGAAAGACCGCCGCCAAGCAACAGCGCGATAGCGACCAGACCCTCAAGCGTGCACCAGAACACCCGCTGTACAACCGGTGCGTCCATCTTGCCACCCGCAGTAATCGTGTCGATCACCAGTGAACCGGAATCCGACGAAGTGACAAAGAAGATCACGATCAAAACCAAAGCGATCGGGGCCACAATACCATAAAGAGGCAGCTCCTTGAGAAAGCCAAACAATGCGCCCTCAGGGGCGTAGCTGTCGATCACCGTTGCACGCACACCTTCAGCACCGCCTGCGTTCAGCATGTCGATGGCAGCACCACCGAATGTCGACATCCACAGGGCACAGACTGCCGTCGGTGCCAGAAGGGCGCAGAGAATGAACTCGCGCACTGTGCGACCCTTCGAGATGCGAGCGATGAACATGCCCACAAATGGTGACCATGCGATCCACCAAGCCCAGTAGAAGGTTGTCCAGCCGTGGAAATAGCTGGTGTCTTCACGTCCGAATGGGTTGGACAATGCCGGCAGGTGCCACACGTAGTCCTTCATTACGTTGAAATACCGTGCGAAAGCAGTGCCGACGCCGGTAACAACGATCACGAAGACAAACAGACCCACGGCCATGATCATGTTGATTTCACTCAACCGTTTGACGCCAGCATCCATTCCCATCAGGACCGAGCCCAGCGCAATCAGCGTGATGCCGATGATAAGCAAAACTGTGACCGTTGGGCTGGGTTCGATGCCGAACACCTCATTCAACCCCGCCGCAACTTGCTGCGCCCCAAGCCCAAGCGAAGTGGTCAGTCCGAAGAGCGTCGCAAACACCGCCAGCGTATCGATGATATGGCCCCACCAACCCCAGACACGCTCTCCGAGGATCGGGTAGAAGGCTGAACGCAAGGTCAGGGGCAGATCAAGGTTATAGGCAAATATGGCCAGGCTTAGACCAACAGCGGCATAGACCGCCCACCCTTCCAGCCCCCAGTGATGGATTGTACCGACAACTCCAGCATATTCATTGCCCGGAACAGCGATGTCGATGCCCAGTGGCACCGCGTTGCCGTCTTCGGCAAAATTGTAATAGACGGGCTCCATCACTCCAAAGAACAACAGCCCGATGCCGATACCAGCCGCGAACATCATCGCAATCCATCCGGCATAGGAATAGTCGGGCTTTGCGTCCTTGCCACCGATCCGCACCTTGCCAACCGGCAAAACGATCAGAACAAGACAGAACAGCGTGATTGCATCGACCGACAGGACCAGGAACCAGTCAAACGTGCTGGTGAGCCATGGCCGTAGCCAGCCAAAAAGTGCCGCAGCACCCTCTTGATTGGCTAACGCGATCAGAACAAACGTGAAGATCAGGATGCTCGAGATCAAAAAGACCGGGTTATGGATGTCCAAACCGAATGGCCGGACGTTGTCTTGCCCAAGCTCGTATTCGGTCTCGAAGTCGTAAATCCGGGGGTCCGGATCCAGCATTTTCTTGGTTTGTGCCATTCGTCTGCCCTTCTGTTCGCTAAGTGCAAACGCCAAGGTATTCGACCAGCGGACGGAAACGAGATTTTGTCCCTTGGCGCTTCTCCGTCAATTCGACCGCGGGCTTCGCGATAACAGCTTACACTGACGACATAATTTCACCAAACGCATTCCCGTTAGTGAATTTATCTGACTTGATAAACGACTTTGGACGGCACCGGGATCATTGGTCCCAACTTCTGGCCATGGGGTTTTATCTGTGTTATTCACCCAAATGGTTGACTGAAGCAGAAGAAGGATATAATTCATCCATATGGTTGAACGAGAGAGTCGCTCTGATCTGAGCGCGATATTGAAGGCCGCGTCCGACCCGACCCGCCGTGCGATCCTGACGATGCTTGCGCAGCAGGGACCCTTGCGGGTGACGGACATCGCGCGGCAATTCGATATGAGCCTCAATTCGGTATCCAAGCACATCAAGGTGCTGGAAAACGCCGAACTGGTGCGGCGCCGGACGGAATGGCGTGAGCATTTGATCGAGGTTCAAATGGATCCCTTGTCAGCCGTGGATGAATGGTTTGCCGGTTTGCGTTCGATCTGGACGCTTCGGCTGGACGCTTTGGAAACTGCTTTGGAGGACCCAGAAGATGACGGATCTGTCACTTGAAATCACACGCGCAATCCCGCACCCGCCTGAAAAGGTGTTCGACGCCTGGCTGAACCCGGACATGCTGGCCAAATTCATGCTACCGGGGCCGGAAATGACGGTGCCCGAGGCGCATTCCGACGCAAAGGTCGGTGGACGGTCCAAGATCATCATGCGCGCGCCCGAAGCCGGGGATTTGCCACATGAGGGCGAATACAAGGTCATCGACCGCCCGAACCGGCTGCAATTTACCTGGAATTCTCCGTACAGTCAGGATGATTCCACCGTGACGCTGGATTTCACGCCAACCGATGCAGGGACCGAACTGCGCCTGCATCACGTCCGATTCCCATCACAGGAAAGCCGCGATAATCACGAGGGTGGATGGACTGCGATCCTTGCAGCGCTGGAGACAGCGCTATGATCAACTGGCTGGCCCTTGCAGCGGGGGTGATCGCGGCCTTTCTGCTGGGTTGGCTGGTCTATGGACCGGTCGGATTCCAGAAGCGCTGGGCCGAAGGAACGCGGATTGATCCGTCACCGCCGGAATCGCCGCCATTGCCTCAGATGACCGCGCAGATCGTGTTCCTGATCTTGCTGGCCACTGTGATCGCGCTCACCGAAACCACCAACAGTCTGGGCGTCGCCCTTCTGGCCATCCTTGCGGTGGCGGCGCAGACGGCCTCGGTCGGGGCCTGGGCGCAAAAAAGCGTGTTCGCGATCATGGTCGACACTGGCTATGCTCTGGGATGCGGCGTGGTGATGATCCTCGCGCACGCAATCTTTTGAACGGCTCTGGCCCGGTCCAATATGGATCGGGCGTAGGCTGTGCAGTCCTCCACCGGCCTTGTGCGGTTCCCCTTTCCTTCTACACCAATCTCATGTATGCGCGCGGTATCTGAGACGTTGTGCCCTGATCCCGGCACTCAGACGAAAGCTAAAATGGGATCGGCGGCAATGGGGCCGCCATGCAAACGGGAGACCCGCAGGGGCGGGAGTGCTCCCATCTAGGATACGCATATGTTTGATGTAACGAAAAAATCTATGCAGTGGGGCGAAGAAACGCTCACACTGGAAACCGGCAAGGTTGCCCGTCAGGCCGACGGCAGCGTGATCGCGACACTGGGCGAAACCAGCGTCATGGCGAACGTGACCTTTGCACGGCAGCAAAAACCGGGTCAGGACTTTTTCCCTCTGACCGTCCACTATCAAGAAAAATACTATGCCGCCGGTAAAGTTCCGGGTGGCTTCTTCAAGCGCGAGGCGCGCCCGACCGAAAAAGAGACACTGACCGCGCGTCTGATCGACCGTCCGATCCGCCCGCTGTTCGTTGACGGCTTCAAAAACGAAGTTCTGGTGATGTGCACCGTGCTGTCCCACGATCTGGTCAACGACCCCGACATGGTTGCGATGATCGCTGCCTCGGCTGCGCTGACTATTTCCGGCGCGCCGTTCATGGGTCCGATCGCCGGTGCCCGCGTTGGTTTTGAGGACGGTGAATACGTTCTGAACCCGACTGTTGACGACATGCAGGACCTGCGCCTGAACCCTGAACAGCGTCTGGATCTGGTTGTTGCCGGCACCAAAGACGCCGTGATGATGGTTGAATCGGAAGCGTACGAGCTGTCCGAGGCCGAAATGCTGGGTGCGGTCAAATTCGCACATGAGCAGATTCAGCCGGTCATCGACCTGATCATCGCGCTGGCCGAAGACGCCGCGAAAGAGCCGTTCGACTTCCAGGCGCCCGACTACTCGGAGCTGTCCGCCGCTGTCAAAGCTGCCGGTGAAGAGCAGATGCGCGCCGCTTTCGCGATCACCGACAAGCAAGAGCGCACCGCCGCTGTAGCCGCTGCGCGTGAAGCAATCAAAGCAGCGCTGACCGAAGAGCAGCTGGAAGACGGCAACCTCGGTTCCGCAATGAAGAAGCTGGAAGCTGGCATTCTGCGCGGCGACGTCGTCAAAGGCGGCAAGCGGATCGACGGTCGTTCGACCACCGATATCCGTTCGATCGTTGCAGAAACCTCGATGCTGCCCCGGACGCACGGCTCCGCGCTGTTCACCCGTGGTGAAACGCAGGCTCTGGCCGTGACCACGCTGGGCACTGGCGACGATGAGCAGTTCATCGACGCGCTGCACGGCAACTTCAAATCGAACTTCCTGCTGCACTACAACTTCCCTCCCTACTCGGTTGGTGAAGTTGGCCGCGTTGGTGGTCCGGGCCGTCGTGAGATCGGCCACGGCAAGCTGGCATGGCGCGCCCTGCAGGCGGTTCTGCCTGCGGCGACCGACTTCCCCTACACGATCCGTATCGTGTCGGAGATCACTGAATCCAACGGCTCCAGCTCGATGGCTTCTGTCTGCGGCGGTTCGCTGTCGATGATGGATGCGGGCGTTCCGCTGAAAGCACCGGTTGCCGGTGTGGCCATGGGCCTGATCCTGGAAGATGACGGCGACTATGCCATCCTGTCCGACATTCTGGGTGACGAAGACCACCTGGGCGACATGGACTTCAAGGTTGCGGGTACCGAAAACGGCATCACCTCGCTGCAGATGGACATCAAGGTTGCGGGCATCACGCCCGAGATCATGGAGAAAGCCCTGGCGCAAGCCAAAGACGGCCGGATGCATATCCTGAGCGAGATGGGCAAAGCCCTGTCCGAGACCAACGATTTCTCGGTCCACGCCCCGCGCATCGAGACCATGAACATCCCGACCGACAAGATCCGTGAAGTGATCGGTTCGGGCGGTAAGGTCATCCGCGAAATCGTCGAAGTGTCGGGCGCCAAGGTCGACATCAACGACGACGGCGTCATCAAGATCGCCTCACCCGATGGTGAATCGATCAAGAAGGCGTATGAGATGATCCACTCGATCGTCGCTGAGCCGGAAGAAGGTCAGGTTTACACCGGTAAAGTCGTGAAGATCGTCGACTTTGGTGCCTTCGTGAACTTCTTTGGCAAGCGCGATGGTCTGGTTCACGTGTCCCAGATCGAAAACCGCCGCCTGAACCATCCGTCGGATGTTCTGAAAGAAGGTCAAGAAGTGAAAGTTAAGCTGCTGGGCTTTGACGATCGCGGCAAGGTCCGCCTGTCGATGAAAGTTGTCGATCAGGAAACCGGCGAAGAGATCGTTCCCGAGAAGAAAGAAAAGAAAGAGGAAAGCGCAGAGTAATCTGCCCCTCTTTGAATGCAGAAAGGCCCCGGCGATTGACCGGGGCCTTTTTTTGTCTTTGCGCCATCTGGTTTGGTCTGATGCTCAGAACTTACTTAGCCCGCCTCACTCTGCCATTGGTGCGATAGGTCCCGAAACAAGAAATCAGCACCTTATATAATACACGCATTGCGTGTATTGTGGTGGGAATGAAGATGAGTGTTTCAATTTCAGGGGCATCGTTAATCCATGAATTTTTTTACACTGTATCAAGTAAGCGCCGATCCGCTTGGTAATCCGAATGTCACGGTCACGAACGCCTTTCAGGTGGCAATTACCGACAATGACAACCAACTTGAAAACCCGGACGCCGATGGCAGCCAGCAATTTGATGTGAGCGGCATCGCTGGGTTGAATACTTCCGAAGATTTCCAGGTTTTTGAGAATTACACCGCCAATGTCGGCGGATCGCCAGTTACTTTTACTTTGCTGCAATGGCAAGGAACTCAGTACATCGTCGTCACATCCGGTCAGGTTGCGGTCAACGATGTACTGTCAGGCAACACACTGACGCAAAACCCTGCGTCGCCTTCGGTCTACGATACACTTCCAACTTTCGTTTGCTTTACTTCCGGGTCCCTGATCCTTACGGCGGCTGGTCGACGCCTAATTGAAACACTGGAACCCGGAGACGAAGTGATCACGGCAGATGGCAGTGCGCGGCCGGTGCGCTGGATTGGCCGGCGCCAGTTATCTGCGCAAGAGTTGAAACGTGATCCGCACCTTTGCCCGGTTCGTATCCGCGCCGACCGCTTTACCGAAGGTTGTCCTAGTCGGGATCTTCTGGTCTCTCCCCAGCATCGGATTGCTGTAACCTCTGCTGTTATGGAGCTGTATTACTTTGATACTGTAATGCTGGCCCCGGCCAAAGGCATGGTCGACGGTCAGGGCATCGAACAACTCCCTCCGGAACAAGGGGTCGAATACATCCATATATTGTTCGACAAACATGAGCTAGTGAATGTCGAAGGTGTCTGGTCCGAGTCCTTTTTCCCCGGCGACACCACAATGAGCGCAATGGCCCCGGCCACCAAACGCGAGCTGTTTGAACTGTTCCCCGAACTTATGTGCAGCAAAACGGGTTATGGCGAGACCGCTCTGCCAGTCCTCAAACCCTACGAAGTCCGCCTTCTTCGGTCAGACCTGTCGGTCCCAATGATTTGGTGACACCACCTACGCAGCGGAACACTCTGCCTAAGTCCACTTTCGGGTTTACTATGAGCCTATGATTTCGGGTTTGGTTTAGTCATGCCCGTGTGTCGCATCTGTCAGTGTGAAACGCCGCTTGGACCGTGTTTCATGACATGCCATTGGCCATAACTGTCGTTCAAATCCAGCGAGATCGCCGCATCTGCCTTGGTTGAGGCACTGCCTATCTCGGCCAGGGTAAATTCGATACCACCGGGAATGTCGATCCGTACGCGATGCGGACCACCGCCATGTGGGGCCTCGATAGGACGGCCGGTTGAGTTCAGCACCTCACCGATTGAGACTTTGGCAGTGCGCCCCTCCATGTCCATCTCAAAATCAATCGGCACATACAGGGTCTCGTGAACGGTGTCGCACATCGTGCGGAAGACATGCCAGTGGGTTGCCATTTCCTCGGTCTCTTCCCCGTGAAAGACCTTTTCCAATGCGGCCCGTTGCGCGTCCGAGGCGCTTGGGTCGATGATCACCTGCATCTGGCCGCCGCCCTCAAAGATCGGGCCAGGCCAGGCGTAGATCAGCGCAGCTTTTGTGCCCGCAAGGTCGGTGTCGCCAAAATGTCCTTTGGAAACCTCAAGCACCTCAAAGCCGCGGCAATTTCCGTGGGTTGGTAATTCTTCGAACTGGCAAGGGCAGGCATAGCCGCAATTGCAGTTCCCGAATGCATCGCCTTCAACGTACCAATCTGTGAATGCCATCGTCTTCTCCTGTTTTACACAGTCTGAACGCCCGACGCCGTGGTTACGTGCCTGTAGATTTCCCCCGCATAACCCTAGCACAATTCGGTCAAATGCAGAACCAGGTGGCCTGAAACCGTATTTTTCCTGGATAAACCTTGGTCCAATTCCCTGCGTTTCAACCAAAGGCCAATGGCAGCGCACCCGCCTTGCCCCCAATTCCATCACGTCACCGAGACGCAAAAAGGAGATGCAAAATGGAAACCTTGAAACTGCTGACACTGACCGGATTGATTGCAACAGCGCCGGTTCTTGCACTGGCCAATGTCGGGCTGGGCGACAAACTGGGCACCAGTGAGGCTGATATCCGCGCGACCCTGGAGGCGCAGGGATACCAGATCGAAGAAATCGAATTCGAAGATGGCGAGATCGAGGTTGAACTCATCAAAGATGGTGTAGAAACTGAACTTGTCCTGTCCGAGACCGACGGCGTGGTAACTGTCATCGAACTCGAAGAGGACGATGACTGACTTGACGAACTCTCAGGAGCCTCATGAAGCTTTCACAAACGTCATTGCTTTGGCTCCTTCTGGTGGTGCAGGCTGTCTGCGCCGCCTTTTTCGTGACGGACGCGATGTTGGACTGGACCGGTGGGGAAAGCGCGGGCTTTCGCCACCTGCATAGTTTCGAACTGGTTCTGGCGCTGGCATTGATCGGCGGTCTTGCCGCAACGATTGCACTGATCAGGTCCCAGAACAGGCGTGTGCGCGACATGCAGCGACAGCTGAGTGTCGCGCAGGGCGCGTTTGCTCAACTCATTGCCTCTCAATTCACTGATTGGAACCTGAGTGATGCTGAACGTGACGTTGCTCTGCTATCAATCAAGGGTCTTTCGATCGCGGACATCGCGACATTGCGGCAAACCAAAGAAGGCACGGTCAAAGCGCAATGTGCTGCGGTGTATCGCAAAGCAGGAGTCACGGGGCGCGTGCAATTGCTGAGCTACTTCATCGATGAGCTGCTTTCTGAACCTTTGCTGACAAACAGTTCTGAAAGGCCGAATTCGACCACATAGACCGTGAATCAAAATGTTAGGTCGGTGCTGATCTTATTCACTCACACACGCCCAAAATCCTGTGAATTGAAGTGAAGGGCTGGCGCCTTTCATTCCTGCCTTTACTGCCCACATGTGCGCCATACCAATTGTGGAACAAAGGACATGGTCATGGTTACGCGTCTTCTTCTCGCCTCGACAGCTTTGACGATCAGCGCGTCCGCGCTGGCCGCACAGAGCCTTTCCGAGGGCCTCTATCTTCAGGGCTTTGCCGGGTACAGCCAGCTACAGGACAGCGACTTTAGCGGCAGGATCAATGGATCATCGCAGTCGGTAGATACCGATTTCGATGGCGGCTATGGGCTGGGCATCGCGGTCGGCAAAGAGATCCCGCAATGGTCGAACGATCAGTTTGGCACCCGGATCGAGCTGGAACTGTCCTATCGTGATAACGACGTGGACGGCGTCAATTTCTCGGGCAACGGTCCCGGCGCGGAAGGCAACATTTCGGGTGACGTTTCGCAGACATCCCTATTCGCCAATGTGCTGGTTGATTTCAAACAGGCAGGGGCCTTCACACCCTATGTCGGTCTGGGTCTGGGTGCCACCTACTCTGATCTGGACTTTGTCTACGGACCGGGCGTCGAACTGAACGACACCGACACCACCTTTGCTGCGCAAATTATTGCCGGTGTAGCCTATGAGATCAGCCCAAATACCTCTCTGACCCTGGACACCCGATATGCCCGCGCATTCGACGTATCCTCGGCACGTTTGGCACCAAACGGTGCGTCCACGGGTACGGTCGAGGATGATATCGACGCCTTCAGCGTCAATGTCGGCCTGCGTTACGGTTTCTGATGGATCACGGGGAAGTGTTTCTTTCTGGTTTCTCTTCCCCCTTTCGTTGTCGTGTTCTATGCACTGTGCCATGAGGACTTTTGTCATCCATATGACAGCAAGCACAGCGCGGCGACCCAACGCCGAACGGCTATGTGCCAGTCTGCCCAATGCGGAACTTTTCGAGGCCGTCAATGGGAAGGACCCCGCTCAAATCGCGGATGTACAATTGTTTCCGGGCGATCTGTACCGCCCCAGATACCCTTTTCCGCTGCGCCCCGCAGAAATCGGAATTTTCGCGAGCCATCGGCGGATCTGGCGCAAGCTCGTTGATGAAAAGATCGACCGCGCTATCATTACCGAGGATGATCTGCGCATAGATCCGTGCCGCATGGCCTATGCGTTAGAGATGCTGGATCCGCTTGCGACCCCGGATCACTATATCCGAATTCCCGTGAAACAGCGCGAGGATGCGGCACGAACGCTTGTAAAGCAAAACGGATTGCGTCTGATCCTGCCAAAAGTCATTGGCTTGCAATGCGTCTGCCAGGTGGTCGGGCGGCGTGCGGCTGAGCGGCTGCTTGCCGTAACCGACCAGATTGACCGACCGATCGACACGTTCCTGCAAATGCACTGGGTGACTGGGCAACCGATCCTGTCCTTGCAAGGAAGCGGCAATCAGGAAGTCGCACAAGAAATTGGCGGTTCAACCATACAGACAAGCCCGCCGCTGGCCGACAAACTGACGCGTGAATTCAAGCGTGCTGCCTACCGTCGGAAACTGTATCAGCACCCTCAACGATCCGCAGCTTAGTCACCCTTGAAGGCGTATTGGAAGCGGGCAGAGCTTAGCGCCCTGCCCGAGCTACTTTAGCTGGGCGCTTTGGTTTTACGCAGATACGGGAAGATGGTTTCGAACTCACCGAACTTTTCTTTTGCCTCGTCATTCGACACCGCAGGCGGGATGATCACGTCTTCGCCCGGCACCCAATTCGCGGGGGTGGCCACGCCCTTGGCGCTCATCTGCAGACCGTCCAGCGCGCGCAGGATTTCGGCAAAGTTCCGGCCCACGGTCATCGGGTAGGTCATCGACAGTTTCAACTGTTTGTCAGGGCCGATGATGAACACCGAACGCACGGTTGCACTGTCGGCAGGGGTGCGGCCATCGGGCAGGTACGCCTCGGCGGGCAGCATGTCGAACGCCTTGGACACGGCCAGACCGTCATCAGCGATGATCGGAAAACCGGGGTTGGCGTTGCCATACGCCTCGATGTCCTTCTTCCACTTCTTGTGGTCCTCGACGCCATCGACTGAGACGCCCATCACCTTGGTGTTGCGGGATGCCCATTCGTCGTTCAGCTGTGCAACGGCCGAGAACTCGGTGGTGCAGACCGGCGTGAAATCCTTGGGGTGTGAGAACAGGATCGCCCAGCTGTCACCGATCCAGTCATGGAACTGAACAGTGCCCTGATCCGTCTCTGCAGTGAAATTCGGAACGGTGTCATTGATGCGCAAACCCATGGGGCATCTCCTTTTTTGTGAAACAAACCGAGTCGGTTGCTGGAAACCTAATAACTCTGCGCCATTGTTAAACCATCCGCTGCTTGAAAGGGTATTCATTTTTGAGGAATTTAATTTGATCAAATTGCGCCTTGCCACACCGAAATACCGGTGCCAGAGTGGCGCAAATTCCCGGCATCCGGGCCACGGGATCAGGAGGATACGTGATGATCGAGAAACGAAATTTCTACATTGACGGAACATGGGTCGCCCCATCTGCAGCGAATGATTTCGAGGTGATCAACCCCTCGACCGAGGAACCCTGCGCGGTGATCTCACTGGGCGCGCAGGCTGATACCGACGCCGCAGTTGCTGCCGCAAAGGCCGCCCTGCCCGGCTGGATGGCCACACCGGTCGAAGATCGCATCGCGCTGGTCGAGAAACTGATCGGGATTTACCAAGCCCGGTCTGAGGATTTGGCACAGGCGATGTCTCTTGAGATGGGCGCGCCAATCGACATGGCGCGCACCCAGCAATCCGGCGCGGGCATGTATCACCTGGCGAACTTTGTGCAGGCCGCCAAAGCGTTCCAATTCGACCGCCCGCTGGGCGATCACGCGCCCAATGACCGGATCATCTATGAGGCCGTCGGTGTCGCCGCCCTGATCACACCGTGGAACTGGCCGATGAACCAGGTCACGCTCAAGGTCGGCGCGGCGGCGATTGCAGGCTGCACCATGGTTCTGAAACCATCCGAACAAAGTCCGCTGAACGCAATGATCTTTGCCGAGATGATGGATGAGGCTGGTTTCCCCGCCGGCGTGTTCAATCTGGTGAACGGCGATGGCGTGGGCGTTGGTTCCCAGCTTTCGGCGCATCCGGATGTGGATATGGTCAGCTTTACCGGCTCGACCCGCGCTGGCACAGCGATCTCAAAAAGTGCTGCAGACACCTTGAAGAAGGTACATCTGGAGCTGGGCGGCAAAGGCGCAAACGTGGTCTTTGCCGATGCCGATGAAAAGGCCGTCAAACGTGGCGTTCTGCACATGATGAACAACACCGGCCAAAGCTGTAATGCGCCCAGCCGCATGCTGGTGCAGCGCCCGATCTACGATCAGGCCGTGGAAACGGCGGCTGAAGTGGCCAGCAAGGTTTCGGTGGGCAGCGCGCAGGAAGAAGGCCGCCATATCGGCCCCGTCGTGAACGAGGTGCAGTGGAACAAAATTCAGGACCTGATCCAGAAGGGCATCGATGAAGGTGCCCGGCTGGTAACAGGCGGCACCGGTCGGCCCGAGGGGCTGAACAAGGGCTATTATGTACGTCCGACCGTCTTTGCCGACGCCAATAACCAGATGAACATCGCGCGCGAAGAGATTTTTGGCCCGGTCCTGACCATGATCCCCTTCGACACCGAAGAAGAGGCGGTCGAG
This sequence comes from Ruegeria sp. CDSB113, assembly GCF_059611045.1. Classification (NCBI taxonomy): domain Bacteria; kingdom Pseudomonadati; phylum Pseudomonadota; class Alphaproteobacteria; order Rhodobacterales; family Roseobacteraceae; genus Ruegeria; species Ruegeria sp. CDSB113. The sequence goes on from NZ_JBXWOU010000004.1 coordinate 91,871, forward strand.
ATTGCCAACGACACGCCATACGGCCTGACCAATTACGTTCAGACACAAGACAGCGCGCGGGCAAACCGAATGGCGCGGGTACTGCGTTCCGGCATGGTCGAAATGAATGGCCAGTCGCGCAGTGCAGGGTCACCGTTTGGCGGCATGAAACAGTCCGGCAACGGGCGCGAAGGCGGATTGTGGGGGTTGGAAGACTTCCTTGAGGTCAAAGCCGTCGGTGGCTGGGCGGCAGAGTGACGCCAGACCAGAACTTAACAAAAGGGCGCGGCGGTGGTTACCCGCCGCGCCCTTTTTTTACGTGGGTCGCACGATCAGTTGCGGTTGGCCGTCCGAGGTATACCGTGTAGATCGACCATCCCAGCCAATCTCACCGGTTACGCGCTGCCGGTAGGCCGAGAAGCTGTTGAACTGAACGACATCCACGGGTGTTTCAAAGTGTAAGGTAACGCGCCGATGCGACCCATCACCCAACAGGGTCATACCACGGATTTCCGCCCTGAACGGCTGCCCCAGATAGAACCCTTCAACCCGGTCACCAACACGCAAATGCATGCGATTTCCGGCCATGGCGTGCAACGTATTCCAATCGCGCACCCCATGTTGATGCGCCAACAATTCCAGCGATTCACTATGCGAGAGCGTGACCCCCGCATCGCGCAGCCTGTCGCGCAGTCGTTTTGCCTGCGCTTTTAGCTCCTCAAGTGGAGCAATACTGTTTGAACGTGTCATTTCTTGCCTCGTTTCCTTAAACGGGCGCAAAGTCAGGACGGGGTTCGCATTGCCATCCGCGCGCCAGGAAAGGGCAACAGATGTTCATCAACCGGGTTTCACCAATGCCAAATGGCTGCGAACGGCAGGGGGCCCGAACCTGAGGGCGACATTTCGCACTGGCGGATGTGTCTGTCAATCAGGCTCTGGTACTTTTTAACTCGCTGTCCGGTTCCAGATGGATGACAAAAACTGACCCCGGAAACTTCCTGTTCAGGGCCGCCTCGATATCGTCGCAGATGTCATGCGCGGCCGCGACCGACATGGCACCGTCAACGACAAGGTGAAACTCAACGAAAATCATGTTGGCTGACCTGCGACCGCGCAGATCATGATACTCAAGCGCCGGGCCCAAATTGGCTTCGATTGTTTCGCGCACAAACGTCAATTCCCCATCGACCAGCGAAGCATCCATCAACCCGTCGACCGAGCTGCGGATGACCTTCCACCCCTCCCACAGAATGTTCAACGCCACCAGAATCGCGATGATCGGATCAAGGACCAACCAACCTGTCGCCATCGCAATCAGCAACCCGACAACAACACCGACCGAGGTCATAATGTCGGTTAATATGTGCTTTCCGCTCGCCTCCAACGCCGGTGAGGATTCTCGTCGCCCAACCCGCAACAGCAGAAACGCCCAGATACCATTCAGGCACGTCGCGCCCACATTTATGGCAATGCCCAGGAACGGTTCCCCGGCCAGATGCGGATCAGGTAATGCGAAAACAGCTTCACGAATGATCAGCAGTGCGGCCAGAACAATCAGTGTTCCCTCGACCACGGCCGACAGGTACTCGGCTTTCTTATGCCCGAACGGGTGTTTCTTGTCTGGCGGCATGCCAGATATCCGCACCGCAAAAAATGCAAGCAGAGCGGCCGCCACATTCACCACTGATTCCAAGGCGTCCGAGAGCAGGGCGACCGAGCCCGTCACCCACCAGGCCAGCAGTTTCAGCAGCAAAACCGCCACTGAAACCGGAATGGCCCACGCCGCGAATGTCTGTGTGATCTGCCTGCTTTCCTGCTTCATAGATTCTCACTATCATAGGATGCAGCAGCGCAAAGTCTGTTTTTGACGTGACTATGCGTCGGCCTGAGCGGCCTCGAATGCCAACATCGCGCGTTTGACCGGCAGCCCCCAATGATAGCCGCCCAGCCCGCCGGATTTGCGCAGCGCCCGGTGGCAAGGGATCAGCCAGCTGACCGGGTTGCGACCAACCGCAGTACCCACGGCGCGGACGGCTTGTGGCGATCCCACACGCTGCGCGATTTCGGAATAGGTGGTGACCTGACCCGATGGGATGTGCATCAGGGCCTCCCAAACCTTGATTTGCAGGGGCGAGCCAATGAGGTACAGCGGCGTAGGTTCCAGCCGGTCGCTTGCCGCGCCAAAGGCGCTTAGAACCCAAGGGCGCAGGCGCATCGGATCTTCGATGAAATCTGCCTTGGGCCAGCGCGAAATCATATCCTCCATCGCGTTCTCTTCGCCGGTTTCAGCACCAAAAGCCATGCCGCAAATGCCCTTGTCGGTTCCCATCACCAGTGCAGGGCCAAATGGGCATTCGAACCAGCCCCAATAGATGGTCAGCCCGATGCCCCTGCGCGCGTATTCGCCGGGGCTCATGGATTCCCATTTCAGGAACAGATCGTGCAGGCGTCCACTGCCGGACAGGCCAATGTTATGCGCGGTTTCCAACGTGGTGAACCGTTCCCGCAACAATGCCTTGGCGTGGCCCAGGGTCAGATATTGCTGGTAGCGTTTCGGCGACACCCCGGTCCAACGCGAGAAAAGGCGCTGGAAATGCGCCGGGCTCATATCCATCTGGCGGGCCAGCTCTTCCAGGCTCAGGCCCTCGCCGCCCTGATCAATCAGGTCGATCGCGCGGCGCATGACGTTGTAGTGGTATCCGCTTTCCGGGGTCTGGACGTTCATGGCTATTACCTCATTGTCTTGACCAAACCATAGCGCGCAGGTTACGTCCTCGCGACCCGGAACTTGCGCATTGGCTTTGGACTTGTATCGACGCGCCCCGAACGGCATTAAGACGCGGATGGCAAAACAACTCGGATATCACCGGATCCGCGAGATCTTTATGCGCTTTCAGGAAGCCGACCCCGAACCCAAGGGCGAGCTTGAGCATGTCAACGTTTACACTCTGGTCGTCGCTGTCGCGCTTTCGGCACAGGCAACCGATGTAGGCGTCAACAAGGCCACGAAAGAGCTGTTCAAGATCGCCGACACCCCGCAAAAGATGTTGGATCTGGGCGAAGAAGGTCTGATTGAACACATCAAGACCATTGGCCTGTTTCGGCAAAAGGCGAAGAACGTCATCAAGCTCAGCCGTATTCTGGTCGACGACTATGGTGGCGAAGTACCCAATTCCCGCGCCGCGCTGCAATCGCTGCCGGGTGTGGGCCGCAAGACGGCCAATGTGGTGTTGAACATGTGGTGGCGGTATCCGGCGCAGGCGGTGGACACGCATATCTTCCGTGTTGGCAATCGCACCGGCATTTGCCCCGGTAAGAATGTGGACGCCGTCGAACGCGCCATCGAAGACAATATCCCAACCGACTTTCAGCTGCATGCGCATCACTGGCTGATCCTGCATGGCCGCTATCATTGCAAGGCGCGCAAACCCATGTGCGGTACCTGCATCATCCGCGATCTCTGCGAATTTGAGGACAAGAACCTATGAAAACCTACCAACTGACCGGCATCGGAAATGCTGTTGTGGACGTGATTTCCCAGGCCGACGACAGTTTCCTGGAGCTGATGGGCATCGAAAAAGGCATCATGCAACTGATCGAGCAAGAGCGTGGTGAGGTCCTCTATGCCTCGATGGAAGGCCGGGTACAGACGCCGGGTGGTTCGGTTGCCAACACCATTGCTGGCGCAGGTGCGCTGGGGCTGGATTCAGCGTTTATCGGGCGGGTTCATGATGACGCTCTGGGCCGGTTCTACGCGGATGCGATGAATGAAGATGGCGTTGATTTCGTGAACGCTCCGGTGCCGGGGGGCGAGCTGCCGACTTCGCGGTCGATGATCTTTGTCTCGCCCGATGGGGAACGGTCGATGAATACCTATCTGGGGATTTCCTCGGAACTGTCGTCGCAGGACGTATCGGATGACGTCGCAGGCAACAGCCAGATTATGTTCCTTGAGGGCTATTTGTTCGACAAGGAAAAGGGCAAGGCCGCGTTTCTTGAGGCCGCGCGCGCGTGCCACAAAGGTGGCGGCAAGGCGGGAATCGCCATTTCCGACCCCTTCTGTGTGGAACGCCACCGTGTCGATTTCCTGCTGCTGATCGAAAACGAACTTGATTTCGTCATTGGCAACGAGGCCGAGATCAAATCCCTGTTCGAAACCGACGATCTGGAAGAGGCGCTGGCCAAAACCGCCGCGATCTGCCCGCTTGTCGTATGTACCCGCTCCGGCGACGGCGTGACTGTCCTAAGCGACGGGCAACGCGTCGACGTACCTGTCGAGAAAGTCGTGCCCGTGGACGCAACCGGTGCGGGCGATCAGTTTGCCGCCGGCTTCCTGTTTGGCATGGCCACAGGCCGCGATCACGAAACCTGCGCCAAGATCGGCAATATCTGCGCCCGCGAGGTCATCAGCCACATCGGCCCGCGCCCCGAGGCGAACATGCAGGAACTGCTCCGCGCCGAAGGGTTGCTATAATCCGCTGATTAAGATCCAGCCGCCGCGTCGTTCAAGGCCCAGTCATACTGATACGCTTTGACACGCGGCGTCTGCTGAAGACGGGCGCGCAGCTCGGGTTCTGCTGCTTTCGATATATAGGCCAGCACGGATTTTTCGTTCGGTCCGAAATCCTCGCGGAACCAGATAAAGATCTTTGACAGGATCAATCCGCCGCTTTGGTCGAACTGCACACCACGCGGGTCGTTGATATAGGCGTGCTCGGCAGCGGCGAAATCGCGCTCTAACGTCTCGGCCCGCCAAGCACGGTCCATCAGGTTGGGGCAGCCCACAGCAGCACAGTTCAGCACATAGTGGATGCGCGGTTCGCCGAATGTGGGCCGGATGATGCGGTGTTCGATATCATTGAGGGTCAACTCCTGCCCGGCCACCCGCGCCAGAGGTTGATTCCACGGCCCAATCGAAAATCGTCCGTTCTTGATGTCGCGGATCGAAGCAACGGGATAGTTTTCAAGAACCACATCCACCGTCAGCGCATTGTACAAGTTGATCCAATAGGCCAGTTGCTGATCACGTGTCAGCCGTGCAGGGTCAACGGCTTGCAGATCGACCAGATATTCGTCCAGGCGCGCCCTGTCTGCCTGTGTCACCTGTCCGTAAGTTACCCGGTTCACGCCTCTCCCGTCGGTGACGACATAGCGGTGCAGAAAGGCGGTCCAGTCGCGGTGATCGACCTTTTCGCCCGGCGGGGACGCAAATCTGGTCAGGGTCTGCCCTGGCAATGCCTCGGGGGCGGGCAAAGCCAGACGCTCGACACTTGCGCAAGCGGTCAAAACCGGAAGCAGCAGCAGGATCAGAAGTTTTCTCATGATACGTCCTTTTGGTTCCGGCGCATGGCCCGCAATTGCCCCTTGAGCCGCTTGAGCGGGGCCAGGCCCGGATCACTCAGATCCGGCAGATCGGACCCGCCAGACAGGCGAGGAACAGCGGCATTCCACCAGCTTGGGCCAGATGGCCCGTCGACCCGATCCGGTGCGGCCAGATGCATGTCACGCTGCGCGTTGTGAACGCACATGGACAGCGGCCCGTTCGCGGTTGCGACCATAAAGACGCAAGAGGCACAGCGATCTTCCTCCAACGCCTCGGCAGCCATGAAGTTATGAATGAACACCGATTGCCGGCGGACAGGTCCCCGCAACAAGCCTCGGCCCAAACGCAGCACGCATCTCAGCAGGTGCAACCCGGCCCGCAGCGCCAAAAACGGGTTGCGCCGCGCCATACGCCGGACGCTGTCACGGGTGTCGATATGGCCGTCGGTTGATTGATCGGCCCGGCTTAGCGCAGCGATCACTTTCTGAGTCAGGCGTTTGGCGGACAGAACCGAAACCGCACGCCCGCCGGCAGTCACAACACTTGCATAGCGATTGCATTTCGAATGCCCAACGGCGGCCGTGTCAAAATACAGGGGCGTTTCATATCCGGCCTCGACCGCACGCATGACACTGTCCTGCGTGATCGCGTCGGGACGTTCGCGCAACACCCCGCGCCCGGTATCCGCTTGCATCTGGAAGGACACAAAAGCCACCTCGGGACGGTCTCGCATGAATCGTGCCAGCGCAGACAGTTCAGCAATATTGCCGCCGAAGACCGTCGTGTTGAACAATACCCGCAGGCCCAGTTCGCGCGTGTGCCGGATATAGGCGCGGCGCACCACATTTAACTCAGTCTCGTTGTTGAACCCCTTGCGCTCCTGCGTCATGTCCACGTGAAAGGCCACGTCATCCAACCCCGCCGCCGCAAGCCGCGTCAGAAACGCCCGGCTGGCGCGAATGCCGTTGGTCATCAGGCACGACCGCATGCCCAGACGGCGAATTTCGCGGCACAGTGCCTCAAGGTCTTCCACCTTGCGCAGGGTCGGATCACCCCCCGTCAACTGGACCGAGACACCGGGGCCATAATGGCTTTGGATTGTGGTAAGACGCGCAAACAGAACCGACAGCGGTGGGTCATAGGTCATCTCGGCCCGGTCCGAGAGGTAACACAGTGTGCAATCCAGATTGCAGCGTTGCGTGACCTCAAGCGCGACGCAGGCGATGGGGTAGAACCGGCCTGCCGTCTGCCCTGCGCCATATTCCCCGCACCCTTGCAGGCCGCCGCGCAAAGGCGTGCGACGGTCGGTGCCGGTGAACTTGCGCCCGGCGGGCGCGATGGTCGATAGAAGTGACGCAGTATCTTTCATACCCGCCAAGCTAGACAGGTCGAGTGCACCCGACCACGCCCCCTCACGCCAACGTGCGGGACGGTGATTGAACTAACCGCACCATCCCCCGGTTTGTTTCAATGGAAAGGTGGCAGGGGCTGCATTCTGGTTTTCATCGCGCCCCAGCCCATGCGCGCGATACTTGGACCAGATGACCTTATTTACATGCCGCTTTATGACAGATGATCGGCAAAGGCGGCAATCACCTGCTGATAAACCTCACGTTTGAACGGCACGATTTCTTCGATCAGGTTACTGGGGTGCTGCCATTTCCATTGGGTGAATTCCGGGTGCTTGGTCTGGATGTCGATCTGGTCGTCGCGACCGGTAAATCGCAGCAGGTACCATTTCTGCTCTTGCCCGCGATAACGGCCTTTCCAGATTTTGGGCACGATGTCGTGGGGCAGATCATACGGCAACCAACCATCCGTCTCGGCCACGATCTCGACCAGGTCCGAGGTCACGCCGGTTTCTTCCCACAGCTCACGCAGGGCTGCATCCCGTGGATCTTCGCCCTTGTCCACGCCGCCCTGAGGCATTTGCCATGCCTCCTTGTGGCGATCATTACGCTGACCGACGAAAATCCTGCCCTCGGAATTCATCAGCATAAGCCCCACGCAGGGGCGATAGGGCAGTTTGGCGATCTCTTCGGGGGTCATGTGCAGCCTCGTAAACATGCTTTGCAGGTTCTGTAGCAAGCAGCGGAGTGAAGGCAAAGGGTGTGACGTTAGGTTTCGCGTGACAACATTGACGCGAAGGTCAATCTATCCGCAAAAATCAGGAGGGAGAGTTCGCCATGACTGCGTACCCAAATATGCTGGCCCCGCTGGATCTGGGCTTTACCACATTGAAGAACCGCGTCCTGATGGGGTCGATGCACACAGGGCTTGAGGAAACCGGCGACTGGAATCGGGTGGCCGAATTCTATGCCGACCGCGCCCGTGGCGGCGTCGCGTTGATGGTGACAGGCGGAATTGGCCCGAACCTTGAAGGCTCGGTCCTGCCCGGCGCGTCAATGATGACCAACGAAGAAGAGGTCGCAAAGCACGCCATTGTCACACAGCGGGTGCACGACGCAGGTGGTAAAATCGCGATGCAGATCCTGCATGCGGGCCGCTATGCCTATGGTCCGAAATGTGTCGCCCCCAGCCCGGTGAAATCTCCGATCTCTCCTTTCCCACCGAATGAGCTGGATGAAGAAGGTATCGAGAAACAGATCAGCGACATCGTGAACGCTGCCGTTCTGGCCCGGAAAGCGGGCTATGACGGGGTCGAGATCATGGGGTCCGAGGGATATTTCCTCAACCAGTTCATTGTGACACACACCAACAAGCGCACCGACCGTTGGGGTGGGTCCTATGAGAACCGCACGCGCCTGCCGATCGAGGTAGTGCGCCGCACGCGTGAAGCCGTGGGCACCGATTTCATCATCATCTATCGTCTGTCGATGATCGACCTGATCCCCAATGGCTCAACCCATGATGAGGTTGTGCAACTGGCGCAAGAAATTGAGAAGGCCGGGGCGACGATCCTGAACACCGGCATCGGTTGGCACGAGGCCCGCATCCCGACCATCGCCACCAGCGTTCCGCGCGCGGCCTTTGCCTGGGTAACGAAAAAGCTGATGGGCAAAGTTTCGATCCCCGTCATCACCTCGAACCGGATCAACACGCCCGAAGTGGTCGAAGAGGTTCTGTCGACCGGTTGCGCCGACATGGTGTCTCTGGCCCGTCCGATGCTGGCAGATGCAGATTTTGTGAACAAGGCAATTGCGGGCGAGGCCGCCCAGATCGCCCCCTGTATTGCTTGTAACCAAGCCTGTCTGGACCACACGTTCAGCGGCAAGCTGACCTCATGTCTGGTCAACCCCCGCGCCTGCCATGAGACCGAGTTGACCATCACCGCAGCTGAAACGCGAAAAACTGTTGCCATTGTCGGCGCGGGTCCAGCCGGTCTGTCCACGGCAATGACTGCCGCCCAGCGTGGCCACAACGTAACCCTGTTTGACCGCGCGTCCGAGATTGGTGGCCAGTTGAACATGGCCAAACAGGTTCCGGGCAAGGAAGAGTTTTGGGGGCTGGTTGACTGGTACCGCACGATGATTGCCGACCTTGGCGTCAAAGTAGAGCTGAACCGCAACGTCGGCGCCGACGACCTGAGCGGCTTTGACGAGGTGGTCATCGCCACTGGTGTCATGCCGCGCGATCCGCAAATCCCGGGTCAGGATCGGGACAACGTCATCAATTATATCGACGTGCTGCGCGAAAAAGCGGATGTCGGTAAGTCAGTCGCTGTGATCGGTGCGGGCGGAATCGGGTTTGACGTGTCCGAGTTTCTGCTGGAAGACGGCCACAGCGTTACCACCGACCTGCCCGCATGGATGAAGGAATGGGGCGTCACAGACCCGGCCGAACACCGCTCGGGCCTGGCACCTGAGGGTCCGCAACCTGCGGCACCTGCGCGTGATGTCACTCTGTTACAGCGCAAGAAACAGGCGCATGGGAAAGGTCTGGGTAAAACAACCGGCTGGATTCACCGCGCTACGCTAAAGATGAAGGACGTCAATTTTGTGGGCGGCGTGAATTACGAGCGCATCGACGAAGACGGCCTGCATGTCAGCTTTGGTGAGGAACGTGCCGATCCGACCGTGATTGCGGCGGACACCATCGTTCTGTGTTCCGGTCAGGTATCCGAGCGCAGTCTGGCGGATACGCTGATCGAACGGGGTATCACCCCTCACGTGATCGGCGGCGCGGATGTGGCGGCAGAGTTGGATGCTAAACGGGCGATCAATCAGGGGACGCGGTTGGCGGCTACGTTCTGACGCCATTGTCACAATTGCTCTGACGAAAGCCGCTTCGAAAGAGGCGGCTTTTTTCGTGCCGCTTGACTCTCTTGGTACTTATATACATATGTACTTCATGGGCCAAAAAATTGAACGCACCCAAACGGGAATTCGAATCGAAAAGCGCCTGCTGAAAGTCCTCAAGGGGCTGGCAGAGTCGCTGGATATGACCCTTGGCGATCTGATCGAGGGGATTGCCCTGCATAGCTTTGAGAACAAGGCAGCGTTTTCCGAGGAAACGCTGGAGAAGATCAAACAGCTCAAAAGTGTCTACGACCTCAACTGGACAGCCGAGGACAGCCACCGTTTCAAGGAGGACGGAGAATGAGCGCCAACATCACCAGCGCGTTTGAGGCACACGCCATCGACAACACGACATTCGGACATGCCGAACATGTACGGGTCGCATACGATCTGCTGCGCAAGTATGATTTCATCGATGCTGCAGCGATCTACGCCAAAGGAATCCGAACACTTGCGGCCAAGGCCGGCGCCCCGGATAAGTTCAACCTGACGATCACCTACGCATTCATGAGCCTGATCGCAGAGCGTCTTGCCAGTTCGCAAACCAGCACTTTCGAGGCATTCGTTGCGGAAAACCCCGAATTGATGGCCAAGACTGCCCTCAGCCAATGGTATCCACAAGAACGGCTGAATTCGGCGCTGGCGCGCCGCATTTTCCTATTGCCCGACGTGGCATAGTTGCCTGAGCCGTAAAGGCACGTCGGTTACTCGACCGTAATCGTAATTACCTGGGACACAATAGGCGGGGAGTGTGGCACATGCCCGGCGTCGCCCAGCACCAATTGCAGCGTGTGCGCTCCTGGGGCCAATTCCGTAGTCACCTCGGTCTGCCCCCCACCAAAATGTAGATGGTTGTCGTCCGCAGGCAAACCATAAGCCAGCTCATCCACACCGTCCTCGCCTTCACCAATGGGCGGGCGGTCGATCAGCAAATGGTGGTGACCGGTGTTTTCAGCTTCGGTTCCAGCGGGGGCCACGCCCATCCCGCTTAACCCAAAGACCACGGTCACCGGCGATGAAACCGTGTCGCCGTCCGACAGGTTTACAAAATAAACCCGTGCGTCCGGGTTCGACGGCGTCTCGCCACCAGCCCATGTGAAGGTCGCGGACAGACATATGGCTGCGATGGTATAAATGGCTTTCATGATCTCCTCCGTGGTCACAAATTTGCCATTGTCATCCTAGCATATCCGGCCGAAATCACCCAAAACCCTTGACTTACAGGCTTTGTGGCCATCTGGGAAACCATCGTTTCCGCGTTTCCCAATCGCAAACGATCCGAATTGAAACCCTGATATTATCCCATGTCCGCCCTGTTTCCGCCTAGATTGGACGTCAGGTTGGAAAAAAGAACTAAGACCTGGGGAATGAGAATGGACCGACTGACCGAAATGGAAGCCTTTGCCAATGTGGTGGACCAGGGTGGCTTTACCGATGCGGCCAAGAAAATGGGCATCTCCAAATCGGCCGTGTCAAAGCATGTTTCCAGCCTCGAGGCCCGTCTGGGCGCACGGCTGCTGAACCGCACGACCCGGCGCGTGTCGCCGACGGAAATTGGCCTGGCATATTACGATCGCGCGCGGCGCGTTCTAAATGATGCGGGCGAAGCTGATGCGCTTGTGACTTCGATGCAATCCGCCCCCTCGGGTCTGCTTCGGATCAGCGTTGCGACGGATTTCGGCGTCAATCACCTGTCTCCGGTTCTGTCGGATTTTCTGGCGGCCTATCCTGATATCACAGTGAACATGGTTCTGAACAACCGGTACGTCGAGTTGATTTCAGAAGGGTTCGATGTGGCCGTCCGGATTGGTGAGTTAGAAGACAGCACCCTGCGCGCACGCAAACTGACCGAAACCGTCAAGCGGATGGTCGCGGCACCCAGCTATGTCGAGAAATTCGGCCGGCCGCAGAAAATTGACGATCTGAACGAACACAAGCTACTGCATTACTCCAGCCAGTCCTCTGGCAATGTGTGGAGGCTGACCGCGCCGTCGGGTGAAAAAAGACAGGTTCGCACCGCAGGGTGGCTGAGCGTGAACGATGGGCAATCCCTGTTGAACGCCGCCATCTCTGGTTTGGGGATCGCATATCTGCCCAGCTATCTGTACGCAGAAGCGCTGAAATCCGGTGCTGTTGTAGACGCCATGCCATCGCTGCCGGACGAAGTTCAGGGCGTATACGCCGTTTACCCGCCCGGACGCTTTACACAGCCCAAGGTGCGGGCATTCATAGATTTTCTCGTCGATGCCTTTCACGAAAAAGGCCCGATGGATTGGTGAATTAACCTCGGTAAACTGTACGGCCCGCGCCAATTGCGTGGGCCCTTTTTTTTGCAAATCATGATTTGATGGGCACCCCAGGCGTCAGTTGATCAGCAAGACCGCCTCGACCCGGCGATTCAAGTCGCGGCCTTCCGGCGTGGCATTCGAGGTGAGCGGGGCCAGATAGCCGATCCCGCGCGCTTCGACTCGGTCTGCCGCGATCCCATGCGCCTCGATCAACCGGGCACGCACGGCCTGCGCACGGCCGGTACTGACCGAGATATTGGCATCCAGCGCGCCCGTGTCATCGGTGTGACCCACAAGTGCCAGCCGGATGTTTGGGTTTTTGTCCAGAAACTCGGCAACCAATTTCAGCGACGCAAAAGGCCCTTCGCCCAACGTCATCTCTCCGGTACGGAAATGAAGATCTTCCAATATTGCATGGCCGTTTTGCTCCAATTCGGCCAATAGGTCGCTGGACGACGTGACTGGCTCGTCGATCACAAGCGGCGGCGGAGCCTCTGCACCCACCGGTGTGACGCGGATCATCTGCACATACCCGTCAGGCGGATTGCGGCTGACCAGCAGGCTGACCACATTGCCCCCCCGAATGGCGGACAAAAAGCGATAGTCCTGAATGGCCACATACATGTCCGGTGTGGGCACGACTTCGGTGCCAAATCGAAAATCGAACCCGCCACACGTTTTGGCCTGACACTCAAGCAGGATCTCGTACCCCTGCGCGGCGATCTGATCCCGCAGCGGGGCCAGTAATTGCAGCGTGGTGCTGGAGCCCGATTGCAGCCGCCAGGTTAACCGCTCGACTTTTCCTTCAACCTCTCTTGCGGGCACTGCACCGTCAGCAAAAGGACCGATTGGCAGCTCATAGCTGTCCAATTCACTCGTCCGGTCGCTGACCAGCCGTGCGCCAGAGGGCAACGTCAGGTTCTGTGCAAGACCCTGACTGGCCATCATCATCAGAAAAAGGGCTGCGGTTCGTATCATCGGGCCTGCGTATGGTATTCGTTGTTCGGGGCCATCGCTGTTGCGCTGGCCACCCGGTTCGACATGTTGAAAAAGCCGGTCACATTGGCAATGTCCCAAATGTCCCGGTCGCTGAAACCAACATCGCGCAGATGTTGGCGATCAGGTTCTTCGATCTCAGTACTGGCGGTCGTCATCTTGGCAGCAAAATCCAGCATGGCGCGCTGACGATCGACCAGAGGGGCCACGCGGTAGTTCATAACCAGCATCTCGCCCAATTGCGGATTGCCCGACAATTGCCGAACAGCTGCACCATGGGCCACCAGACAATAAAAGCATTTGTTGATCGCGGACACGACCACCGCAATCATTTCGCGTTCCAGTTTTGATAACCCGCTGTCACCCAACATCAGGTCGTTATAATTCGCCGTAAACGCGTTCAGCTTGTCGATGTCGAACGCATAAGCCTTCAGAACATTGGGCACAAAGCCCAGTTTTTCGACACAGATATCAAAGTACTTCTGCGTCTCAGGCGGCAGAGGGTCCACCATCGGCAGGTCCAGCGCGGTGGGCAGGGTTTGGTCGGTCACGGTGGTCACTCTCCTTGGACAAGCTGACGGTAATGGTATTCTCCGGTGATCTCCATCCCGAGCGCATGGTAAAGACCATTTGCCCCGTCATTGGCCTTGGTGCAGATCACGCTCAGCGTTTTTGCGCCGTTCTTCTGCGCCCAGATTGCAGCCGCGCGCATAGCCCATTTTCCCAAGCCCTGACGCCGGTGGGCTGGCAGGATTTCCAGCGCATGGACCATGGCTACGTCGTCGTGAATAGCGACGAAACCGGTCCCCGCCGGGTGATCGGAATGACGCAGGAATATTCCCGTTTTCGACCCCTCGGCCCGGTCCATGATGGCCCGCCGTTCCGGACCGATCCCGCCTTGCGCCCAGATCTCGTTCATGATCGCCAGCGGACTCCAGATGGTAAAGGCGGTGACCCGGGGGATCGGAGTATCTGTCAGGTGCTCAACCGGGCATTGGTAGATGTTGACGGGATCAAGAATGTCATAGCCACGATCCGCAAGCTGCTGATCCAGCCGTTCGTCGCCCGGACGCAGGCAGAATATGGGCCGCTGACCCATCGCGCGCATCGCCCCTTCAGCGGCTTCAATATCCGCGTCGGTCGCCGATGCCAGAGCGCTGGCCGCGGAAACGCGCGAGCCACCACCCAATCCTTGCCGCAGGCGAAAAGGGCCAATTGTCTCGAACCGAGCCGCCGGCCATGTTCCGTCGACAACGTCGCCCCAGTTCGGGCTCAAAGCTCCAGCTCTTTCGCCAACCGGGTCGTGGCCGCATCGACCTGCGACCCGTTCGTGCCCCGAACCACTACGTTAGAGCCGAATACCCCATTTACCTGGAACGGATAGCTGCCGATGGCGAGATCAGGGAAATCTTCGGCCAATGCTGACAGGGTCGAGGCGATATCACCTTCACCCCGGTTGATCCTCAGCGTCTGTGACAACAGGGGATCGCCGCCGGTCAGCTTTGGCAGAACGCTGGCGACCATAGCCTGAAAGATCGTGGGGATCCCCGCCATGACGTGCACGTTGCCAAGGGTGAAGCCTGGCGCGGTTGAGACCGGATTGTCGATCAATGTCGCGCCTTCCGGAATACGTGCCATACGCAGGCGCGCGGCGTTCAGTTCCAGCCCCGAATTCTCATAGTGCCGCTCCAACAGCGCTCGGGCGTCGGCGCGCACGTCAATCGATGCACCAAAGGCGCGGGCAATGCAGTCGGCAGTGATATCGTCATGGGTCGGGCCTATTCCGCCGCTGGTGAACACATGATCAAAGCGGTCCGACAGGGCGCGCACGGCCTGTTCGATGGCAGTGGCGTCATCGCTGACCATACGAACCTCTTTAAGATCAATGCCTTGCTTGGTCAGTTCCTGCGCAAGGTAATGCATGTTCGCATCCCGGGTGCGTCCCGACAGGATTTCATCCCCGATCACAAGCATTGCTGCGGTTGGGTTCGGCATGACCTGTCCTTTCCTGATATGGCACAGGCCGCAAGATATCGTTCCTGCTGAACCTCGCAAGGCCGTTTGTCATTCTCGCAACGCTTGGGCAGGCAAATCGGCAGTGACGCTTTGGAACAGGTCCATATCGTTCATCGACCGCGCCAGAATCATCGCCCCTTCCAGGCGGGCAATCGTTTCCCCTGCTCGGGCTTCGGGATTCGCGGCCCCTGCGGCCCGGAAAACCGTTTCCAGCCATACGAGATTGCGCTCGAAAAACTCGCGAGTCCGTCTGGCGACCGGGTCCGGCAACCTTGCGATTTCAGCACCAAACATACCGCACAGGCACATCAGGTCCTGTTCGATCAATGCTTGTCGATATGCCGCGACATATTGTTCGAGAGATTCCAAGGGCGTGGCTTCGTCCAACCGTCCCAACGCCCCCAGGAACCGATCAGTGTACCGGGTCACCAGCGCCTCGCCCAAAGCTTCCTTGGTGGGAAAATGGTAGTGAATGCTGGCCGATTTGATGCCGATTTCAGACGCGATGTCGCGAAAACTGAAGGCATAATACCCGCCTTGTCGCGCCATACGCTCGCCCACATCCAAAATATGGCTGGCAGTTTCTGACAGGGGTTTTTCCGTTTTGGGCATCTGCTCATCAATCTAAAAATTACCTACCACTAGATAGGGGGTTGTATTTCAGTTTCCAAGCTCAATATATCTACCTATCAGTAGATAGGGAATCTGATCATGACACAGACAACAACACTTATCGTCGGCGGATCCAGCGGAATGGGTCTGGCCACAGCGCGCCAAATCATAGCAAGCGGCGGGCACGTGATCCTTGTCGGGTCATCCGCTGGCAAGTTGGACGCGGCGAAAGCGGAACTTGGCGACAACGCGGACATATACCGCGCGAACTTGCGCGCCGCGGCAGACGTCGAGGCGTTGATCAAACAGATCAATTCGGACACGCGTCACATCCAGGGATTGGTAAATGCTGCCGGTACATTCGCGCCAAAACCGTTCATGGAACACACTGCCGAAGACTATGACAGCTATCTGGACCTGAACCGCGCAACCTTTTTCATCACGCAGGCCGTGGCTGAAAATATGAAAGCCAACGGAGGCGGAAATATCGTCAACATAGGCTCTATGTGGGCAAAACAGGCAGTTCGCGCCACACCGTCCTCGGCCTATTCGATGGCCAAAGCCGGGCTTCATTCCCTGACGCAGCATCTGGCAATGGAGCTGGCGGAACACAACATCCGGGTGAACGCCGTTTCTCCAGCGGTGGTGGTGACCCCCATCTATGGTGCCTTCATCGCACCGGATCAGATCGAGGCGACCTTGACCGATGCTTTCGACGCTTTCCACCCGATCGGTCGCGTCGGTCGGCCCGAGGATGTGGCGCATACGGTCACCCATCTTCTGTCCGATGATGCGGGTTGGGTCACCGGGGCAGTCTGGGATGTGGATGGTGGCGTAATGGCGGGCCTCGTCTGACACTTCCCATACGGGCGGGCGCGCGTTAAGCCGGGTGGCATGAAGTTTGCCACCCCATTGATCCCCGCCCGTCTGATCCGCCGCTACAAACGCTTTCTGGCCGATTGCCAATTAGAAGACGGGCGTGAAGTAACCGCCCATTGCGCCAATCCGGGGTCAATGATGGGCCTGGCGGAACCCGGCGAGAAGATCTGGTTGGAACCCAACGATGACCCGAAGAAAAAACTGAAATACGGCTGGCGCCTCGTCGATCATGAGAACGGGCATTTTACCGGTGTTGACACCTCGGTGCCCAACAAAGCCCTGCGCGCGTCCCTTGAGGCTGGCGAAATCCCCGAACTGGCGGCTTATGAATCCGTAAAGCCCGAGGTGAAATACGGTCAGAACAGCCGCATCGATTTCCTGCTGACGCAACCGGGCCTGCCGGATGCTTATGTCGAAGTCAAAAGCGTGACTCTGTCCCGTGAACCCGGCCTGGCCGAGTTCCCCGACAGCGTCACCGCACGCGGCACCAAACATCTGGGTGAGTTGTCTGACATGGTGACACAAGGACATCGCGCGATCATGCTGTATCTGGTGCAGCGCACGGATTGTGACCGGTTCACGCTGGCGGCGGATATCGACCCGACCTATGCCGCCGCGTTTGAGGCCGCGCAGGCGCAAGGGGTAGAGCGGTTGATCTATGACACGCGCATCTCACCACAAGGCGTTTGGGTCAACCCAACCCTGATAAGCAGCTAGGTTCAACCAGCCCGCCCGTGCGGTGATACGCAAACTGACCCGAATTCCCGATTGCTAAACAGCATAGGGACTATTCATCAGCCGTTTGGGTATCTGGCCATAGTTCCGGCTCCAGTCCTTTCACAAATGGCGCAAGTTGGTCCGCAAACGTATACCAGCGCCCAATCGATGACGTGTTGACCGGTTTCCGAATCTGCAGGTTGCTCGCCGTTCTGACCGCCTCCGAGGAAGCCTGTGGCGACAGCATACTGTCCTCGAACCCGAGACCGGACAGCCGTGCCAGTTCATTGGCCGCATCCGTCAGGTTTTCGACCAGATGTTCGTACCGGATGTTGTGAATACGACCCGGCAATTCCTGTTGCCAGTGCAGGATGTATCGACGATAGCGATTTGCCTCGGCGGCCATCCACTTAAGGTCATGCGTATAATGCAAGCCGGCTGCGCCAAAATGCGTGCGCCACATCGATAGGGCCACATCACGCGGATCGCGCTCGACATTCAGGATCACAGCCTCAGGGAAAGCCTGTGCAATCGCGCCCAGAAATGCGTAATTTCCCGGCGCTTTGTCCACAAACGCCGCGCTACCCTCAGAAAGACCCGGTAGATGGTCCACATAGAAATCCGCCAGTTTCTGCGCGTCTTGCCAATCAGTGGGGCGCGCTTCGGCTTTTCTGGCCCAGTGGTGAACGGTCGCAAGCTCTCCAAGTCCCTGAACCTTTGAATGTGCGGAGAGAATACGCTCGACCAGCGTTGTGCCAGATCTGGGAAGGCCGACAACAAAGATCGGACGGGGGATAATAGGTCGCGGCCCGGATGGTGCGGCAAGCAGAGGGGCTGCCAGACGTTTGCGGCAGTCCCTTTCACTGCGGCCCTCCAATTCCCTCAGCCCTTCACGCAGCAAGCTGTGGCCTTCGTTCAGATGGCCCATCTCTTGCGCCGTGTCGCCTTCATGTCGCGCCAGACTTGCTGCTGCAAAGTGAAGCGTCGCGACAGCCTCGCGATTATCAGAAGGGACGTCGAGCGCTTTCGAAACCTGGACTTTCAACGCAGTGCGATCATCTGGTGACAGACTTGGAAGCGTTGCCGCGAATTCGAGTGTTTCAGGGTGATCTGGCGCCAGCCTGAGCGCGGCGCGGGCATGCTCTAAGGCAGCATCCAATTGCCCAATACTGACATATGCTTTGGCTAGACGCAGCTGCCCATAGTGGAACTTTGGATGTTGTTCGACCAGCTCTGTCAGAACGTCAATCGCGCGCTGCCACTGATGTTGTTCATCCAATATGTCTGCTTTCAGACAGTAGGCCTGTAAATTCCCTGGCTGATCTTTCAGAACCAAGTCGACAGCGGTAAGGGCGTCAGCCTCTTGATGCTCGCGCAGCAATGCCATCGCGCGAATGAAAGACTGCGGTGGAGTCAGGGGGGCTCTGGTACCTATTTTGTCGATGAATCGAAGTGCTTTTTCCGATTCCCCCCCTTGAACGAGGCTTAGTCCGTAGTTTTGAATCAGTTCCGGATTATCGGGTTCCAAATGCCAGGCTCGTTCAAAGCTAGTCTGCGCCAGTTTGAAATTTTGCTGTTGAATCGCACACAATCCCGCGAGCCGCGGTAATGCGGGTGCCTTTGGCCATTTTTTCGCGGCTTTCGTCGCTCGTTTATAGGCCCGATCCGTTCGGCCGTTTTTCAACAATTCGCCAATCGCGGAAATTTCGGCACTCAGTGGATTAAATTTATTTATCATCTTCAATGCCTTATTTATTATTATGGGCTTGTTCAGGCTTTTACCCGAACCGTCCAACGACTCTCGGGCAACTATCCATGTGATATGTGCCTCAGTTTGCGGATTTACAATGCGGCTGCGCACCCTCTGGAACTTTCTGCACAAGCAGCGTAAAAGGAGTGCTGCGCGCAACATTTGGAGCTTAGCGTCGATGAAAGAACATCGTGGCCGCCTGACCAAGGACGGCATCCGCATTTATGAACAGGGTGACTTTGCCGGCATGCATGCGGCAGGGGCTTTGGCTGCGCGGATACTCGACGATATTGCAGAACATGTCTTTCCGGGCCAGACCACTGGCGCAATTGACGGCATGATCACGCAGATGGTCGAGGATGCGGGCGCGACATCGGCAACAATTGGCTACAAGGGCTATCAGCATGCCAGCTGTATCAGCGTGAATCACGTGGTCTGCCACGGCATCCCCAGTGACAAGAAACTGAAGGATGGCGACATTCTGAACATCGACGTTACGGTCATCGTAGACGGCTGGTTCGGCGATACTTCGCGCATGTATGTTGCGGGCAAACTACCCCGCAAGGCTGAACGTCTGATCCAAGTGACACATGATGCCCTGTTCAAAGGCATCGAGGCGGTCAAACCGGGCAACACCTTCGGCGATATCGGCCACGCCATTCAGGCCTACGTCGAGGCGCATCGGATGAGCGTTGTCCGTGATTTCTGTGGCCACGGATTGGGCCGGGTATTCCACGCGCCGCCAAACGTTCTGCACTATGGCCGTCCGGGCACCGGCGCGGTGCTGG
This sequence comes from Ruegeria sp. CDSB113, assembly GCF_059611045.1. NCBI lineage: Bacteria > Pseudomonadati > Pseudomonadota > Alphaproteobacteria > Rhodobacterales > Roseobacteraceae > Ruegeria > Ruegeria sp. CDSB113. Next base: position 111,478 of record NZ_JBXWOU010000004.1, read on the forward strand.
AAGAGGGCATGTTCTTCACCATCGAACCGATGGTGAACCTTGGCCGTCCTGAGACGAAAACACTGGCCGACGACTGGACCGCTGTGACCCGCGACAAGTCACTGTCAGCGCAGTTCGAACACTCGGTGGGTGTGACGGCTGATGGGGTCGATATCTTTACCCTGTCACCGGGCAACAAGTTCCATCCGACCTATTCGTCCTGATCGGCGGCCTGTTCGCGCAGCAGTTTCAGCAGCAATGTTTCCGTGCCCCACGGCGTAATCGCGTCGTGGATGAACACAGGCGCGCGTAAAGGCTTGGGCGCGGGTCCGGTGTGGGTTTCAGCGGCCTGTGAGTGGGTCCAGAACAGAGAGGTGGCGGTGCGGTCCATCCGCCAATCCTAGCATAATTGGGCTATAGACCCAAAAGCTTTGGCACTTGTGCCATGTCGTCAAAGACTTCGGCACCCAACGCAGCCAGCCGCGCACCGTCGTCATGGGCCGCATACCCCAGGCACCGCATATCGGCGCGCTTGGCAGCGGTCACTCCGCTTTCGCTGTCTTCGATGACGACCGGGGACTTGGCACCGAAATGCTGCGCCGCTGCAATGAACAAAGCAGGATCGGGCTTACCCACCCCCAGAATATGCGCCGAGAACATCACATCCCGGAACCTGTCCCATAATCCGTTCTGGCCCAGGGTGATCTGCATCTTTTCCGGGCGGCCATTCGAGGCGACGCAATACGGAATACCCAATGAATCCAACTGCTCCAATAGCTCGGGGATACCCGCGATCAGGGGCGTGCCCGTGCGCAGAACTTCGTAGGTTTCCGAATAGATCTGTTCAATCCAGTCTTCAGGTAGATCCGCGCCCAGCGCCCGGGCCTTGCCGCGGACACCGGTCATCGTACCACCGACGAAAAGCGCCATGCACTCCGCCAAAGACAGGTTCAGCCCATGTCTCGCAAAGCTGTCGATCAAAACCTGATTGGACAGAACCTCACTATCGACCAGAACACCATCGCAATCGAAAATGACCAGATCGTGCATGTCAGGCCTCAGTCCGCCACATCAGTGAGATATGCGTGTCGCCATATCTACGCGCATTGTGCAGGTCAAATCCTTCGGGCGCTTCCATGGGGGCGTTTTCTTCCCAGACGATCAAGGCGTCTTTTGCCAACCACCCCCCTTGAGTGACCGTCGCAAGCGCCTTTTGCCCCAGGCTTTTGCCGTAAGGCGGGTCGAGAAAAATAAGATCACAAGGCGCGCCCGGATTGTCGCCCAATCGCGTCGCGTCGCGACGGATCAGATCAGTACGATCCTTGCTGTGGGTCAGATCAATGTTCTTACGGATCAGTCCCTGCGCGACACGCCCGTCATCCACGAACGTCACATGCGCCGCGCCGCGCGACAGCGCCTCAAGCCCCAGTGCTCCGGTGCCGGCGAAAAGGTCCAGAACACGCAGCCCATCAAAGTCGATCTGATGGCTCAGCACATTGAACAGGCTTTCGCGCACCCGGTCCGTTGTGGGGCGCAGATGCGCCCCGGCATCGCCTTTGCCGACCGAGGCCAAGGCGCGACCTCGGAACTCTCCGGCGATGATCCTCACGCTTTGAGCAGCGGTTTCAGGTCCGCGCCTGGGTCGGCCACGACGGCCGGGTCGGCCGTTTTGCCTGCATCAATCAGGCGTTTGCCCACCATATAGGCACGTGGGTCATTCATCGCGTCGACCGCGATCAGCTGATCGCCTTTGTAATACCAGAAGGACACCGTCTGCCCGTCGCCCTTGCGGGTCACCACGCGGTCATAGCCCGTGTTCAGACCTGCGATCTGTAGTTTGACGTCATACTGGTCCGACCAGAACCACGGCGTCGCCACATAATCCCTGGCGGCACCGAGCATGTTCTGAGCAACGATCTCGGCCTGATCGATGGCATTCGGTACGCTTTCCAGCCGGATACGGCCACCATCATGCGGGAACGACGCGCAATCGCCCGCCGCCCAGATAGCCGGATCAGAGGTGCGGCCATGGGCATCCGTTTTGATGCCGTTGTCCAATTCCAACCCGGCCATCTCGGCCAATTGGGTCGAGGGTGCGATGCCCACGCCAACCACGACGAAATCAACCTCAAGCTTGGTGCCATCAGTCAGAATGGCCCCGGTGACCTTGCCGTCTTCGCCGACCAGACGATCCAGCCCGACGCCTTCACGAATGTCGGCACCGTATTCGGAATGCAGAGCACGGAAGTAGTCGCTGGTTTCCGGTGCTGCGACGCGTTGCAAAATCCGTTCCGCCATCTCGACCAGAGTAACCTTGACCCCGCGCTTGGCACAGACGGCAGCCGCTTCAAGCCCGATATAACCACCACCAACGATCAGGGCGCGGGCGCCCTCTTTCACGCGGGGCTCCATCTCGTCGATATGGGTCAGGTCGCGCACGACATGGACGCCTTCGAGATCACCGCCAATGGCAGCAGGCAAGTAACGCGGGTCGGAACCAGTGGTCAGGGCCAGTTCGTCATAAGAAATCACCTCATCGCCCAGGGTCACGGTCTTGGCCTTGGGGTCGATCCCGGTCACGCGCTGACCCAGACGCAGGGTGATGTTGTTTTCGGCGTAGAAACTTTCGGGGCGCAGGAACAGGCGTTCAAGCTCCATGTCGCCCAGCAGATAAGCCTTCGACAGAGGCGGTCGCTGATATGGCAGGTGCTGCTCGGCACCGATCAGCGTGATATCGCCTTCAAACCCGTCCTTGCGCAGCCTAGCAACAAGAGATGATCCCGCCTGCCCGGCTCCGATCACAACAATATGGCTCATGTTCGTCCTGCCCTGTCAAATTCCCGTGGTTTCATTCTCTGGCTCACCTATATTGCGGCTGAGGCCGACTCTGCAAATCCAATCGACAGGAGGAACAAGATGATTTCAACCGGTGATACGCTTCCCGACGCAACGTTGACTCAAATGGGGGCAGAAGGGCCCGAAGAGGTTCGGATTTCAGACAAGACCAAAGGCCGCAAAGTCGTTATCTTTGCTGTGCCCGGCGCATTCACACCAACCTGCCATTCGGCCCACGTGCCCAGCTTTATGCGAACCAAGGAACAGTTCGACGCCAAAGGCGTGGACGAAATCATCTGCGTCTCGGTCAACGACCCTTTTGTAATGAGCGCATGGGGCGAAGCCACTGGCGCGACCGGCGCAGGCCTGACCATGCTGGCCGACGCCGCATCCGAATTCACCAAGGCCATTGGCATGGATTTCGATGCCCCGCCCGTCGGCCTGCTTGCACGCTCAAAGCGCTATGCGATGTTGGTCGAAGATGGCAAGGTCGTTGCGCTGAACCTCGAGGAAAACCCCGGTGCCTGCGAGATTTCCGCGGGCGAAGGTCTGCTTGAGGCCATCTAGGTCACTCGGGCCCCGGTACAGCCGGGGCCACGTTAACCCTATTTCACTTGATGCAACTTCCTGATGGGTCGATACTTGCCCCATTCATTCAGGGAGTTTTTTGATGAAGCTCAAAATCATCACAGTCATTCTGGGTTCGGCAGGTGCGCTCGCCGCCTGTGGCCCGGCCCCGACACCTCAGCAGCAGCAAGCACGACAGCATGAGATCGCCTGCCTCGGCGGCACACTAGGCGGCGCACTGATCGGCGGGGCGATTGGCAATCAATTCGGCGGTGGGTCCGGCAAAGACATCCTGACCGCGGCAGGGGCCGTCGCGGGCGGTGTCTCGGGCCAGCGTTATGCGTGCTGAGGAGAGAATGATGATGAAAACAGCGATTTTAGCGACAACGGTCATTCTGGTGGCCAGTGCAACTTTGGCGGAAACAGTGGCTGAACTGCACGAAAAGGAACTGAACGCCATTGATTCCAACAACGATGGCTTCCTGTCCAAGGACGAGTTCAACGCCTTTTCGGACTATGCTTTTCAGGCCATGGACGAAGACAAGAACGGAACGCTGGGTCTGGAAGAAGCCAAGCCGTTTCTGGACATAAAGCGGTTTCAAAACGTTGACCGCAACAACGACAGCTTTATTTCACGATCAGAGTATGACCAGCAGATGGGCGATGATTTCCTGGCCGCCGATCAGGACGGAAACGGCCAGTTGGATTGATCGCACGACCGGGCTGAACGATAGGAGCGTGGTATGAAAAAGTGGATAGCCCTCGGCATTCTGGGGTTTCTTGCCGCCTGTGATGCGCCGCAGGCCCCCGTGGTGACCGGACCGAACGGACAGCCCCAGATCCAGATCAGTACTTCGGGCCTGACGTGCTATGATACGCGATGTTTGGACATCAATCCAGCGGCGCGCAGCGTTCGTTCGGTTGGGAATCGGACAACCGGTATTCCACGAGACATCGACGTCAGCAACGGCACGGTCACACCCGCCGATTTCCGTCGTCTGGGTGAAATAGCTTCTCTGGCCGGCGGTATGGGATCCAGAGGGGACCGTTAAACGAGGCTGTCCATTTTACGCGCCAACTTGGCATCCAGCGCTGACAAACCGCCCACATCATGGGTGGACAGGACGACCTCGACCGTGCGGTACACGTTTGACCATTCGGGATGGTGGTTCCATTTCTCGGCAAAGATCGCCACCTGGGTCATCCAGCCAAAGGCATGAACAAAATCTTCGAATATGAAGGTCTTGGTGATAGCGTCCCGGTCGGTGACCATGGTCCAGCCGTTGTCGAACAGCGGATCAAGAAGAGGGCCGCGAGTTTCGGTCGACAATAGTTCCGTCATTGCTGTTCCTCCGGATTCGATTTTCTGAACGGACCATAATCCGTCAGAATCTCGATCTCTTCTCCCACTGCGTGGGCCTCGGCGTCCAGATATTTCTTGATCGCATCGGCAAAGCCCGGGTCGTTGACCCAATGCAAGCTATGCGTGCGCGTGGGCAAGTAACCGCGCGCCAGCTTATGTTCACCCTGCGCGCCTGCTTCGACCCGCGCCAGACCTTCCGCAATGGCAAAGTCGATCGCCCTATAATAGCACAGTTCGAAATGCAGGCAGGCGTGATGTTCAGTGCAACCCCAATACCGGCCAAAAAGCGTTTCGCGGCCTATGAAATTCAAAGCCCCGGCGATAGGGTATCCGTCCCGTTCTGCCAGCACCAAAGCCATGTCGTCCGCCATGGTTTCATGTGCGATATCAAAGAATTGGCGGGTAAGATAAGGCACGCCCCATTTACGGGACCCGGTGTCCTGATAAAACTGCCAGAAGGCATCCCAATGTTCGGGGCGCAGGTCATCCCCTGTCAGAGTGCGGATTTCGCCGCCAAAATCGATGGCCTGCGCGCGTTCTTTGCGGATATTCTTGCGCTTGCGCGATGACAACGCCGCAAGAAATCCGTCGAAATCTTGATATTCGTCATTCAGCCAGTGAAACTGCTGCGACTGACGCAGCATAAGGCCCATCTGTTCGCCCGCCAACGCCTCCGCTTCGGTGCAGAAGGTTGCGTGGACCGAAGACACCTGATTGTCCGCAGCCAATTGCACCGCCCCCTGCACCAGCGCAGACATGCCAACCGAGTCATAGCCGGGGCGCACCAGAAAACGCCGACCTGTTGCGGGTGTGAACGGTACGGCGATCTGCAGCTTGGGATAGTAACGACCCCCGGCACCTTCATAGGCATGCGCCCAGTTGTGGTCGAAGATGTATTCGCCCTGACTGTGGGATTTGGCATACATCGGCGCCGCCGCGATCAGCATCCCGTCCAGATAGGCCGTCAGGTATTGCGGCTGCCAGCCAGTTCCGCGCCCAACCGAGCCGCTGTGTTCAAGTGCCAGCAGAAACCGGTGGGTGGTAAACGGATCAAGCGGACGGCCGCCATCGGCAACCTCGGGACAGGCGCAGTTATCCCATTCCGCCGCAGATATCTGCGACAGCGAGCCCAGCACCCGAACCTCGATCTGTGCCTGATCCATTTGCCCTCCGCCTCTGATCTTTATCTGTGACGTCGCAGGGCTGGTTCAACCCGGTTGTACAGCCAGATACCCTTCGAACGTCACATTGTCCGCAACTTCGCGGGCCTCTGCCTCTTGTTCAGGCGATCGCACAGTCCAGCACAGGATCGGCACGCCGCGCGCCTTCAGTTCGGCCACGCGGGGGCGGTCAAGGTCTTCGACCTCATGGCTGATGAAGCTGGCCCCGACACGGTCGAAATCCGGAATGTCGCGCAGGTGGTCACAAACACTCTGAGGTAAAAGCTCGACTTTGGGCTGGTACGATCCCGTCACGATGCCACGCGGCAGATGCGGTGCCAGCCGCGCCAGTTCAGCGACCGAGTTTGGGTTGAACGACATCAACGCCACCGGCCCATCGTAACCTGACAATGCACGCACCGCGTCTTGTTCCAACGGGCCTACAGATGTGCCCATCGCGCCGTCCTGATCCTTGAATTCGATCAGCAGCGGTACTTTGCCTGACACGATTTGCAGCACCTCATCCAGCGTCGGGATACCATCGTCCGCGTGCAACAGCGTCGTGCCTGATGCCTGAACCGACGTGATCTGCTGGATCGGACCGGACTGCCCGGTCAGGCGGGTCATGTCATAGTCATGAAACACCATTGCCCGGTTGTCCGAGGTCCGTTGCAGATCAATCTCAATCCCATACCCGGCGTCCACGGCGGCGCGAATGGCCGCCCGGCTGTTTTCCGGGCGGTTGTCCTGTTTGTCGTGCAGCGCACGATGCGCCAGCGGGACTTGAAGGAATACGTCAGGCAGTGCGGGCGTCATTGAACTTCAAAGATACCTTCAATCTCAACCGCGACGCCCAAGGGCAGTGCCGCCGCGCTGACGGCTGAACGCGAATGGCGACCTGCATCACCCAGCGCTTCGACCAGAAAGTCCGACGCGCCGTTGATGACTTGCGGCTGCGCAGTGAAATCTGCCGTCGAGTTCACAAACCCGGTCAGCTTGATGACGCGCACCAACTTTTCGATATCGCCACCGCAGGCCGCCTTGACCTGCGCCAGAAGGTTGATCGCACATACCTTGGCCGCAGCAGCGCCTGCTTCGACTTCCATGTCGTCGCCCAGCTTGCCAGTGATCAGATCATCCGCCTTCGAGATCTGCCCCGAGACATAGACGATATTGCCCACGCGCACGAAGGGCACGTAGTTGGCAGCCGGCGCAGGAGCGTCCGGTAGGTTGACACCCAGGCTTTCCAGTTTCGCCGCGATGCTCATGAGGTCTCCTCCCAAATTTGAGTCGGGGCGAAGCTAACCGGGAAGGCAAGGATCGAAAAGTGCGAAAACGGCGATGTGACCTGCACCGGTTGTGGGCGTAACTTTTCTTATTCTGAACTGTTGAACCTGTGTCACTTTACGTTGACCTATTCGGCAGGTTAAACGCTATCTGTTTCATATTGGTGGCGAAACGCCTATGTGACTTTGGGTAGGCCGGGCACAACGGCCAAAGAGAGTATTGATTAAGTGTTCGGGCACGGACTGTCCGAACGTTTTGGAGTGGCAAAGACCGTGTTGAGCAGAATCAGCCTAAAACCCCTGATCGTTGTGTCCGTATTGGCAGTTCTCAGCGCCTGCACTACACGCCCTCCGGAGGGTGTTCAGCAGGGTGAAGCATTTGATCCCTACGAAAGCAACAACCGGGGCATCCACAAGTTCAACCTTGGCGTCGACCGGTTTCTGTTTCGTCCGGCCTCGAAAGGGTACGTAAAGATCGTGCCCGACCCGATGGTGACCAGTTTCAACCATTTTGCCGAGAACCTGACGATGCCGGGCCAAGCCGTGGATTACCTGCTGCAAGGCAACCTCAAGCAGTCAGGCAACGCATTGCTGCAGTTTGTGATCAACACGACCGTTGGTGGTCTGGGGTTGTCAGCCCCCGCCGACGAGTTGAACCTTCCTCCTGTGGATACCGATTTCGGTGAAACGCTGCACGTCTGGGGTTTCGGCGAAGGCGCTTATGTCGAGCTGCCCCTCTATGGTCCGTCAACGCAGCGGGACTCGATTGGCGTTATCGTCAACCTGTTCTCGAACCCGATCAACTTCTCTCCGGTCCGTCCGGTCGACAATATCGGTGTCTATGCCGAGGTCGTGCGCCGAATGGGTGATCGGGGGCGTTTTTCGGACACGGTCGACTCGATCCTGTATGAAAGCGCAGACAGTTATGCGCAGGCGCGGACCATTTACCTACAAAATCGCCGCTTCGAACTGGCGAGAGACGACGAAGAAACCTATCTGGGTCTTTACGACGACCCTTATGCAGACAACGGGACCGACCCTGTCAGAGATCCCTACCTAGACCCATACGAGGACCCCTATGAGGACCCCTATGCCGAGTAACCATATGAACCGGCGCGGTTTTGTCGCCACTGGCCTTGCCGGCCTGGCACTGACCGCCCTGCCTTTTTCCGCTTTTGCCCAGACTGAAGCCAGCGCCAAGGCTCTGGTCGTCAGTGTCGTGGATGACATCAACCGCATTATCGCCTCGGGCAAATCCGAAAAGGCGATGATCCGCGATTTCGAAAAGGTCTTTGTGCAATATGCCGATGTGCCGATCATGGCGCGTTATGTACTGGGGGCAGATGCCCGTTCGGCCAGCCCGTCGCAGTTGAAGCAGTTCACCAGAGCGTTTCAGGGCTATATCTCGAACAAGTATGGCCGGCGTTTCCGCGAATTCATTGGTGGGCAAGTCACCGTCCGGAAGGCCCGGAAAATCAAGGCCGGTTACGAAGTACGCACCTCGGTTAAGCTGCAGGGCTCATCCCCGTTCGAGGTGACATTCCTGGTTTCGGACAAATCGGGCCGCGACAAGTTCTTCAACATGTTCATCGAAGGGGTGAATATGCTGCTGACCGAACGGACCGAGGTTGGCGCGATGCTGGACGCCCGCGGTGGGGACCTGAACCGTCTGATCAAGGACTTGAGCTAGAACAAGGTCAGCTGACCCGGTTCAAACGCAAAGAAACGCCGCGCGATTGAGTTCGCGCGGCGTTTCTTACTTTTAATTCAAGCGCTCGCCGGTTTCCTTGGCGAAGTACGATACTTTGCTCATATCGAAGGCCAGGTTCAACATCTTGCCCGCCTGCGCACTGGTTTCGGCATGTAATCTTGCGGTCACCTGCTTGCCACCCAGTTCTGAGACGACATAGGTATCGGCCCCTGCGGGTTCGACCATATCGACCATGCACGCAGCTTCCTGCACGCCATCACCCGCACGGAACCCGGCCTCGGCGATATCCTCAGGGCGCAAACCCAGGATCACATCCTTGGGCAACGCCAGATCGCGCGCATCGTTCAGAACCAGAGTTTCCCCGGCATCGCGCGAGATGACGATTTGTGTACCCGACCCGTTCTTGGTGACCTGCGCAGGGATCAGATTCATCGCCGGCGAGCCCATGAAATCGGCGACAAACAGATTGGCCGGGTTGTTATAAATCTCGGCTGGGCTGCCGATCTGCTGCACGATACCGCCCTTCAAGACCACGATCTTGGTCGCCAGCGTCATCGCCTCAATCTGATCGTGGGTCACGTAGACGATGGAAGCGTCCAATGTCTGGTGCAGCTTCTTGATCTCGGTCCGCATCTCAACCCGAAGCTTGGCATCGAGGTTCGACAGCGGTTCATCAAACAGGAACAGCTTGGGATCGCGCACCAGCGCCCGGCCCATCGCCACACGCTGACGCTGACCACCGGATAGCTGGCTGGGACGACGGTTCAGCAGCGGCTCGATTTGCAACAGCGAGGCCACATCGTTTAGTTTGGCCTCCTGCGTCGCCTGATCGACCCCGCGCACCTTCATGCCGAAGGTGATGTTCTTGGCCACGCTCATCGTCGGATACAGAGCGTAGGATTGGAACACCATCGCGATGTCGCGGTCCTTGGGGCTGACATGGGTCATGTCTTTGCCGCCAATCGCCAGTGTCCCGTCGGTGATTTCCTCCAATCCCGCAATGCAGTTCAGCAGCGTGGATTTACCGCAGCCCGAGGGGCCGACCAGCACCAGGAAATCGCCCGGTTCGATCGAGATGTTGATGTCCTTCAGAATCTCGGTTGCGCCGTAATTCTTGTAGAGTTTGTTGATATCAAGGATGGGAGCCATGGGTTATCCCTTCACAGAGCCAGCGGTCAGGCCGCGGATGAAATACTTACCGGCAACGACATAGACGAGCAGCGTCGGCAGCCCCGCGATGATCGCGGCGGCCATGTCAACGTTGTACTCTTTGACGCCGGTGGTGGAGTTTACGATGTTGTTGAGCGCCACAGTCACAGGCTGCGTGCCTGCCTGGCTGAACGACACACCGAACAGGAAGTCGTTCCAGATCTGCGTGAACTGCCAGATTACGGTCACAACGATGATGGGCAGTGACAGCGGCAGGAAGATCGACCAGAAAATCCGCAGGAACCCTGCCCCATCGACCCGAGCGGCTTTGGTCAGCTCGGCCGGAATGGTGACATAGTAGTTGCGGAAGAACAGCGTAGTGAAGCCAAGGCCATAGATCACGTGGACAAAGATCAGGCCCGGAATGGTTCCGGCGATCCCCATCATGCCCAGCAGCCGCGCCATCGGCAGCAGCACGACCTGAAACGGAATAAAGCAGCCAAACAGCATCAGCGAGAAGATGATGTTCGCGCCTTTGAACCGCCACTGCGCCACGACATAACCGTTCAGCGCACCTATCAGGGTGGACAAAAACACTGCAGGCACCGCGATCAGGACCGAGTTCCAGAAGTAAGGCCGCAGACCTTCACATTGGATACCGGTACAAGCGCCTGACCACGCGGTTTTCCAGGCGTCGAAGCTGACTTCTCGGGGCAGCGAGATCAGGGACCCGGTGCGGATTTCCTCAAGGCTTTTCAGCGATGTCGTCAACATCACGAAAAGCGGCATCAGGTAGTACAGCGCGAACAGGCCCAGCAGGACGTAAAGCAGCCAACGAAGGGCAATCTTGCCGGTGGCGCTCTGCGAGCGGGTTTGGGTTTGGGGCATCGACAGATCAGTCATTTTTCGCCCTCAGCTCTGAATAAAGATATGGAACCACGATGGCAAAGACGACCAGCATCATGATCATTGCGGAAGACGCCGCCTGACCAATATCGCCGCGCGAAAACGCCATGGCATACATGTATGTGGCTGGCAGATCGGTGGCGTATCCCGGACCGCCGCCTGTCAGCGCGATGACAAGGTCAAAGCTCTTGATCGCAAGGTGGGCCAGCACGATGAAGGCCGACAGGAAGATCGGTGCCATCGACGGTATGATGATCGCCGTATAGATGCGCCATGTGGGGATACCATCGACCTGTGCGGCTTTGATGATTTCACCATCCACCGAACGAAGCCCGGCCAGAAACAGCGCCATAACAAAGCCCGAGCTCTGCCAGATCGCGGCAATCACGATCGTGTAGATGGCGTAATCGGGGTTCACCAGCCAATCGAATTCGAAATTCGGAAAGCCCCAGCCCTGCACCATGGATTCAATGCCCAGACCTGGGTTCAGGATCCACTTCCATGCGGTGCCGGTCACGATCATCGACAGTGCCATCGGGTACAGGTAGATGGTGCGAATAACCCCTTCGACGCGGATCTTCTGATCCAACAGGATGGCCAGCAACAGCCCCAGCACCATCGCGATCACGATGAACAGCGCGCCAAAGATATACAGGTTGTTGATTGCCGTATCCCAGCGAGGGGAATCGAACAGGCGTTCATACTGAATGAAGCCATGGATCTCGTATTTCGGCAGTAGTTTCGATCGGGTCAGCGACACCCATGCGGTCCATCCGATAAATCCGTAGACAAAAATCAATACGGCGATGAACGACGGTGCCAGCACCACCTTGGGCAGGTGGTTTTCCAGCCATTCGGACATTTTTTCCTCCGGGGAAAAGTGCTCTGCCCCTCAGCATAGGGGGCAGAGCGTTTTGGATCAGTAGCTGTTGGCCACCGCGTCCGCCAGTTGCTGAACCGCGTCAGCCGAGGACATATCCGAGTTGAAGTGCGCGGTCACAACGTCGGTGATCGCACCGGACTGCGACCCGCGCAGCGCCATGCCATGGGCGTAAGACGGCAGCAGGGAACCACCTGCCGAGGTCGTACCCATGTCTTCTGCCGAGATTTTCGCACAGATATCAAAGGCATCCAGCGCTACGTCGGTTCGTGCAGGGATCGAACCCTTGTTCAGGTTGAACACTTCCTGGAAGTTCGGTGCGACGATCAGTTTGGCCAGCAGTTCCTGACCGGCGCGGTTGTCGTCACCTTCGACTTCGAACATGGCAAAGCTGTCGACGTTGTACAGATAACCGTCACCGGGGGTCGAGGCGCACAGGAAATCTTCGCCGGGCTTCTTGCCAGCGGCCAGGAATTCACCTTTGGCCCAGTCACCCATGATCTGGAAAGCGGCCTCGCCATTCATCACCATGGCGGTGGCCAGGTTCCAGTCGCGACCCGAGAAGTTCTCGTCAACATATCCACGCATGGTACGCATCTGGTCAAAGACCTGTACCATTGTGTCGGACGTCAACGCTTCGGGGTCGAGATCGACCAGGGCTTTCTGGTAGAATTCTGGTCCACCAATACCCATGACAACCGCCTCAAACACGGTCGCGTCCTGCCAGGCCTGACCACCGTGGGCCAGCGGGATCACACCAGCGGCCTGCAGTTTTTCGGCTGCTGCGTTGAACTCATCCCATGTGGTGGGCATTTCGATGTCGTTTGCCGCCAGAACATCAGCATTCGCCCAGATCCAGTCGATGCGGTGCACGTTCACGGGTGCAGCGCACCAAGTGCCTTCGCACATCATATGGCCCGCGATCGACGCAGGCAGGACATCCGCCCAGCCTTCCGCCTCGGCCACGTTCGAAATGTCGGCCAGAACGCCTTCTTCGTACCATTCCTGAATGGCAGGGCCTTTCAGCTGAACGGCGGTCGGTGCGTTACCGGAAAGAACGCGGGCACGCAGTGCGGTCATTGCCGCATCACCACCGCCACCCGCGACGGGCATGTCGGTCCAGGTGCCGCCGTTCGAGGCGAATTCTTCCTGCAGAACGGCAACCGACTTGGCCTCGCCACCCGAGGTCCACCAGTGCAGTACTTCCGCCTGCGGCTCGGCCACAACGGACGATCCGGCCACAACAGCCAAAGTCGAAACGGTGGCAAATGCAAAACGCTTCATTTTTTGTCTCCTCCCTGAGAACTCAGTGACTGCCAAAGCAGCGATGGCGCTATTACTGTGGTCTGATCGCCGTCTGGCAAAGCGGAATTCATAGTAAAGCACGGAAACGGCCCAAATTTTCACCACTTCTGTTACAGCGTGTTACGTTGGCATTGAATCTGTTTCCATTCGTTACAATGGACATCGACAGAGGGAAAAGATCGGGAGGAAAGACAGAGTGAGCATTCCGCGGCTTCTGGTGGTGGATGACGACCCTGAGATGCGGTCGATGATGACGCAGCTATTGCAGCAAAACAGCTTCATCGCCCTTCCCGCCAGTTCCGAGCGGGAAATCCGGGCGCACCTGTCCAATGGCCGGATCGATCTGATTTTGTTGGACGTCATGCTGGGGGACGAGAACGGGATTGATATCTGCGCCCGGTTGCGGCGCGAACAGGACGTCCCGATCATTCTGGTCTCTGCCCTGTCTGCCGACCATCAGCGCATGGCAGGGTACGAAGTTGGGGCAGACGACTACATCGCCAAACCCTTCAACCCTCAGCTGATGCTGGCCCGTGTCAGGGCAGTGATGCAGCGCGCTCGGCGGTCGTCTTCGCTGGCGTATCGCCGCAGAACCCGCACGTTCCGATTTGACGGCTGGGTCTTTGACGGAAAGCGTGATGATTTGCATTCGCCAGAAGGCTATTTGGTCGCGTTGTCACAGCGGGAAACCGCCCTGCTCAAGGTCTTGCTGGCCAATCCACATATTCCGCTGACGCGCGATGAAATCGTCACGGCACTGGATGTAACAGGGGACAGCGAAAAGTCCGAAGCGCAGGGCCGCGCCATCGACATGCTGGTCGGTCGCCTGCGATCCAAGATCGAGACCAACCCTAAAGATCCGCAAATGCTGCGCACGGAACGCGGGGTCGGGTATATCTTTGCCGCCGACATTTCGGTCGAAGAATGACACTGCGCCTGCGCAATCTGGGGTGGCTTTGGACCCTTTCAGCCTTTGCCGCCGGTTTGCTGTCTGCAGGGTTATGGTTCGCTTCGGCGCGCGCCTGGAACGACTACCTGCTTCAATCTTTTGTGGCGGGGTTCACCGTCTACGAAGAATTGCGAACAGGCATGGCCCCCTCCGAGGGGTTGTCGATAACGCCCTTGCCGCCCCAGGATACTGCTCTTGCCGAAAATGGTGAATTTCAGCGGTTGCCCGGGTTTTCAAACCGCCGTTTTGTCACCAACCTTTCGATCCTGACCGACAGTTCCTCGCCGCTCAGCGGGCGTGAATTAAGCGTGGCAATTCTGTCCGACCGGTTGGTTTATCCGGTTTCGGACATTGTGTCAGGCAGTGATCAGACCGGGCCTGAAAAGATGGGAAACCTGACCCGGTTGCTGGCGACATATTGCAGCGAACCAATCCTGATTGCGAAATTTGGGCGTGAGGCCTGGCATCAGGTCGACGGGACCCAGATATGGGGCTGTCAGGCGGCCCCAACGGATTTACGTCTGCCCGCAATACTTATGGGGATCGTCGCAATGGCGGTCATCTTATCCGCAGTCAGTAACGTCTCAGATACCTTCACCCGGTTTGCCCGCGCGTTGCGCGAACGGCAGCGCCTTGGGGGGCCGGAAAGCTACGAGGCGGATGGCCCGGATGAACTGCGCGATATCGTCTCGGCGGTGAACGCCCATCTTGAGGCCGAGCGCGCGCAGCTTGAAAAGCGGGCAACGGTTTTGTCCGGCGTCAGCCACGATCTGGGTACCCCTGCGACACGCGTGCGCCTGCGTGCCGCTCTGATCCCCGACGATGAACTACGCGAAAAGCTCGAGGCGGATGTAGATCAGATGACGGGCATGATCGAAAGCGTCCTGACCTATACGCGATCCGAACTGGATGTTGAGGAACCGCGCCAGATTTCTCTGACCTCTTTGGTCGAGGCTCTGGTCGCCGATTATCAGGATATGGACCTGCCCGTGACACTAAAAAAGACCGACCCCGTCACGGTCGATGGGGTTACATCGGTTTTCATGTCCCGGCGCGGCCACGGACAGCTGACCGAAACACGCCGCGTTCTGGTCATGGCGCGGCCCATATCGCTTAGGCGTGCGCTGACCAATTTGATCGATAACGCGTTGAAATATGGTCGACACGCCGAAGTGCAGTTGGCGACCGATGCGACCACCGCGACGATCACGGTCGAAGACAAGGGCACCGATCTGTCCGTGACAGACATCGAAAACCTCATGGCTCCGTTTCGTCGTGGATCCAACACCGGATCGTCTGACGGCTATGGTTTGGGCCTGACAATCGCCGCCACCGTGGCCGAACAGCATGGCGGAGAAATGCGCTTTGAGGCCGGCGACTGCGGCCTGCGCGCCTGCCTGCAAATCGCCCGGCAGTAAAAAACTAGGTAGTATAGCTGCGCACAAGCGCGCTGGCGATCAAGGACCAACCGTCGGCGATGACGAAAAACGCCAGTTTGAACGGCAAAGACACTGTGGCTGGCGGAACCATCATCATCCCCATCGACATCAGTACCGCCGCAACCACAAGGTCGATAATCAGAAATGGCAGAAAGACCAGAAACCCGATCTGAAAAGCGCGCGCAATCTCGGACAGCATGAAGGACGGCATCAGGATGGACAGCGGCGCGTCGGGCGACAGCGTTGTGGCATCACCACCGGGGCGCAAGGCGGCCATGGCGTGAAACGTATCGGGGTCCAATCGCGCAGCCATGAAACCGCGAAACGGCTGTAATGCACGCTCCAATGCAGGTTCGACCTCCATAGTTTCATCGACCAACGGCCGAATTCCTGTTGTCCAGGCTTCGGAAAAGACCGGCTCCATAATGAAATAAGTCAGAAACAACGCCAGACTGACAATCAGCATATTGGGAGGAGATTGCTGCAACCCGATACCCTGGCGCAGGATCGCCAAAACAGTGATCAGAAACGGAAAACAGGTGATCATGATCGCCAATCCCGGAGCCAGGCTGAGCACGGTGATCAACAGGATCAACTGAATCGTTCGCGCAGATATCGAACCGCCCTCGCCCAGCGAAACAGACAACTCCTGCGCCGTGGCCAGAGACGGGGTCAGCACCGCAAACGTGACCGCCAGAATAAGAAAGAGGCGCATCAGCCGATCCCGTTTTGCAGGTCCGCGATTTCGGTCAGACGCACAGCCAGTTGACCGGCCTGCTCGCCCTCCATCTCCTCTAGCAGACCGCGCGCGACAAGCTGGTCGCCGACATACAGGTCAACCGGATCCTCGATGCGTTTGTCCAGCATCAGCACGGCGTTTTCCCCCATGTTCAGTAGATCGCGGATCAAAGGGCGCGCCCGGCCAACCGATACGGTGACTTCAATCGGAACAGCCTCGAACGGGTTGGGCTTCTCGGATTTCGGGGTTTGCGGATCACTCATTGGTCACTGCCTCTTTTGCCTGAAAAACAAACGCCTGAAAGGCTTGATCGACCGCAGCAAGCAAGCCGCTGCAATCCACTTCGCGCTGGGAAATCCCGACCTTGAGCCGCGCTTGCCCTGCCTCAAGCGACGGGTCTTCGATCACCTGCACAGGCGATGACAGATCGGCAGGGATCAGGTCCTCTACCTCGTTGACACGACGTGAGGGTACGAAGATTTGCATGGGCTGTCCGATCTGCGCGCGCGCCATATCGGTGAGCTGCTCGACAAGCAGAACGGCAAACCCACGGTCCAGCATTTCAGGCAAAACCAGCTGTGTCAGGCTCTGAAACATTGGTTCCAGCGACAGGGCCATCCGGTTAACCGCCTCATGGTAGGTAAAAGACATATCTTCGAGCGATTTGGCTAATTCAGCCGAAACCTGCCCCCGGCTTTTCTCCTGCGCCTGGACCGCGTCTTCCCAGCCTGCGCTATAGCCTTGCTCGAACGAGGCCAGCCTTTGTTCCTCTAACGCGTCCTCATCCAGTACGTGCAGCTGTCCGCCGCCGGCCTGTAAAGTGAAATCCTCAAGAAGATGGGCAATCGACATCACACACGCTCCTCACCTTCTTCCAGCCAGCTGCGCAGGATTTCGACCGTTTCTTCCTGCTTGTCGCCGATCATCGCCCTGAGCCGATCCACCGGATCCGCCCCGGCATCGGTCCCAAGCGCCGGAACGTTCCCTGTGGGCGCCTGCCCCGGCAAGGTGGTGAATTGGCCGCCTTCTTCCGTCGCAATTTCGCCGGTCAGGTATGCGTCAGGTTCCTGAGCCGTACCTGCGGGCAACAGCGCCGGAGCAGTTGCCGGTTGAGTCAGTATGGGGCGGATGACAAACACCCCAAGTACCAGAGAAACCAGCGCCAACACGGCCATCTGAATCAGCGACATCGCGTCGAAATGCACCTTCTGCCACAGTGAGGCGGTTGCCAGACTGCCCTGCGGCTCGACCGCCGGCAGATCCAGCGATTTCAGCGTAATAACGTCGCCCCGCTCGACATCGTAGCCCACTGCCGAGGCCACAAGCTCTAGCAGTGCATCCATCTCGGTCTGCCGCATCGGCGTGAATGTTTCACTGCCGTTTGCGTCCACGGATCGCGTCCCGTTTACCAGAACAGCCACCGTCAGTCGCTTGATCGCGCCGGGGCCGTTGTGAACCTCAAGCTCGGTCTCGGAAACCTCGTAGTTGACCCGCTCTCGGGTCTGGGTTGCGTTCGAATTGGATTCGTCCCCGCCTGCGCCATCGCCATCGGGCAGGTTTGACGCAACCGTCACATCCCCGGATTGGTTGCGGGCACTGTCCGAACGCTCTTCGACATCGGTGCTGATGGCCACGCGGCCATTGGGATCGAAACGCCGTTCGCGGATTGATTCTGTCTTGGTAACTGTATCGACACTCACCTCGACCACAGCATTTCCAGCTCCGACACGGGCTTCTACCAGACGCAGAACCCGTTCGCGCAGCTGGCGCGATTTATCGTCAGCGGTATCTGCGGACACCGGGTTGTCCTGTGCCCCGATCACTGCGCCATTCGAATCGATGACGGTGACGTTCTCGGGCGCCAGTCCGCTGACTGCGGACGACACCAGGAACCGGATCGCCTTTGCCTGATCCGACGTGATGTCCGTGCCCGACGCGACCAGATAGATCGATGCGGTTGGTGCAACACTGCGCTGGAACGGATTGGCTGATCCATTGGCAATATGCACACGCGCCTGGCTGATATGGGGGCTGCCGACGATGGTTCGGGCCAGCTCTCCTTCTTTGGCGCGCCAATAGGCGGCGTCGAACATCTGCGACGTTGTGCCAAACCCGCTGAGCGAATCCAGCAACTCGTAGCCCCGGTTTCCGGTTGCCGGCAGACCTTCGCTGGCCAGCGTCAAGCGCAGTTCATCCCGCTGTGATCCCGGCACATAGATGGAGCCGCCGCGAATCTCATACTGCACACCGCGCTGATCCAATGAACGGACGATATCCCCTGCAGCACCGCTTTCTAATCCGGCGTAAAGCAGGGTCATCGACGGCGTTGTCACCAGACGCGACATCGCAAGGATCCCCAGAAACACCAGCACGACTGCACCCGCGACAATGATTTGTTTACGCCTGTCCAAACTTGCCCAGACAGTTCCGATCTGCTGCACGATCACCTCCGACTCGCCGACATTCTGTGCGACGCATCCCTTGTTTGGACGATTGCCCTTAACAATCGGTTAGTCCCTGTCGGGTTATGACGATTGCAGATTGTAGGAATGAGGACGTCATGACCGACGCGACTGCAGAACAGGCAGAAGTCCCGGAAAAATCTGGGAAAAAGGGAATGATAATAGGCGCGATTCTGGCGATAGCCGGTGCTGCGGGCGGGTATTTCCTAACCACCACCGGCCTGTTGCCGGTGGGCGGAAAACCCGTCGTGCAAAACGCCGAGGAAACAGAGAAAAGCAAGCCTGCCACGGCTCTGCCAAAGGTCGGATTCGTTGACCTTGCCCCAGTCGTCGTGTCGGTAAACACCAGCGATTCGCGACATCTGAAGTTTCATGCCCAGCTCGAGGTGAACGCGCCGTACATGGCGGATGTGGAAAAGATGAAACCGCGAATTATGGACGTGCTGAACGGATATCTGCGCGCGATCGAGGTGTCGGATCTTGAGGATTCGCTCGCGCTCATGCGCATCCGAGGACACCTGTTGCGGCGTATCGAAATCGTCGTCGGTGAAGGCCGTGTG
The DNA here is from genome assembly GCF_059611045.1 of Ruegeria sp. CDSB113. Taxonomy (NCBI): domain Bacteria; kingdom Pseudomonadati; phylum Pseudomonadota; class Alphaproteobacteria; order Rhodobacterales; family Roseobacteraceae; genus Ruegeria; species Ruegeria sp. CDSB113. The sequence continues at coordinate 130,768 of NZ_JBXWOU010000004.1, forward strand.
CGCGATGTTCTCGTCATGGAATTCGTACTGAACTAGGAGGCGAAGTTGGAGCTGATTGCAGATATTTTGCTGGTCGCGGGCGCCTTGGGTGCGGGTCTCTATTGTTTCGTTCTGTCCCGGCGGTTGAAACGCTTTACCGACCTTGAAAAAGGCGTCGGTGGTGCGGTGGCCGTGCTGTCTTCGCAAGCGGAAGAGTTGAAAAAGTCACTGGAGGCCGCGCGGGACGCCTCGGATCAGTCTGGCGTCGTTCTTAAGGAATTGACCGAACGCGCCGAAACAGTGGCGCAGCGGCTTGAGCTGATGATGGCCTCGATGCATGACGTAGTGCCGGACGATGAAGAGGCGACCGAGACCCCTACACCAGAGCCTGAGTCGGTTGCTTCCAAAGAACAGTCCCAAGCCACCTCAGTGCCCGTCATTGAAGAAGACGCGCCGGCCGAAACTCAGGTCAAACGTCCGGGTGGGTTGATGTTCCTGCGCCACAGCCGCAGCGAGGCCACGACATGAGGAGGAAGCGGACGGAGAATCGCCCCAAAGGCGGCGTTCTTGCGGTGATCGCAATGCTTATGATCGGTTCCGCCGCGATCAGAATAGGATTCGAGGCCGGGCCCGCGCTGGCTAAAGGATCCGATCCCGCCCCATCGCTGGCGAAGAACAGCCAACCCAAACAGCCCGGTGCGCAAGAATTGTTGACTGAATTGCTACGCCGCGAAGACTCGCTCAAAAAACGAGAGGCCGCGTTGCAAGACAAAGAAAAGGCGCAGGATATCGCGGATCAGGCGATTGAAACGCGCTTGGCTGCCTTGCAGGAGGCAGAAGAGTCGCTGCGACAGACACTGGCCTTCGCCGAAAAAGCCGCCGAGGCCGATCTGACGCGCCTGACGGATGTGTATCAGAGCATGAAGCCCAAGGACGCAGCCGCCCTGTTCGAAACCATGGACCCCGGCTTTGCGGCTGGCTTTTTGTCGCGGATGCCGCCTGACGCAGCAGCAGGTGTTCTGGCCGGTCTCAGCCCCGAAGCCGCCTATACGATCAGCGTGATCATGGCCGGTCGCAATGCTGCGGTGCCGCAGGAGTAGCGCACATGTTTTTTACCCCCGCATCTGACATTGCAGGAGACCGCCCATGATCGGAATCATCGGAATCGTCGTCATTTTCGCCATGGTGTTTGGCGGATATCTTGCCGCCGGTGGCAAGATGACGATCATTTTGAAATCGCTCCCGTTCGAGATGATGATGATCGGCGGCGCCGCCGTTGGCGCATTCATGATCAGCAACGACTTGAGCGCTGTCAAACATACGATCAAGGACATGGGTAAAGTGTTCAAGGGCCCCAAATGGAAACCCGAAGATTACCGCGATCTGCTGTGCCTTTTGTTTTCTCTGATCCGCATTGCCAAGGCCAACCCCGTCGAGGTGGAACAGCATATCGAAGACCCCGAGAACTCGACCCTATTCTCAGCCTATCCGAAGATTCAGAAGGACAAGGAAGCTGTCGATCTGATCTGCGACACGATGCGATCCGCGTCGATGAATTACGACGATCCACATCAAGTTGAAGAAGTGCTGGAAAAACGGATGGAGACCAATTTTCACCACGCCATGCATTCCAGCCACGCATTACAAACCGTCGCCGATGGTTTGCCCGCACTTGGGATTGTGGCCGCCGTTTTGGGCGTAATCAAAACGATGGGGTCCATCGACCAGCCGCCCGAAGTACTGGGCAAACTGATCGGTGGCGCGTTGGTCGGGACGTTCCTGGGCGTGTTTCTCGCCTATGGCCTGGTTGGCCCGTTCGCCGGCAAGCTGAAAGCGGTAGTCGAAGAGGACAACCATTTCTACCAGCTGATCAAAGAGGTTCTGGTCGCCAACCTGCACAACCACAATGCAGCCATGTGCATTGAAGTTGGACGCCAGAACACGCCGACGCATAACCGACCCGGATTTTCTGAGCTAGAAGATGCGTTGAAGGAACTCAAACAGGCAGCGGCATGATCCGGATAGTTTTTCTTGTTTTGGCTTTTGCCGCTGCGACAACGCAGGTTCAGGCACAGGATGTGCAGGTGCGTTCGGGCGAACATGATGGGTATACGCGGCTGGTCGCACAGGTTCCGCCGGGCACTAAATGGTTGCTGTCGCACAAGAAAAATGGTGCGCGACTGAATGTCGAATTGGAATTGGTAAACTTCGACACAGCAGCTGTGTTCCGGCGTCTGACGCAAAACCGCTTGGCCGCGATCTCTCAGTCCGAACCGGGTGCCGCACTGGATATGCAATTTGGCTGCGACTGTGTTGCCAATGCCTTTCTGTTCAAGGGCACGATGATCGTGGTGGATATTGCACCAGGCGCGGCGCTGCCCCCAATCAGCGCTGATATTCCGTCGCCTGTTTTGCCCAAAGCGTCCAAAGAGAAAGACCCGTTGGTTGCGCAAAATTTGCAGAGTCTCGAATTGCCACTGCTGAACCTGAACGCACAGCGTTTTGAAGAACAGCTCTCTACCCTGCTGCTGCGCGGTTCTGACCGGGAAGTCGTTGATTTGAGGCTTTCTCCGGTCGGACCAAGGCCGTCTGTCCCCAAGAACGATCCCTTTAGTCCCTCAGACCTTAATGCCAATATTCATGTGACATCCGTTCTGGACGGCTTGAATGAACTTTTAGGGCCATCCCTGCCGCAGCTTGAACAACGCCCACCCTGCATCTCAAGCGCTGAGCTTGGGTTTGACCGTTGGTCTGGGGCAACTCCCTTTCCGGAACAGGTGGCTTCGTTGCGCGCCGCCTTGTTCAAAGAATTTGATCATCTCGACGAAGAAGAAACGCTGAAGCTGGCGCAGCTATACGCCTATTCCGGGTTCGGCGCCGAGGCTATTCGGACGCTTGAATTGCTTGGGCGGCATGCGCCGGACACAGATCGGGTTGCCGCCATAGCCCGGTATCTTGATGGCGCACAGCCGTCCCATCCGAACCCATTTACCAGTCTTCAGCGGTGTGAAAGCGACGCCGCGCTTTGGGCTCTTTTGATCGAAGGAGAGCTGCAGGAAGAGGCCCGGTTGCAATCGATCGAACAGTCATTTGCGCGCCTGCCCGACCATCTGCGCCGTCACATTGGGCCGACATTGGCGGAAATTCTGACAGATGCCGGGAAACTTGAACCAGCAAGGCGCGTGTTGCGCGCGGTCGACCGCGTTGCGACTGAGGACAGCGCTGATACGTCCCAAGCCAAGGCTAAAGTCGCGGCTGCCGAAGGCGACGGTCCGAAGTCGGAAGCATTGTTGAACGAGGTCATCGCCGCGTCGGGCGCAGAGTTGGAGGCACCGCTTGCGCTTGCGCGACTGGTCGACAAGCGATGGTCGGAACGTGGGGCAATATCTCCGCAAGAGCTTGATCTTGCGGTCTCTTACGTCACGGAGTTTCGCCGGTCTGAAATCGGGCCGCGCATGCTGCAAACACAGATCGTCGCGTTAAGCTTAAGCCATGAGTTCGACAAGGCGATGAATCTGCTGGGCGCCCAAGATACACGGGCCAATGCCGCCGAAACGTTGAACCGCGTCGCCCAGATCCTGACCGAACGCGCCGACGACGCGACATTTCTAAGGCGTGTGGTGACCCTGACGCCCGAGCAGAAACTGGCGCTCGTCACAGACACAAGCGTGGCGATGGCCGAGCGTTTGGTCACCCTTGGTTTTGCGGATGCGGCGCTGGAGTTGGCCAGTCGGCCACAGGACAAGGCCCGGCGCGCAGAAAGGGCACGGTTACGCGCGCGCGCTGCCTTACTGCAACGCCGACCTCATCAAGCGATGTTGGAACTGGCCGACGATCCATCAGACGCGGCCCAGCTTTTGCGAGGGCAAGCATTGCAGATGACGGATGATTACGTGGCAGCTGGTCAGCTTTTGCGTGCTGTGGGTGAGGATGAAAAAGCCGATCGGTTCTTTTGGTTGGCCGATCATCCGGAAACAGTCGAGCCCGAACGCGACACAAAGTTCCTCGCAGTTCAGCAAACAACGCAGCTCCTGTCCGTGCCGCCAACGCGAATGCAGGACAAACCCTTAGCTGACGCGAAAGGCTTGTTGGATGACAGCGCAAAAGCACGCCAGCACATTCTGGATTTGCTTGCGAAGGTGGACCAATAGCGGATCACGTCAGCGCCACCTGCATTCACGGTTTGTCTTTCATTAGGTGCCCACTGAGCATCGGCCTGCAGTCCGTACTGGCCGCTTTTACGGATCAAAGACCAAAGGCATCAGGTCCGACAATCTGGATGTAGGCTCGACCCAACCCAATATGGCTGCGCGGATCGCGTCCGCGCGATCTGAACCGACGACTGGCGCGGCAAACTCGGTGTACTTGGCGATCACATCTCCCCTGCTGAGCGGGGCCTCCGGCCCGCCGCGCGCGTGAGTGTCGCCGGATTCGAACACACGCCCATCGTTCGATTTCAAGGTGACATCGGCCCACCGCCCCTGCGGGAAGCGTGCACTGTGGCGCGCATCTTCCTGAACGTGAATACGCGATACCAACTCTGCCACCGCCGGATCAGACAGACCCGAACCCGAGATATGTTCAACCGCGATCCGACCATGGATCGCCTGAACCGCCACAGCAAAAGGCAGAGAATACTGGGCCTGAGACGTGGTATTAGGCATCCCGCCATACAGGCAGGCCGCTTCTTGAAAACTGTTGATATGGATGGATCGGATCTGGTCGTGGGCTAGGTCATTCTCCATCATCACAGCCCGAACGCCATCAATTGCCGCATGAGCCCAGCGACATATCGGATAAGGTTTTACGTATTGGTGTTCGACCTGCCAGAACTGACCCAAATCATCCCAAAACGACGCAACATCAGCATCTTCGATTGTGATGGCCGGGGCGCCCGTGAAACCACGTTCAGCCAGGATCGCAGATGATATGCCAACCATCGCGCCCCAACCCGATCCGTCATGCAGCATCGTCGGATTTGCAATCTCGCGCATCATCTGGCTTCGGGGGCCGTGGTATTCTGCTATCCCCAATGCTTGTCGAAACTGGTCGGGCGTATGCCTGCGCATGCGCGCGGCCATGGCGACCACGCCAAGGGCATTCCAGGCGCCGGACGTGTGGTAATCGCTGACCGATGCGTGCAGCGACAGCCCCGCACGTCCCGCGATTTCATATCCCGTGACGACGGCAGCCAGGGCTTCGGGACCGGACAAATCAGGGCAATGCGCACCAAGTGAAACCAACGCAGGCAGGACGACGACACCGATATGCCCCTTGGTCGGGTTGTAGCCGTCATGCCCGTCCAAATTGTCGGTTTGTGTGGCTGCTGCGTAGGCAGCGCCCGCTATGCTGACGGGGCGGCCGTCAAACATCATCGGAACGCTGAATGCCGCATCAGTGCTTGCATAGAGCAGCGCGGCAGTATCGCGGGCGATCACGCCGGCCTCCATCGGGCCGGAGGCGATCAGGATGCCCATTGTATCCAGCATCATCAGGGCGGCGGCCTCTTTCGCGCTGTCAGGCATCTCCTGCGCTGAAAGGTTCAGGGCAAAATCCGTGACCCGCTCAAGCGTGCCGGTCATTTGGCCGTCTCCATCGCCTTGTGTTGGACATCGCGCAGCCGAAGACCCGATGGATCAAAGGGCGGTTCGGCCAAAACTCTGGCTTTATGCGGTTTGCCGAGGATGAAGATTTCCACCATATCCCCCGGCTTTACGACCGCCGGATTTGCATAACCGATGGCCAGTGACTTGTCGACTGAATAGCCATAGGCGCCTGACGTCACACGTCCGACCGGTGCGCCACCTGGTGTAAAAATAGGTTCGCCACCGGACGCGTCGGCATCCGTCACCTCGACCTCAAAAATCGATAGAACCTCGCGCGCGGCGTTGTCCTTGATGGCCAGATAGGCGTCTTTGTGCAAGAAGTCCTTGTCCAGCTTGATCAGACCTGCCAGCCCGACTTCCTGCGGCCAGTATTCCTGAGAATACTCGCGGCCCCAGGAGCCATAGCCCTTCTCGATCCGCAGTGCCCCCAACGCACGGCCGCCCACTGGACCACCGTCGCACGCCTTCGCAGCCTCAAGAAGTGCGGAATAGAGCCTGATCTGATCTTTTTCCGCGCAGTGCAGCTCCCACCCCAGATCACCGGTAAAGCTGACGCGGATGGCAAGGCAGGTGACGCCCGCCACCTCGATCGTTTGTGAGCGCATAAAACGGAACGCTTCGTTCGACAGGTTGGCATTTGTCAGTCGTTGCAACAGGTCACGCGACTTGGGACCCGCTACATTGAAACCCGCGATGCGATCTGTTGCCACTTCGAGTGTTGTGCCTTCGGGCAGGTCGACCATGTTGAAGAACCGCTGATGATAACGCTCGGCCATGCCCGAGCCGATCATCATGTATTCTTCATCTGCCACTTTGGTGATGGTGAAATCCCCGGCAACGCCGCCCCGGACTGAAATCAGCGGTGTCAGGCACGACCGCCCAATCTCGGTCGGCACCCTATTCGCGACCAAACAGTCCAGCCAATCATAGGCACCCGGGCCCTTAATGACGTAGTTGGCAAAGTTCGAGATGTCGATCACGCCAACGTTTTCGCGCAGCATCTTGACCTCTTGCCCAACCGGTTCCCACCAGTTCTGGCGGGTGAACCCGTTTGTCTCGGTGGTGCCGGTTCGATCCGCAAACCACAGTGGGTGTTCCCAGCCGCAGTTCAGACCAAAGACGCAGCCCATGTCCCTTTGCATCTCATACGCCGGGCGCACGCGGGCCGGGCGGCCAGCGCTGCGTTCCTCGCTCGGGAAATGGATGGCAAAACGGTGGGTATACTGGTCCTCAACCCGTGCCTTGGTGAATTTCTTGTCCGCCCAATCGCCAAACCGCGCCAGATCCCATGCGAACATGTCGTATTGAGGCTCACCCTCGATCATCCACTGCGCCGCCAGAAGGCCAAGACCGCCCGATTGCGAGAAGCCGGGGATCAGACCGCCGCATAAGAAATAGTTCTTTAACTCTGGCACCGGACCCCAAAGGGCGGAACTGTCCGGGGACCAGATCATAGGCCCGTTGATCACCCGTTTCACACCAGCCGTCGCCGCGGCGGGCACACGTTCGGTTGCGCGGATCACGTTCTCCATAATCCGGTCCAGATCGTCGGGGAACAGATCATGAGCGAAGTCCAGCGGCGTGCCCTCTTCGGCCCAGAACTTCATGTCCTTTTCATAGGCCCCGATCAGCAGCCCGTTGCCTTCCTGTCGGAAGTAGTACTCGCCGTCCCGATCGGCGATCGAAGGCAGACGGCGGCCGAGATTGGCTACCTCATCAATGGAATCGGTTACGAAATACTGGTGTTCAGTTGGTTGCAACGGCAGGGTCAGACCGGCCAGCGCCGCAACTTCGCGCCCCCAAAGACCTGCTGCATTCACCACCCATTGCGTATGGATATCCCCCTTTTCCGTGCGCACGATCCACGATCCGTCAGGCTGTTGTTCAGTGCCTAATACGGGGCAAAAGCGCTCGATCGTTGCACCCATGGCGCGCGCGCCTGCGGCATAGGCGTGCGGCACGCCTGAGGGATCCACGTTGCCGCCTTCGGGTTCAAACATAATGCAGCGGATATCGTCGAACCGCGCCAGCGGGTGAAGTTCCATCGCTTGTTCTCGGCTGACCTCGTAGAAATTCAGGCCATAGAACCGAGCCTTGGCCTCTTGCAGGCGCAACTGGTGCTCACGATCTTCGGTCTGAGCCAGATACAGGGAACCGGGCTGGAACACTCCGCAACTCTGGCCGGTTTCCTGCTCCAGCTCTTTATACAGGTTCATTGTGTAATGCTGGATGCGGGTGATGTTGTTATTGTCATGCAACCCGTGGATATTGGCCGCCGCGTGCCAGGTTGATCCGCTGGTCAGTTCATCCCGTTCAAGCAGGACAACGTCCCGCCAACCAAGCTTGGCCAAATGGTACAGGATTGAACAGCCAGCCAATCCTCCGCCGATGACCACGGCCTGCGCATGCGTTTTCATGAACTTGATCTCCTGCCGACAGTGCCGAAAACAGCACCCTTAAGCAGAAGTCAGCCACATGTCTTATGTGGCTTATGCTCTGTTCCCGACGCGAAATGTCGGGAACAGAGCTTGAATGGCCGGTTTTGATTAGTACGGCGCTTCGACGTCGTTCATCGAAACATAGACCGTCTTCATCTCGCTGAAGTGATTGATCGCCAGTTTCGAGTTTTCGCGCCCGACACCCGACATTTTGGATCCACCGAACGGGGCCTCGACCGGAGCCAGATTATAGGTGTTGATATAGCAGGTGCCCGCCTCGAACGCGGCCACGATGCGGTGCGCGCGGGTCAGGTCGTTGGTGAAGACACCGGCTGCCAATCCAAACTCGGTGTCGTTGGCGCGGGCCAACACCTCTTCTTCGGTATCAAAATCCAGCACAGACATGACCGGGCCAAAGATTTCTTCGCGCGCGATGGCCATATCGTCCGTCACATCCGCAAACACAGTGGGCTGCATGTAAAAGCCGTCACCGTCGATCCGCTCACCACCGAATACCAGACGTGCACCTTCGGCTTTGCCTTTTTCGACATAGCTCAGCGCAATGTTCAGTTGGTTTTCACTGACCATCGGGCCAAAGTTGACGTCCTCATCCAGCGGATCACCGATTTTCGCAGTGGCCAGACGTTCAGAGAGGCGCTTGAGGAATGCTTCTTTGACGCCTTTCTGCACAAAAACACGGGTGCCGTTCGAACAGACCTGACCCGAGGAATAGAAGTTGCCCAGGATCGCACCCGAAACAGCATTTTCGATATCGGCGTCGTCGAACACGATCATCGGGGACTTGCCGCCCAGTTCCATCGTCACGTGTTTCATGCCGTCGGCAGCTGCGGCATAGACCTTGCGACCGGTCGGCACGGACCCGGTCAGCGAAACCTTGGCCACGCGCGGATCGGTCACGAGCGATGCGCCAACATCGCCATAGCCCTGAACCACGTTATAGACGCCCTTTGGCGCGCCCGCCTCGATCAGAATCTCGGCCACTTGTAGAGCCGACAGGGGCGTTGTCTCGGACGGTTTGAAGACCATCGTATTGCCGCAGGCCAGTGCAGGGGCTCCTTTCCAGCATGCGATCTGGGTCGGGTAATTCCATGCGCCGATACCGACGCAAACGCCCAGCGCCTCGCGGATGGTGTAGACAAAGTCTCCGCCGCCCAGCGGGATATGCTCACCCGTCAATGACGCAGCCAGCCCCCCAAAGTACTCCAACGCATCCGCACCCGATGTGGCGTCGGCCACCAGGGTTTCCTGCAAGGGTTTACCGGTGTCGTGGGTTTCGAGGATCGAAAGCGCGCGATTGCGGTCACGCATGATGTCAGATGCCCGTCTCAGGATGCGGCCACGATCGGTCCCGGACATTGCCGCCCACTCTGCCTGAGCGGTTTTAGCGCTTGTTAGAGCCTGATCTACAATATCCGGCGTGGCAGAGTGCAGCCGGGCGATGATTTCACCGGTGGCCGGGTAGATCACGTCGATAGGGGCGCCGTTGGTATCTTCGATATATGTGCCGTTGATGAAATGGCTCGCTTTGGGCTGAAACTTCATGCCGATTTCCTTCTCAGAGGTCCTTTCCTTCGCGTTTATATTTTATTGATTGACCAGTCAATAAAAGCAATTCACGGCGGACTCCCGCTGATGTGAATCGGCGACCTCTTGAATAAAACGTCAAATGTTCCATTTATGTTCTACATAGTCAGAGGAACAATCCGATGTCTTACCACGCCAGAAACTCGGCCCTGAATGGCCCGTCGAACGATTATCATTTGTTGCCTGTCACCGACCAGCAAATGCGATATGCCCGTGCAATTGCCCAGCAGTCAGCCTTGGAAATCCCAGTCGAGGCACAGCAAGACCGCAGGTCGATGTCGGCCTGGATTTCGGCGCACAAACCAATCGACCCTTCGCCCTTCGCGAACTATCCAACCGGCAAGCAGGTTGCCTTTGCCGAACGCATTTCCCGCAGCAAGCGCAGGCCTATCCCGTCCGAGTGTTTCCGCGATAAACAGATGATGTCCCGCTGGATTGATCAGAACAAATAATGGCCGTCTAATGTTTATGGTGGCGGGTATAGAGTGCAACCGTAGCAGCAACAAACATACCCAAGAGAATGTAACCGGTAACGGCCTCAGCGACGGCCAGACCGCGACACAGACCTGTTGGGATCATGTCGCCATATCCCACCGTTGTGAAGGTAACGTATGAAAAATACAGGAAATCGGCTGGGGCATCTGCACCGACAACGCAATTGTCGGCGTAACCGAATGCGCCATACGCCGCCGCGAACAAGAACGGCACGACCTGAATGAATGACACACCCATCAGAAACAAGCGTCGATGCGGCAGCTTCACCTGTGTCATGTAGTACCAGGATTGCGATGCGACCCAAACCACCAGGCAGACCGACACAATAGTACCAATGGTTTCCCCTGCGGCCGCCTCACTCAGACGCGACAGACCATACCACGCGAAAAAACTGGCAATAACCAGTCCGACCGCTGCGATAAGCGTCGATTTCCACTCTTCCAGGGTTGTAGGTTCGCGGTGCATAAAACCTCCGATGGCCTAGGTTTTTCCGCGATCATCAGGATTCCAGCCTGTACCCGCAACCTTAATCATTCACCCATCATTCAATGCCTAGGTGTTCCTGCCCGCGCTGACGTGACAACAGGATCTGTTTCTGGCGTTCGCGGAACCGCGTTTTGTCCGCGTCTGATGTCTCGTTTATGCACCGATGGCAGGACACGCCGTGCTCGTATTCCGGGCGTTTCATATCCTCGGGCAGGATCGGGCGGCGGCAGCCATGGCACAGGTTGTGCGGCCCTTCGACCAGCCCATGTCCGACCGAGACACGATTGTCGAACACAAAGCACTCACCCTGCCAACTACTGTCATCGGCGGGCATCTCTTCGAGATACCGCAGAATGCCACCTTTCAGGTGATACACATCCTCAACCCCCTGCCCCAGCAGGTAGTTGGTAGATTTCTCGCAACGGATGCCGCCGGTGCAGAACATGGCAACCCGCTTGTTGTGAAAGCGGTCTTTGTTTTCTTCCCACCAGACCGGGAAATCACGGAAACTGGCTGTTTCAGGGTCTACTGCGCCCTCAAACGTACCAATCGCCACTTCGTAGTCGTTGCGCGTGTCGATCACGACCACATCGTCAGACCGGATCAGATCGTTCCAGTCTTCGGGTTCGACATAGTTGCCGACGCGGGCGCGCGGATCGACGTCCGGCTGACCCATGGTCACGATCTCTTTCTTCAGGCGCACCTTCATTTTGCCAAAGGGCGGGTGATCGGATGTGGCCTCTTTCCACTCAAGATCCGCGCATCCGGGCAGAGCCTTGATGTGGGCCAGCACCGCATCGATCCCACTACGCGGGCCGGCGATGGTTCCGTTGATCCCCTCGGCGGCCAGCAACAAGGTGCCTTTGACTGATTGCGCGCGGCATAGGTCCAGCAGCGGGTCGCGCAAGGACACGTGATCCGAAAAACGGGTAAAGTGATAGAGAGCAGCGATCGTATACATGCGCGCGGTCTAAACCTGCTGGACAAGAGTCGCAAGAGACCGGATTGACGCCCCCCGCCCTGCCCCCTACCGATAGAACAATGCGAGGAGATACCCGATGGCCCATGCCCTGATTGTAATCGACGTTCAGAACGATTTCTGCCCCGGTGGCGCGCTGGCGGTGCCCGGAGGTCACGAGATCGTGGACCCTATCAACGCGATGATGGCAGAGTTCGACGCCGTGATCCTGACGCAGGATTGGCACCCGGCGGGACATTCGTCCTTTGCCAGTGAACATGATGGCAAAGCCCCCTTGGACATGACCGACATGCATTATGGGCCGCAGGTCTTGTGGCCGGATCACTGTGTGCAGGGCACCGATGGTGCGGAATTCCACCCGGACCTGAATACCCATGCTGACCTTGTCATTCGCAAAGGCTTTCGGCGCGGCATCGATAGCTATTCCGCCTTTTTCGAGAACGACCAAAAGACACCGACCGGGTTGGAAGGTTACTTAAAATCACGTGGTATCACCAAACTGACCCTGGTTGGGCTGGCCACAGATTTCTGTGTTCATTATTCGGCCGTCGACGCAGCCCGGCTGGGTTTTGATGTCGCAGTGCGCATGGACGCATGTCGGGCGATTGATATGGATGGATCATTGGCAGCCGCCGTGGCCGCGATGCGCGCCGCAGGCGTTACGCTGGATTAAGGCGTAGCGCCTTTTTCGGCAAGATACCTAAGCACTGCAAACAAGATCACCGCCAGTCCCAATGCGACGCCAATTCGTCCCGGCAATGTACGGCGCTCAGGCGTTGCGGGTGATTTGTAGCGTGGATTTGGCGTCCAATTCTCGACTTTTGGGCGTTGGTCGTTGCGTGGTTTGGCCGTTTTGACGTTGTCCAAAAAGCGATGGAAATCGAATTCACCGCAATATTCGCCCTCAATTCCCATTTCGCGAATATTGGCAAAAAGCGCGTGCAGAATGCGTTTGCGTTGGTCTACGTCCCGTGACGAATAGTACCCTTGCGACAGCTTGCTGTCGGTTGAATCCAGATCAAAGCCGGCTTCCTGGAAAATTTGTCGAATCTTCGGTGACGTCGCCCGAAGCGCGTCAGCCGTTTTCACATGACGGAATCGGGCACGCGCGACGGAAATGTCCAATCGCTCTGAACCGGCGTCATCTTCCAATTCTTCGTTAACAACGATGTCAAAATCGTACTCGAGAACCATTCACCAAATTAACCTCGTTCAACCATCCCTCTCTTTTCACTAAACTGTGAAAAGATCACACAATATGCTCGCAATGTGACCTGACCTTGTCATTGTTATCATTCTAGCGACTCTTGCCATTCCACGCACCGATTGATCTAACAACGGAAATCGCAGGAGTTCCCCATGGTCGATATTGCGACACGCGTGTACAATCATAAATGGAAGATTGACCCGATTGTACGGTCTTTGATCGACACGGACTTCTACAAACTGCTGATGTGCCAGTCAGTGTTTCGAAATAAGCCTCAAACAGATGTGGTTTTTTCCCTGATCAACCGGTCGAATCACATCCCTTTGGCCAAACTTATCGATGAAGGCGAGCTGCGCGAGCAATTGGATCATATCCGATCGCTTGGCCTGAGCCGGGGAGAAAGCACGTGGCTGCGGGGCAATACGTTCTATGGCAAGCGCCAGATGTTCCGTTCGGATTTCATGGAATGGTTCGAAAACATGCGCCTGCCGCCCTATCACCTGGAACGGAAGGGCGATCAGTACGAGCTGACCTTTGAAGGCAAATGGCACGAGGTCATGCTGTGGGAAATCCCAGCGCTTGCGGTTCTGATGGAGCTGCGCTCGCGCGCGGTGCTGAACAACATGCGGCGGTTCGAGCTGCAGGTGCTATATGCCCAGGCCATGACCCGCGTTTGGAAGAAGATCGAAAAGCTGCGGGATATTGACGGGCTTGGAATCGCTGACTTCGGAACCCGGCGTCGACACAGCTTTCTTTGGCAGGACTGGTGCGTGCAGGCCATGATCGAGGGTCTAGGACCGTCGTTCACTGGCACATCGAACTGTCTGATCGCCATGCGGCGCGAAGTTGAGGCCATTGGCACCAATGCGCACGAACTGCCGATGGTCTACAGTGCCCTTGCCAAAGACGATGCCGAACTGGCGCAAGCGCCTTATGACGTGCTGAGCGACTGGCACGAGGAACATGACGGCAATCTGCGTATCATTCTGCCCGACACATATGGCACGCAGGGTTTTCTGGATCGCGCGCCCGACTGGCTGGCCGGATGGACCGGCATTCGCATCGACAGCGGTGATCCTGCAACAGGCGCAGAAACCGCGATCAAGTGGTGGCAATCCCGTGGGGAAGACCCCCTGGAAAAGCGCGTGATTTTCTCGGATGGTCTGGATGTCGACAAAATTCGGGAACTGCACACGCAGTTTTCCGACAGGACCAAAATCTCGTTTGGTTGGGGCACATTGCTGACCAACGACTTCCGCGGCCTCGTGCCAAACGACGCGTTGGCGCCGTTCTCGCTGGTCTGCAAGGCCGTATCCGCCAATGGCCAGCCGACTGTGAAACTGTCGGACAACCCGGAAAAGGCGATGGGACCGAAGGATCAGATCGAACGCTACAAACGAGTGTTCGGCGTAGGGGCGCAAGAGGCGATCGAGGTGATTGTTTAGGCTCTAACCATGGTACGCCGCGACCGTTTTCAATTGTGAAAAGCCATATAGGGCCTCGAACCCTTTCTCGCGGCCGTGTCCAGATTTTCCGACACCACCAAATGGTAGCTCTACGCCACCACCCGCGCCGTAGTTGTTGATGAACACCTGGCCCGAGCGCAGTTGCTTTGCCAGCCGCATCTGCCGTGCGCCGTCGCGGGTCCAGATGCTGGCGACCAACCCGTAATCGGTGCCGTTGGCAATCTTCACCGCGTCTTCTTCTGAATCGAATGGGATCAGCACCTGCACGGGACCGAAGATCTCATCCTTGGCCAGACAGTGATCCGGCGGAACGTCCGCAAAAAGGGTCGGCACAACATAGGCTCCTTCGGACGGCGCACCGTCTACGATCTGTCCTTGCCCTGCGACGGTCAGGTCTGCGCCCCTGGCCAGAAAGTCCGAAACGATGTCCTTTTGACGGGCCGATATCAGCGGGCCGACGCGCAGATCGTCTTGCGCAGGGCCAACGGTCAAATCTGCATAGGCCGCTGCCATACGATGCTTGACCTGATCATAAACCCCGCGCTGCACCAAAATGCGTGACGAGGCCGAGCAGGTTTGTCCGGCATTCTGAATGCCCGCATTCACCAGAAAGGGCAGGGCCGCATCCAGATCGGCATCGTCAAACACCAGTTGAGGTGACTTCCCCCCAAGCTCCAGCGTCACAGGAATCACGTTTTGCCCCGCTGCCTGCTGCACCAGCGCCCCAGTAGCGACTGACCCGGTAAACGAGACGTGGTGCACGCCCGTATGGCCCGCCAAAGCCGCCCCCGCCTCGGCCCCCAACCCGGGGACGACATTAAGGGCACCGGCCGGTAAACCGGCCTCTTGCGCCAGATGCGCAAAGGCCAGCGCGGTCAGGCAAGCTTCTTCCGCAGGTTTCAGAACGCAGGCATTGCCCATCGCCAACGCAGCCCCAACCGACCGCCCAATGATCTGCATCGGATAGTTCCACGGAACGATATGCCCCGTCACGCCGTGCGGTTCCCGTAAAGTATAGACGGTGTAGCCATCCAGATACGGGATGGTCTCGCCCATGACCTTGTCCGCGGCCCCACCATAGAATTCGCAATACCGTGCCAACGCAACCGCATCTGCGCGTGCCTGCGTCAGGGGCTTGCCGACATCCATGGCCTCTAGCGTGGCCAGGTCCTCGACACGCTCCAAAACCATCCTTCCCATACGCGTAAGGATACGGCCCCGCTCCAGCGCAGTCTTTCGTCCCCAACCCCCATCAATCGCAGTCTGAGCAGCCTTGACCGCAGCAACAACATCATGCGCGCCGCCCCTTGCGATCTGGCAGATCTCTGAGCCGTCAGAAGGATTGATCAAAGGCAATGTTTGTTCGGAGGTTGGCGGCACCCAATTGCCGCCGATCAGACACAGGCTTGGATCAAACCAAAGGGGGCTGGACATGAGATACTCCTATATTCGGCTCTAATATGCGGTTCACGCCACATCACGACCAATGTCTGGCAGCACTGGCGCGGCATTGATCAGGTTTTTCGTGTATTGGTGTTTCGGATCAGAGAAGACGCTTTCGGTATCGCCTTCTTCGACGATCTTTCCGGCCCGCATCACCATAACGCGGTCAGTGATGGTGCGCACGACGCTCAGATCATGGCTGATGAACAGATAAGTCAGATCATAGGCCTCACATAGTTCGGCCAACAGGTCGAGAATCTGCGCCCGGACCGACACATCAAGGGCGGAAACAGCCTCGTCAAACAAGATCAGTTCGGGCCGGATGATTAAGGCACGGGCGATGGCAATGCGCTGTCTCTGACCGCCCGAGAATTCATGAATATACTTACCAGCGTCATCCGGGCTGAGACCCACCGCTGTCAACATTTCAGCGATCCGGTCCTGCCTCTCGGACCCCATTACAGGAGCATCGAGCAGATGGAACGGTTCAGTGATCAACCGGGCCACGCGGTGACGTGGATTGAAGCTGCCATAGGGGTCCTGAAAGACCACCTGCATCTTGCGCCGCACGGCGAGGTTGGGATTGTGACCCGAAAACACAGGCTGGCCATCCAGACGAATGTCACCACCCTGAACTTCTTCAAGACCCAGAATTGCCTTTGTTAGGGTCGATTTTCCACACCCCGACTCGCCGACCAGGCCCAGACGTTCTCCGCTATTGAGCGTAAAGCTGACTTGGTCCACTGCCCTGTGGTGCCCCGGTGTATCAAACAGCCCCTTGCGAGGCAGACGATAGTCGCGAATGACATTTGTCGCTTCAAGCAAAGGGCGGGATTTCGCGGGTTCGGGCAGGGATACCTGATGCCCCGAAGCCTTGAACAGCATACGGGTATATGGATGCTGCATGTGGTGTAGCAGATGGGCAGTGGCCCCAGATTCGACCACTTCGCCATGGCGCATAACAACAATTTGGTCGGCCATATCCGCAACCACGGCAAGATCATGGGTGATCATCAACAGCCCCATGTCGTATTCCGACACCAGCCCTTTTAGAAGCTTGAGGATTTGCGCCTGCGTTGTCACATCTAGCGCTGTGGTCGGCTCATCCGCGATCAACAGCTTGGGACGCAACGCGATCGCCATCGCAATCACGACACGCTGACGCTGCCCCCCGGACAGTTCGTGCGGAAAGCGGGACAGCGGGAAGCGATCCGGCGGCAGGCCAACACGGGTCAGAACTTCCTCCGTCCGGTCACGCGCCTGTCTGGGCGGCATGGCCTTGTGGATCAGGATAGTCTCCATCACCTGATCGCCAATGGTTTTGACCGGGTTCAGTGCGGTCATAGGTTCTTGGAACACCATACCGATCGCGGCACCGCGCAAGGCACACAAATCGTTTTCATCGCGGTCTAACATATCTGAGCCGTTCAGCCGGATGGCTCCGGTTGTCTTTGCTCCGTCCGGCAAAAGCTGCATCACCGCGAGCGCGGTCATCGATTTGCCCGATCCGCTTTCCCCGGTCACGGCCACGATCTGACCGGGCGCAATGGACAGATTGACCTGTTTCAGGATGTTCGTGCCGTGAATGGACAGCGTCAGGTTTTCGATCTCAAGCAAACTCATGCGCGCGCCACCCTGATCCGGGGATCCAGCCAATCGCGCAACCCATCTCCCAGCAGGTTCAAGCCAAGCACCGTGACAATGATCGCCAGACCCGGAATCAGAGCCAAATGTGGGGCAAAACTGACCATTGTCTGCGCATCTGCCAGCATCCGGCCCCAACTTGGCGTGGGCGGTTGCGCGCCCAGACCGACATAAGACAGACCAGCCTCAGCCAGAATGCCCAGAGAGAACTGGATGGTGCCCTGAACGATCAGAAGGTTGGCGACGTTAGGCAGGATATGCTCAGCCGATATCCGTGCCGCACCTTTGCCCGAAACGCGCGCGGCCAGGATGAACTCCCTCTCCCACAGTGAAAGCGCCGCGCCGCGAGTGATGCGTGCAAAAACCGGGATGTTGAAAATGCCAATGGCGATGATCGCATTTATCGCGCCAGCACCGAACACGGCAGTGATCAGGATGGCGATGACCAGAGACGGGAAGGCAAAGACCAGATCGTTGCCGCGCATGATCAGCTCGTCCAGCCACGACCCTTTGCGCGCAGCCGCTGTCAGGCCCAAAGGCACGCCCAGCGCCATGCCAATCCCCACCGCCACCAAAGCAACGGCAATCGAGGTACGGGCACCGACCATGATCATCGAGAACATGTCGCGTCCGAAGTGGTCTGTGCCAAACCAATGCTGCGCGTTGGGGGGCTGCAGTTTGTCGGGGATGTTCAGCGCAGCGTAATCATAGGGCGTCCAAACAAAGGAAATCGTCGCTGCCAGTAACACCAGCGAGGACAGACAAGCCCCAAGGATCAGGCTCCGGCTCATGTCCGGCTCCTTAACCTTGGATCAACGGCTGCATAGGCCAGATCGACCAGAAAGTTCACGGTGATGACGGCAAAGACCAGCAGCATTACCACGGATTCCACCACAATCAGATCGCGGGCCGAGATTGCCTGAAACACCAATCGTCCAAGACCCGGCAGGTAGAACACCTGTTCGATGATGATTGAACCGGCTAGCAGGAAGGAAAACTGCAACCCGATGATGGTCAGAACCGGGATCAGCGCGTTGCGCACCCCGTGCCGCCACAGGGCCTGACGACGCGAAAGCCCTTTGGCACGTGCGGTGCGCATGAAGTCTTCGCCCAATATGTCCAACAACGAAGATCGCATGACCCGCGCCAGAATGGCTGCCTGCGGCAGGGCCAGCGCGATGGCCGGCAGAGTCAGGGAATGTAGCCCCGCCCAAAGCCCTTTGTCCCAGCCTGCGAACCCTCCGGCATTGAACCAACGCAGGTTGATGGCGAATATCAGAACCAGCATCATGGCGAACCAGAAATTCGGTACCGCAATGCCAAGTTGCGTTGCCCCCATCACCGTCAGATCGCCCGGTTTGCCCCGGCGCGCGGCAGCATAGATGCCAACCGGAAACGCTATCGCGGTGGACAGGGTAAGCGCATACAGCGCCAGAGGCAGCGAGACCCACAGCCGATCCGCGATCATCTGCGATACTGGCGTGCGATAGGTGTAAGAGGTTCCGAAATCCCCCACCATCATCCCGCCAACCCAATTGAAATACCGCTGCACCTTGGAGACATCCAAACCCAACTCGGCCCGCAGAGCGGCAAGCGTATCCTCTTGCGCATTGACGCCCAACATGAATGACGCCGGATCGCCGGGTGCCACCTCAATCACGGCAAATATGACCACAGAGGCGACGGCGAGGCTGATCACCAGCGATATCAGTCGTTTGAGGGCATAGCGAAGCATCGAGGCCACGTTAGGGGTGCGCGCCCTGCGGGTCCAGCACCTATGAAACCAGAAGATAGGCAAAAACCGCATAGCCAACGATTGCGGCGTAACCCAGCGGGTAAATCCACTTGACGGCGTAGTTATCCAACTTGCGCGCCCCGGATTCGCGACCCGAGACTTTGAGCCTGCGCAAGGCGACATTGAACACAATCAATGCCCCTGTCATCAGGAACATACATTGCAGAACGAAATCCAGAAATGTCAGATATCCCAGCTTTGGCAGGTCAGCAGAAATCGCCCAATTGAAAGCTACGAATACCAGCAAGTTTCCTCCGGCAATTTCGATCCTTTTGCGGTATTCATCAAGAAAGAACAGTGCCCAGCCAACCGAGATCAGCACCAGCATCGGCAGAAACACCCGAATGACATAGTAGGTCAGATGCCGGTGGCCTTCAAAAATCAGCGCAACCTGGTCGCTGTCCTGACCGGAAAGGCCCGTGACCTGAGAGGTTTCAAGTCGCGCATTATCCAGAATCCACTCTTCTTCGCCCAGCAGATCACCAAGGCCCGAAAACTCGTTTATCGGATGATAGGACACATATTGGGATGGAAAGATCGAAACGACCTCGAAATGAAACTCCTGTGTGTCGAAAGGATATTTCCGAAAATCGAAATGTGGAGCCTGTAATGTCAGCGAGGATTTCTCGACGTACAGCACCCGCCCGTCATATCGCAGAGAGGCGGCGGATTCGTGAATCCACTTGTTGGATTGTTGGTTGTGAATGACGAATGCTGGTACCACCGTCCCGATCTCAGCGGCATGATCGGCCAGCGCCGGGGGGTTGAAAACCCGGATATCGCGCCCGAGCTCTTGCCGGTCAAAAGCCAACGCAGGGTCGGTCCACTCAACTCGCAGCACAACCACGGCACCGTAGTTTTCGGCCTTCTGGTCAACGCTGGTGATCTGATCTATTCGAATACCGATACCAACATCCAGCGGGTTCTCTGGCGTCCCGATGGGCGTGTCCAACCGACTGTCCAGAATGTTCTGCGCCACAACCGGTTCCACAGTCGTTGCCGCTAGGGCAACGGTCACAAAAACCAGAAACAGGACACGAAACAAAATCATCCTTGGCTCACTCGACAACATTAAATGCAAGGGCCGTGAACCAGCGGCCCCTGCCTTGAGTCACTCGGACCAGCTGATCTGCGTCAGATCGATTGCCGCCGTGGGCGCGTTTTCCCACAGGCCCTGAACTCCAGCCTTGGCCACGCCCAGCTTGGCCAGTTGAAACAGGTACCCGTTGACGTAGTCGTCTGCGATCAGGCGCTGTGCCTCACCCAGCAGACGGGTGCGTTCTTCTGGGTCTGTCGTCGAATTCAACGTGTCCATCAGCGCCTGGAAATCCGTACTGTCATATTGGAAGTAATAGTCAGGGCGCGCATAGATCCCAATATCCATAGGCTCGGTATGACTGACGATGGTCAGGCCGAAATCCTTGCCCTTGAACACCGATTCCAGCCACTGAGCCCATTCAACGTTGATGATATTGGCCGTGATCCCGACTTCAGCCAGTTGGGCGGCCACAATCTCACCCCCGCGGCGGGCATAGGATGGGGGAGGCAGGTGCAGCGTCGTTTCAAACCCTTCCGCATATCCAGCATCGGCCAACATCTTGGCGGCCTTCTTGGGGTCGTAGGCCGAGTTCCCGGTCAGATCGACATAGGCCGGATTGTGCGGCGCGAAATGCGTGCCGATGGGCGTGCCGTAGCCAAACATCGCGCCATCGATGATCGCCTGACGGTCAATCGCATGCGCCAATGCCTGACGCACTTGGATATCATCGAAGGGTGGCATCTTGTTATTGGTGGACAGAATGGTTTCCCCTTCGGTCGAGCCGACGAGCACCTGAAAGCGCGGATCAGCCTCAAATTGCGGCAGGTTCTCTGGCGCGGGGAAATTGTCGAACACGTCGATATCCTCGGCCATCATGGCCGCAAAGGCCGCCGTCGGGTCCGAGATGAACTTGAACGTAGCAGTCTCTAACGCAGGCTGATTGCCCCAATAGTCAGGGCTGCGGTTCAGGGTGATACTGTCGCCCTGCACCCATTCACCAAAGGTAAATGCGCCGGTTCCGACGGGGTTGGTCTTGATGCCCTCGATGCTTTCGGGCGCGACAATAACCGCATCACCCCAGGCCAGGTTGAACAGGAAATTCCCGTTTGGCTCGGACAGGGTCACCTTGACGGTCAGCGGGTCGACCACCTCGATGTTTTCAATCCCGGCAAACAGGGCTTTTTGCGCATTTGCGCTATCCTCGGATCGGGCGCGGTCTAGGCTGAACTTGACGTCCTCGGCATCCATCGTGGTGCCGTCGTGGAAGGTAACCCCATCGTGCAGCTTGAAGGTATAGACCTTGCCATCTTCCGAGATTTCCCAACTTTCAGCCAGACCAGGAACCACCGATCCGTCACCCATAAACCGGGTAAGGCCTTCGAAGATATTGGTGTAAACCACCGAATCGATGGCCTGCGCTGCGGCACTGGTCGGGTCCAGATGCGGCGGCTCTAGTTGCAACGCTATGGTAATGTCGGATTTAGCGAAAACCTGTGTACCAAACAGGCTGGCGCTAACCGCCAGCACCGAAGCAAAGGACCGAAATGTCTGCTTTGTCATGTAAATTACTCCCCACTGAAAATGGAAACCTGCGATTTTTTGGGCCGTACTGCACCCAACTTCTCTTTAAACCTTAGGTCATTCAAGGAAATGTTCGCGCAACCGGGGTTTCTATAGCCCGCTCCCATCTGTTATGCCGCGCTGCAACATGACAACCGGAGGAGCGACAATGAGCGCCACCGCCCGCAAAAAAGCCCCGAATGCACAGGATATCCGCGCCCGCAAAGGCGGCGAGCCGCTGGTCAGTCTGACAGCCTACACCACGCCGATGGCGCGGTTGATGGATGATCATTGTGATTTCGTTTTGGTGGGCGACAGCGTCGGCATGGTGTTGCACGGGCTGGAATCGACGCTGGGTGTGACGATGGAGATGATGGTGATGCATGGTCAGGCCGTCGCGCGCGGTTTGGAAAGCGCGATGATGGTCATCGACATGCCCTTTGCCAGTTACGAGCATTCGCCTGCCGAGGCATTCCGGAACGCCGCCCGGCTGATGTCCGAAACCAGCGCGGGCGCAGTTAAGTTGGAAGGCGGCGTCGAGATGGCCGAGACCATCCGCTTTCTGGTCAAGCGCGGGATTCCAGTGATGGCGCATATTGGCCTGACGCCGCAATCGATCAACACACTTGGCGGCTACAAGGTTCAAGGTCGCGCCGAACAGGCCGAGGCTGTACTGGCCGATGCACGCGCTGTGGCCGAGGCGGGCGCGTTCTCGGTCGTTCTTGAAAAAGTACCGCAGAAATTGGCCGATCAGATCACGGCTGAGATCGCGATCCCAACAATCGGAATCGGAGCCTCGGCGGGGTGCGACGGTCAGATTCTGGTTGTCGACGACTTGGTTGGCTTTTTCACCGCCTTCAAACCGAAATTCGTCAAACGCTATGCTGAGCTTGGTCCATTGGCCGAAGCCGCCATTGCAGAATATGCCACAGAGGTGCGCGCACGAACCTTCCCGGCGGACGAACACGTCTTTTCCGATCAGGCCCCGACCAAAGGACCAAAGACATGACCGCCCCAATCTTTCGCCGTCTGGCCGACCTGCGTGCCTTGACTTCGGAATGGAAGCGGAAGGGTGAAGAGGTCGGCGTGGTTCCGACCATGGGCGCGCTGCATCAGGGGCATCTGTCGCTGGTCGAGGCCGCAAAGGCAGGTTGTGACCGGGTGATCGTCACGATCTTTGTGAACCCCAAACAGTTCAACAACCCCGAGGATCTGGCAAAGTACCCGCGCA
The DNA here is from genome assembly GCF_059611045.1 of Ruegeria sp. CDSB113. Lineage (NCBI taxonomy): Bacteria > Pseudomonadati > Pseudomonadota > Alphaproteobacteria > Rhodobacterales > Roseobacteraceae > Ruegeria > Ruegeria sp. CDSB113. The sequence goes on from NZ_JBXWOU010000004.1 coordinate 153,741, forward strand.
CCGAGAACGAGGATGCGCAGAAATTGGCCCCATACGGCGTTGACGCGATCTACGTGCCGGAACCCGAAGAAATTTACCCGCAGGGCTTTGCCACCACAGTTTCCGTCGCGGGCCTGACCGATGTGATGGAAGGTGAATTCCGTCCCGGACATTTCGACGGCGTTGCCACGGTCGTGGCCAAACTGTTCCTGCAAACGCACGCGGATAGAGCCTATTTTGGGGAAAAAGACTATCAGCAACTGATGATCGTGACCCGAATGGCCCGCGATCTGGACATACCCACAGAGGTTGTTGGATGCCCCACGGTGCGCGAGCCCTCGGGTCTGGCCATGTCATCGCGCAACCTGCGACTGTCGTCCGAGGGGCTGGATATTGCCGCCCACAAATACCGGATCATGGGGGAATTGGCAGCCGCCCTGAAAGACGGCGCGCCGTTTGACCCTTTGGCTGCACAGGCCGAGATCGATCTGCTGGCCGCGGGCTTCACGCAGGTGGAATATATTCAACTGCGGTGTGCCGAAACGCTGGACCCAATAACCCACGCAAACCGGCCTGCCCGCCTGTTCGCAGCAGCTTGGGCGGATGGTGTGCGGCTGATCGACAATATTCCTGTCTGAACACACTGGCACGTTCGTCATTGTTTGCGCTAAAGTCCCGCAAAACCAAACGACGGGGGGCGCAGGCGTGACCTACATTCTTGCCATTGATCAGGGCACCACATCATCGCGGGCAATTCTGTTCGACGCAGAGATGCAGCGCGCAGGCACCGCGCAGCACGAATTCACTCAGCACTTCCCGCAGGAAGGCTGGGTCGAACACGACGCCGAGGAAATCTGGAACAGTGTTCTGCGCGTTTGCCGCGAAGTTATGGATAGCGTCGGGGTAACCTCTGATCAGATCGCGGGCATCGGCATCACCAACCAGCGCGAAACAACAGTAGTTTGGGACCGCGCTACTGGCGCGCCAATCCACAACGCGATCGTCTGGCAGGACCGCCGTACCGCCGAGATCTGCGCGCGCTACAAGCAGGCCGGGTGCGAGGATGACGTGACCGCCCAGACCGGGCTGCTGCTGGACCCCTATTTCTCGGGTACCAAAGTTAAATGGTTGCTGGACACCGTGCCGGGTGCGCGGGACCGGGCCGAGGCTGGAGAGCTGATGTTCGGCACCATCGACAGCTTTCTGATCTGGCGCCTGACCGAAGGGCGCAGCCACGCCACAGATGCCACCAACGCGGCGCGCACGCTTTTGTTCGACATCCACAAGGGTGAATGGAGCGCCGAGATCTGTGATCTGCTGGACGTGCCGATGAACATGTTACCCCAGGTGCATGATTGCGCCTCGGATTTTGGAGATACGACCCTATTTGGGGGAAATATTCCAATTTTGGGCGTGGCCGGTGATCAACAGGCCGCCACCATCGGTCAGGCCTGCTTCCAACCCGGCATGATGAAATCCACTTATGGCACCGGTTGTTTTGCTCTTCTGAACACAGGGGATAAGCCGGTCGAGTCGAAGAACCGCCTGTTGACCACCATCGCCTATCAATTGGACGGTAAACGGACCTATGCGCTGGAAGGGTCAATCTTTGTGGCCGGTGCAGCGGTGCAATGGCTGCGCGACGCGTTGCAGATCATCGAGAACGCCCCGGAAAGTGGCGAGCTGGCCCAAAAGGCAGACCCGAACCAGCATGTCGTGCTGGTGCCCGCCTTTACCGGCCTCGGCGCACCGTATTGGAAACCAGACTGCCGGGGTGCGGTGTTCGGCCTGACCCGCAACTCGGGTCGCGCCGAATTTGCACGGGCCACCTTGGAAAGCATTGCCTACCAAACACGCGACCTGTGGCACGCCATGCAGGGCGATTGGGGCGCCGCGACCGAGGTCACTCTGCGCGTGGACGGCGGTGCGAGCGCCTCGGACTGGGCGATGCAGGGGTTGTCGGATTACCTCGGTGCGGAAGTCGACCGACCAGTCATGCAGGAAACCACAGCGTTGGGCGCGGCCTGGCTGGCTGGAATGCGCGCTGGGGTTTACCCGGACCAACAGGGATTTTCTGAAACCTGGGCGCTGGATCGTCGGTTTGAACCCGAACTGTCCGCCGAAGAGCGTGATGCCGCCTATGACCGCTGGAAACGTGCGGTATCAGCTGCGATGGCGTTCTGAGAGGTATGAAGGGTCAGCTATGATCCTTCATCAACCGCTGCTTTTGTCGTGACCAGTCACGCTTGGCCTGGGTTTCGCGCTTGTCATGGTTCTTCTTACCCTTGGCGATACCGATTTTGATCTTGGCCTTGCCCTTGTGGTTGAAATACAAAACCAGCGGCACCAGCGTCATGCCTTTGCGCTGGGTCGCGTTCCACAGGTTCGACAATTCCTTACGTGACACCAGCAGTTTGCGCCGGCGGCGTTCCTCGTGCTTGAACGATTTGGCTTGCTCATAGGGGGCGATATAGCTGTTGACCAGCCACAGCTCACCATCATCGACTGAGGCATAGCTTTCGGCGATGTTCGTCCCACCTACGCGCAGGGATTTGACCTCGGACCCTTCCAGCATGATGCCGCACTCAAGATCGTCCTCGATTGCGTAATCGAAGCGTGCGCGCCGGTTTTCGGCGATGACTTTGTAATTCGGGTCTGTCTTTTGCTTAGCCATGACGCGTTGATCTATGCGGCTTGGGCGGCCCTTGCAAGGCGTAGCCGTCAGGAGGTGGCCGAGATAATCAGATCAGGTCCGAAAATAGTGTCGGCGTGATTGTGCAAATAGATCTTGAGCCACGGTGTAAATCGCTCGGGGTAACGCTGCACCTCGGCCAGAAGATCGTGGTAATCGACCCAGCGAATTTCCATGACCTCTTCCGGGTTGGGCTCAATCTTCAGCGGGCCGCGCACATGGGCCAGAAAGATGTCGACCACTTCATGCTCGATCATGTTGTTGCCGACATCGGCATGATACTCCAGCCGGTGACGGTATTCCGGGTAAAGCCCGGTAATTCCCAATTCTTCACGCAGCCGGCGCACTGCACAGACAGACGGTGTCTCGCCCCAGTCGGGGTGGGTGCAGCAGGTATTCGCCCACAGACCAGGGGTGTGATATTTTCCCAAAGCCCGACGCTGCATCAAAATTTCGGTCCCGCGCACAACAAAGACCGACACCGCCTTGTGCCGCAGGCCTTTTTCATGCGCCTCAAGCTTGTCCACTGGGGTCAACTCCCCATCAACCCAGGCCGGGATCATGATTCCCATCTGTCGTCTCCTGCTGCCGATCCACCCGAAGGGCCGGAAATTCGAAATTGGCTGCCACCGGGTCGGCTTGGCTCTGCGAATTTATGCGTGCAACGCATGAAATACCGCGCGCTTTCAAATTGGCGCTGTTCAACGCGGTTATCAAGCGCACGAAAGGCCGCAGGGGCTGCGGCCTTTCGTAACCTCAAACGGTGTTTGGTCTGCGGCTTTATTCGCCAGAAACGCTTACGATATAGGCGTAAACATCCTCGGCACCCTTCTTCAGCTTGAAAGTCATCTTGGATTTGGCCGAAGTTTCACCCAGATAACCTTTCAGAAACGCCTTGGGATCCTTTGCATATTCAACGAATGTCGTTTCGTCCCAGACCAGACCGTTTTCACCAGCGGCAACGATGCTGTCGCCATATTTGAACTCTTCAACGGTGCCTGCGGTCCGGCCTGCAACCCCATAAAGGTTCGGACCGGTTTTACCGCCCTTTACGATGACTTCACCCTCAGGATCGGCAATCTGATGACAGGATTTACACTTGTTGAAGGTTTTCTTTCCGGCTTCGGCGTCTCCTTCGGCATATGCGGGAAGGGCCAGAAGGCCGACGATTGCGGTCGCGAGGATGCGATTCATAGCTTTTGCTCCGATACGAATTGGCTGCACCGAATGGACCGTCGGCGCAAAAAAGAGTCAACGCGCAGATTGCCGCGCGAGGGCACTGTGCCACTGCGGCATATAGGCCGTCCTTAACTTAAGTCATGTAGTGCGGACCAACAGGGTAAAAGATCCCCCGGCGCTGGCGAGGCAAGATATACGGCCCGCGCAATCGCCCGCGCCAGACAGATCGAAGCCACGTGGCCAAGGAGTCCCAGTTCAGCCTCTGGAAGGTCGTGATTGCCTGTGCTGACGCCGAACACCAGATCGCCATCGCCTGGTGTGTGCGCGGGAACAATCGCCCGCGCGATCCCGTCATGGGCGGCCACCGCCAATCTATGGCATTGCGGCTTGGACAGCACCGCGTCAGTGGCAACAATTGCGATGGTGGTGTTGGTCTTGTCCGGCTGGGCGGATCGCATTGCTTTGACCTTAAGACTGGTCATGATACGACCAAGACCTGTGTTGGAATCAGGCCCTAAACCGCCGAATTCGTCGCCGATTTCAAACGGAGCGGCCCAAAAATGACGGTCACCGGGCGTGGTGACACTGCCTAGCGGATTGGCGGCAACCAATGCGCCAACCGTGACGCCGTTTTCCATCACAATCGAGGCGGATCCGAGCCCACCCTTTTGCATGGCAGCCAACGCACCAGTACCTGCGCCAGCAGTACCCAGATCGAACTGATCGGACGCTCCCTCGAATGCGCGGTGCCCCAGCGCGCGATAGGGGTTCTCGGCCCAGGCTTTGTCACCGCCGTTAAGCAGGTCAAACAGGATCGCCCCCGGAACGATGGGAACGACGACACTGCCAACCTCAAACCCGCGATGTTGCGCCCTAAGCGCGTCAGCTACTCCGGAACAGGCGTCCAGGCCAAAGGCCGAGCCACCGGATAGAACGATGGCATCCACGCGCGACACAGATTTGTCAGGTGCCAGCAAGTCGGTTTCCCGCGTGCCTGGCGCACCACCCATCACGTGAACGGAGGCCGTGAAGGGTTCGGGTGACGTCAGAACGGTTGCGCCGGATTTGAGCGCGTCATCCTGAGCGTTTCCAACCAAAAGGCCGGGGACATCGGTGATCAGGTTTCGGGGTCCGGGGGTCATTGCTTTGTCAGATGTAAGAGCAGAAGAGCGCGCAGGCGCGCTGCCTCCGGCGGGGATATTTCTTGCCAGATGAAGAGCGGATCAGATGCAGCGGCCACCGTCGACCTCCAAAGCTGTGCCGGTGATCATGCTGGCCTCGTCGGAACATAAGAAACAGGCGGCGTTGGCCATATCCTCTGGGGTTGAGAAACGGCCCAGCGGGATGGTCGACAGGAACTTGGCGCGAATCTCGGGCGTATCCTCGCCCATAAAGGACTTGAGCAGGGGCGTTTCCCCTGCAACCGGGCAGATGGCGTTTACCCGGACACCCGATGGGGCCAGTTCGACCGCCATGGTCTTGGTCGCGGTGATCATCCAACCCTTGGAGGCGTTGTACCAGTTGAGATTTGGGCGCGGCGACAGGCCAGCGGTCGAGGCCACGTTCAGGATTGCACCAGTACCACGCGATTTCATATGCGGAACCAATGCACGGGCCGTTAGATAGACAGATTTCATGTTCACGTTGAAAACACGGTCGAAATCCTCTTCGCTCACATCCTCCAGCGGGGTGGGAAGGTGGGTGACGCCGGCGTTGTTGACTAGGATATCGAGATGCCCCAGTCGATCAAAGGCTGCGTCTGCCATCGCCTCAACCGATGCGCCGTTGGCCAGATCGACCTGATGGGCAAAGGCGTTCGGGCCCAATTGATTGGCCTGAACTTCGGCCGCATCACCGTTGATATCGGCGATCATGACGCGGGCACCTTCAGACAGGAATTTCCGCGCGATCCCGGCACCAAAGCCTGATGCGCTACCGGTCACGATTGCGGTTTTTCCCTCTAACCTCATGATCTTGTCCTTTTGCAGCTGCGCAAAATCAGAGTAGCGATGCGCCGCAAAGATACCAGATCAATCTTCGGGTATCTTGCCGCGCAGGGCTTTAACGTCTGAGCGTGCCTTTTTGGAAGCCAGACGTCGCTTGACCGAACCATAGGTGGGTTTGGTGGCGATACGGCGCTTGGGTTTAACCATAGCGCGGGTGATCAACTCGGCCAGCCGGTTGCGCGCTATTTCGCGGTTGCGCGCCTGACTGCGGGTTTCGTCGCATTGAATGATGATCGCGCCCTCTTTGGTCCAGCGTCGCCCCGCCAGTCGCTTGAGCCGCGATTTGACGGGATCAGGCAACGAAGGTGAGCGCGCCGCCTCGAACCGCAATTCGACGGCAGTGGACACCTTGTTGACGTTCTGCCCGCCGGGACCGGATGAGCGAACAAAGCTCTCGGTCATTTCCCAGTCTTGCAGGGTGATATCGTCGGTGATGCGCAACATGAGGCTGACCTTACAGGCCTGATCCGAAAACAAAAAGGGCCGCCCCGCATGGGACGGCCCTTCGAAAGCTCAGGAGGTTGGGTCGGTTAGATCAATCGACCAGCCGGAGCGAGCGCTCCGCCAAGGGCTGCCTTAACAGGCGATCCCCCCGGTTGTTCCAACACCTCTCTCCAATCCCTTTCTCGACATTGGATCACCTCCTTTCAATCTGTTTCCGTTACCCGAAATCGTGCCACGAGTTGCGCGAAACGCAAAGCGTTTTTTTACGCGGGCTGCGCCGTCAGCCGCGCCACGATCACTTTGAATGGGATCAATGCGATCAGGGCCAGCGACAGTTTTACCAGCCAATCCGCAAAGGCCAGCGATACCCATAGGGGAGCCATCGGGCCGGTCAGCATGAAGGGAACGGGTTCCCATGCCCAGCTGATTGCCGCGTCGGCATCGGCACCAAAGATTGTGACAGAGGCCGAGAAGGCGATGGTGAAGAACAGTGCCGTATCCAGCGCAGACCCAACCAGAGTCGAGGCCAGCGGCGCACGCCACCAGCGACCGCCGCGCAGTTTGTTGAACACCGCAACATCAGTCAGCTGAGCGATCAGGAAACCGGTACCCGACGCAACCGCGACCCGCAACGGTACGGCGGCATAGGTGAATCCGTCACCCTGCAGAATGATCTGCGTGCCGATCAGCGAGCAGATGATACCGGTGACGAAACCGGCGAATACCACCTTGCGGGCAGCCTGCACGCCGTAGACACGGTTCATGATGTCCGTGACCAGAAAGGCCACAGGGAAGGTAAAGGCACCCCAAGTCAGGAGGCCGTCCAGCAGAAGAAACTGGACCAGAATGTTCGAGGCCACAACAATGGCAGCCATGGCAATGATGCCGGGAATATAAGCGCGTTGCATTTTCAGATGCCCGTTTTGACAAGGTAGCGGCGACTTGGCCAAGGGACCGTCCCAAGGCAAGCCGCGCTTCTAGACCTTTGCTTTAAGCGAGTCAATCGGGCAAGGCATACTCGACCAGTTCGGTGCGCTGAAGCGCCAGAAAATTGTCATCGGACACCATCGTAGCCCGCAATCGGCCCTGATCATCGCGCCATACAGATAATCCTTCGAGGTTGTCATGTGCACCGGTCTCCGTTTGGAACAGAACCTCTTCGGCACGTGGGATGTCGCCATCCAACTGCCAGCGCCGCAGACGTGAACGGAACCCGGTCCAGCCTACATCTCGTTCCAAAACGTAAAACCTGCCATCCGGTCCAAAATCTGCTGAAACTGGAAGGTATTTTCCCCGTTGCGGCAAAACAAAAGGCGTCGACCACGCCTGACCGTCCCATCGATAGACGGGGATGTCACCTGTCGCCGTTCGGTTTTCCTCGGGCATAGTGAGAAGGTGACCACGTTGATCAATGGCCAACGCCTCGAGCGAGCCGTTGAGCTCAAAGTCATCGAACGCCTTGGGCCGCGGCAGTACCTGCGCTTTGGTCCCTGGCGCGGGGTAATATGCCACGCGGTGCGTGTTTTCGAACGAGACATAAAGACCGCCATCGGGCGCAATGGCTATGCCTTCGGAATCCCCGGCACCTCCGATCAGGGGGCGCCCCCGGCTGGAAATGAGAGGCCAGTTTCCGGTGATATGAATATCCGAAATTTCGTCATCATTGCGCTCGACCCGCGCGGTGATCAGCGTCGACCGATCGGTCATTCCCATCAAATGGCGGCCATCATCCGAGATGTGGATGGCAGAGAATCCGCCAAACCATTCGGCCGGGTGACGCCATGTGAAACTGCTCAGATGGCTGGACGTATTGTGATCAACTGCCCAAGCCGCCCCGGCCAGCATTATCGCGACGATCAGTTGGATTGCAGAACTTGTGTGCATTGCTGAGGCAGATCGGCCAATCGGTATTCACGCCGTTTCTTGGGCGCTGGGGCATTAGGGTCGGGCGGGGGTGGGTTAAGGATATTGTTCACCCATTGCTGCGCTTCGGCACAGCCATCCCCTTTTGGCGGGGAATCTTGATTAACGCAACCTTTAGAACCGCGTGGGCATTTCAGGCGCACGTGGAAATGATAATGATGACCCCACCAGGGCCTGATCTTGCGCAAATAGGCACGATTGCCCTTCTCGTTTTTGCACATTTCCACCTTGGCACCGGGAAAGACGAAAATACGCGCAACACGCTTGTCCTTTGCGGCCTGGCGCAGCACGGCATGGTGTTGTTGCGTCCAGTTACCGTTGACAAACGCGCCATTCGACCGGCGCAGGGAAATTGACGAGATATTCTCACGCGCCTTGCGGCTTAAGCGCATGTTGTCGCCGGGCAGCATCCAGATATCGATGTCCAGACCCAGCTGATGGCTGCGGTGCCCGGATGTCATCGGCCCACCGCGCGGCTGACTGATATCGCCGACGTAAAGCCCGTTCCACCCGGGCTGCTTGGCCGCGAACTTGCTGAGATCCTGCACATAATCGATCGCCTCAGGATGCCCCCAATTGCGATTGCGTGACAGCCGCATCGCCTGCCATGTCGGTCCCGTTTCGGGCAATTGCACCGACCCTGCAGCGCATCCACGCGAATAACTGCCGAAGGCTGCGGATTTTTGCTGCGAACTTGCTTTCTGCGCCCCGAACAACTGCTTTGCCAGAGGCTGCGCTGTAGCAGTGTTCGTCAGAACCATCGCGGCCAGTATCGTCAAAAAACGTAATAAAATCATCTACTCTGATCCCCTTCCGGTTTCACCCAGCGCATCAGTATTAGTCCCAGAATAAACAACAGAACGATGGGTGACACCCCCAGTCTGGCACTGCCGGTTACAGTTGTGGCTATTCCGATCAGTAAGGGGGCGGCAAAGGCTGTGGCACGCCCCGACAAACCATAAAGTCCAAAGCTCTCGACCGGGGCTTTTGGGTCGGTGTGACGCACCATCATCGAACGGCTGGCGGATTGCAGAATACCGCCCATACCGCCGATCAGAACCCCGCAGCCAAAGAACACCAGATCAGGCAGGCCGGACCCTTCGGGTAAAGACATGCCAAAGATCTGTGTGCGGTCCATCGACACGATGGTGATGCACACAAAGATCAGCACCCAGATGGCCACCAAAATCACCGGTTTAGGGCCGTATTTCTTGTCCAGTTTACCGCCGACCCACGAAAACGCAGCCGCAGCCAGAACGCTGACGATACCAAAGACTCCGATCTTGATCAGGTCCCATTCCAGCACCAGTCGCGCATAAACACCGCCAAAGGTGTAAAGCCCGTTCAACGCGTCACGATAGAACATAGATGATCCAAGGTAGGTGGCCAGGCTGACCCGGTGGCGCAGATTGGAAATCGACTTGACCAACAGGCGCAGCGCGTCGCCCACATTACCTTTTTTGTCGGTCGGCGCATCATCCCGGACCCAAAGGAAATAGGGGATCATGAACAGAACGAACCAAACCGCCGTGAATGGCCCCACGAAACGCGTGCCCTGCTGCATTGAGGCATCCAGCCCAAACAGCGGATCCATCCCGATCAGGGTCTTGCCGTTGGCCTGCTCGACGAACAGCGCCAGCATGATCGCAAGTGAGATCAGCCCACCAAAATAGCCAAAGGCAAATCCTGACCCCGAAATCTCACCAACCTCATTTTCGTCCCCCAAATCGGGCAGCTGCGAATTGATGAAGATCAGCGCGTATTCCGCGCCAACAAAGCCCAAACCAAAGGCCGACAACATCAGCCACATATTCGACCCGTCGGGCATCGTGTACCAAAGCGCGGCGGACCCCACCGCATACATCACCGAAAACGCGAAAATCCATGGCATTCGGCGACCCGAAACATCCGCCATGGCCCCCATCAACGGCGCGCCAAAGGCGATGATCAGCCCAATAATGGTCATGCAATTCGCCCACACCGTCTGCGCCCGCGCATCGGCTGCGTCGGCACCCAGACCGGACGTCAGATAATACTCTGCCGCAACTCCGGCAAAGTAGGGACCAAAGACAAATGTAACCAGCAAGGTGTGATACGGTTGACTGGCCCAGTCGAAAAACCACCAACCCCAAATGCGCTTGCGCTTGGAAATTTCTGCCATGACTGCCCCTGTTTATCGTTGTCTTCATAAGACGGGGCTTTGGTCTAATTCGCAAGGGTTCTGTTAGCGCACACTTGCTCTTTGCCGCGCTAGCTACTACCTCTCGCGAAACGTGACTTGGAGTATACGAATATGATGGCAATTTTCGGCCCGATCGACTTGGTATTGAGCATCGCCTATTGGTTCGTCTTGATTCAGGTCATAATGAGCTGGCTGATCAACTTTCAGGTTCTGAACCTTCATCAACAATTCGTTGCCCAGATTTGGTACGGATTGAATCGGATCCTGGAGCCGATTTATCGCCCTATTCGCAAAGTGCTGCCCGATCTTGGCGGCATCGATCTCACGCCTTTGGTCGTGTTGATCATCATCATTTCACTGCGAAGCTACGTCCTGCCGGAACTCTTTCTGGCCCTGAGCTGAGGCTGATCCCTCTTGTTCACCGAATCTTAGTATGTGATTGTCCTGTCTTAAGAGCAGATAAACCTTAAAACAGGGCAACCCCGCACATGTTCGACGCCGCACCGATGCTGCGAGATGTCTTTGGATTCGACGACTTCCGCCCCGGGCAGGAAGAGATCGTCGATGCCGTGACCGCAGGTGAAAACGTGCTGGCGATCATGCCAACTGGTGGCGGTAAATCCCTGTGTTTCCAACTGCCTGCGTTGATGCGGGATGGCGTGACGGTGGTGATTTCCCCGCTGATCGCCCTGATGCGCGATCAGGTGCGCGGGTTGCAAGAGGCCGGCGTTGAAGCAGGTGCTCTGACCTCGGGCAACACACCCGAAGAAACAGATGCCGTGTGGGAAGCGCTGGAGGCCGGGCGGCTCAAGCTGCTTTACATGGCCCCCGAACGTCTGGCGGCAGGGTCGGCGCTGGGGATGCTGCGCCGGATCAACGTCAGTCTGATTGCCGTGGATGAAGCCCATTGCGTCAGCCAGTGGGGCCATGATTTCCGGCCAGACTATCTACGGATCGGAGAACTGCGCCGCGCGCTGGGCGTCCCCCTCGCCGCTTTTACCGCCACCGCGGATGCCGAAACGCAAGACGAGATTGTCGAAAAACTGTTCGACGGCACACCTCCCAACAAATTCCTACGCGGTTTCGACCGCCCCAACATCCATCTGGCCTTCGGCACCAAGGATGGCCCCCGTAAACAGATCCTCGACTTCGCCGAAGCGCGCAAAGGCCAGTCGGGCATTGTCTATTGCGGCACCCGCAACAAAACCGAGGTGCTCGCGCAAGCCTTACGCGCCGAAGGGCATTCCGCCTGCCACTACCACGGCGGGATGGAGGCCGAGGATCGCCGTATCGTCGAAACCCGCTTTGCCCGCGAAGACGGGTTGATCGTGGTTGCCACCGTGGCTTTTGGCATGGGCATCGACAAACCCGACATTCGATGGGTCGCCCATGCGGACCTGCCCAAATCCATCGAAGCCTATTATCAGGAAATCGGTCGTGCGGGCCGTGACGGTGGCCCTGCCGAGACGCTAACTCTGTTCGGCCCCGACGATATCCGCCTGCGCCGCTCGCAAATCGACGAAGGGTTGGCCCCACCGGAACGCCGCATGGCCGACCATGCACGCCTGAATTCTCTATTGGGTCTGGCCGAGGCATTGGAATGCCGCCGTCAAACTCTGTTGGGCTACTTCGGTGAACAGGCAGAACCTTGCGGAAAATGCGATCTGTGTGACGCCCCACCAGAGGTGTTCGATGGCACCACGCCCGTCCGCATGGCGTTGTCCGCGATCCTGCGCACCGAGGAATGGTTCGGCGCCGGCCATCTGATCGACATCCTGCTCGGCAATGAAACCGACAAGATTCTTGCGCGACGCCATGACCAGCTATCGACCTATGGGATCGGCAAAGAGTGGTCCCGACCCCAATGGCAGGCGATCTTTCGGCAGATGATGGGGTATGATCTGGTCCGCCCGGACGCCGAACGCCACGGCGCACTGCAAATGACCGAGGCTGCCAAGCCCATCCTGAAGGGTGAGGCCCGGATCAACCTGCGCAAGGACACATTGCGCAAGGCCGGACGTCGCCCGGCGGTCAAAATGATGGTGTCCGAGGAAGACGCGCCGCTGCTGTCGGCCCTGAAAGCCAAACGGCGCGCTTTAGCCGAAGCCGCGCGGGTTCCGGCCTATGTCATCTTCCCCGACCGCACGCTGATCGAAATGGCTGAGAAACGCCCCATGTCCCTAGACGATATGGCCCGAATTGGCGGGGTCGGCGCGAAAAAGCTGGAACGTTACGGTGACACCTTTCTTGAAGTCGTCGCCGGTGAGGTTGAAGCCGTTCATCCCGCGCGCCGCAAATTGGCCGGCCGGGATCAGGGCAATATCTATGACCAGTTGCTTGAAGTGCAGTCGCAGCTGTCACGCGGTCCGGAGGGGATCGACAAGCCGCTAACTTGCTCGGCCTCGCAACTGGCCAAGGTCGCACAGTTGCGATCAGATGACCCGCGCGCGATCGAACATGTTCTGGGTGACCGCCGTCACGAAAGGTTTGGAGCCGCCTTTCTGGACGTGCTGCGACAGACGGACTAGATACGGCCCAGAACAGGCAAGGAAAGAGAGCGGATATGCTGGTAGTTATCTCCCCGGCCAAGCGGCTGGACTGGGCGGAACGGGATGTCGAAGTCACGCAGCCAGACTTTCAGGACGATGCCATCCGTCTGTCGAAAACCGCTCGCAATTTGACGCTGGGTGATCTGAAAAAGCTGATGGACCTGAGCGATGATCTCGCGCGCTTGAACCGCGACCGGTATCGCGCGTTCTCAGACGCGCCCGAGGCGGATGTGACACGCCCCGCCGCGCTGGCCTTTGCGGGCGACACCTATCAGGGGCTCGAAGCTGCGTCGCTGGATGCTGAGGAGATGGCCTGGGCGCAGGATCATCTTCGCATTCTTTCCGGTCTGTACGGTGTGCTGCGCCCGCTGGATTCCATTCAGGCCTATCGGCTTGAGATGGGCAGCAAGCTAAAAACCCGCCGCGGAAAGAACTTGTATGAATATTGGCGCGATCAGCTGAGCAAAGCGCTTAATGCGCAAGGTGCTGAGGTTGGATCGGACGTTCTGGTCAACTGCGCCAGCCAGGAATATTTCGGCGCAGTAGACCCTAAAGCGCTAAAGCTACGCGTTATCACCCCTGTTTTCATGGAAGACAAAGCCGGCACGCCAAAGATCGTGAGCTTTTTCGCCAAAAAAGCGCGCGGTGCGATGGCGCGGTATGTCATTCAGCACAGACTGGACGACCCCAAAGGACTGCTGGACTTTGACTCAGGTGGCTATGAATACCGCCCCGATTTGTCAGAAGAAAACAAACCCGTCTTTGTGCGGCCCTATCAGGCCTGATCCAACATAGATGGGTCATAAGCGACGAGTTCAACAGTATTGCCTTCGGGGTCTTCGGTGAAGATACCGCGCCAACCGATCCATCCGAACTGCTCGATCCGGTAGGGCTGGCCAAGGTGGTCATACCACTGCATCACTGCTTCTTGTTCGTCGAATGGCAGCGACAATGCGATGTGATGCAGGGATGACGCTCCACCTGTCACCGGTTTTTGCGATCCGATAGGATGCAGGCCTAGTCGCGGAGCAACTGTGTGGTGAAACAGGGCCAGGACCTGCGTGTGGCCACTATATCCGGGCGCAATCTGGAAGAAGGTGATCGCGCTGTTGTGGTCACCGCTAAGACGCTTTAACCCGATCACGTTTTCATAAAACGCGACCATGGCGGCCATATCCACACAGCGGATGGCAATCTCACCCAGCGCGCGGGGCTGAAATCCACGATCTTCAGACATGGGTTCAATCTAGTCAGCCCGGATTTCCTCTGCAACAACCGGGCAACAATCATCCGGCCTATGGGTCAGAACCATCTGGTGAATCGTCTGCTTTTGCAGCGGTTTGGTCAGGTAGTGATCCAGCCCGGCAGATAAGATTCCCTGATCGTCACCAGCCACCGCATGAGCCGTCAGGGCGACAATAGGAACATGACGGCCAGTCTCAATCTCACGGCGCCGGATTTCGGCTGTGGCCTGTTTGCCGTCCATTTTAGGCATCGAGATATCCATAAAGATAAGGTCTGGGTCAAATTCCTGATACGCCTGCACCGCTTCGATACCATTGCCGGCAAAGCGCAGGTCGATGTTCAGATCTTTGACCATCTTCTTAAGGATCAGTTGATTGGTCCGGTTATCTTCGGCCGCCAGAACACGCATGATACGCTGCGTTCCTTCACATGCGGGTTGGTTAAGTTCCTGATTGATCGGTGGCATCTCGACGCCCTTTGGGGGGCCAAGCGCTTTCAGGCGCGCGTACAGCTCGGCCCTGGGGATCGGCTTTTGCAGAACGCCTTCGATAAGGTGGCGTGCGGGGTGGGCGTGAATGACACCGGGATTGGCCGACATCACGACAATCGGCAGAGCGCCCCACCCCCTGTCTTTCAGCATGACAGCCAGCTCAAGCCCGTCCATGTCGGGCAGGTCATGATCGCACAGCAGAAGGTCCACACTGTCGTCCAGCGCCGTCAGCGCCTCTCGCCCCGACGTGCAAACGGTGCCCTGAACCCCCAGCCGCCCTAGCTGTTTGGACAGGATCGCGCAGTTGGCGGCCAAATCCTCGACGATCATCACATGGCGCAGGCGCCCGTCAAGATCGGGCGGGGCAGGTTGCGGGCCTTCAGCGGTCGGCAGTGAGACACGAAAGCCAAAGCAGGACCCCTGCCCCGGCTCGCTATCCACCCAGATAGCACCACCCATTAATGTGATCAGTCGCTTGGTAATGGCAAGGCCCAGACCGGTCCCCTCAAAGGCCCTGTTCCGTTCGTCTTCGACCTGATTGAATTCACCAAAAATGTGCCCGATCTTGTCTTCGTCGATGCCGATGCCGGTATCTTCGATTGCAACATGCACGTCGCAGGATTGGGTATCCGGGTTCGGCACACCGGTGACACGGATCAGGACATGGCCCTCGGACGTGAACTTGACTGCATTGCCGACGAGATTGGTCAAAACCTGCCGGACCCGCCCCGGATCGCCGACAAACAATGTGGGCAGGAACAGATCGTAATCCACCAATAGCGTCAGACCTTTATCGCGCACGCTGGGTTGCAGCAGCATCGCGACTTCAAGAATGCAGCGTTCAAAGTCGAACTGTTCCGGGTGCAGGGTCAGCTTGTCCGCCTCGATCTTGGAATAGTCCAGGACGTCGTTGATAATCACCAAAAGCGCTTCGCCCGAATTGCGGATGGTGTTCAAATACAGCCGTTGTTCTTCATCCAAAGGTGTTTCGGTCAGCAATTCGGTCATGCCCACGATACCGTTCATCGGGGTTCGAATTTCATGGCTCATATTGGCCAGAAAGGCCGATTTGGCGCGGTTTGCTGCCTCGGCCCGTTCACGAGCAGCGGTCAATTCGGCCTCATGCCGCACGGATGCGGAGATGTTTAGGGCCAGGCTCACCACATCGCCACCATGACCGCGCTGGTCGATCAGCTTGATATAATGGCCGTTCCACAGCCGGATAACCTCGGGCTGGGGGTGCGGCATCGCCCATCTCTGCAGCATTCTATCGCGCCAGCCGGGCGTCGGCTCGGACCCAAGATCAATCAGCCCCTCGGTCGTCAGGATCTCCAAAATCCTCGGATAGGTCACACCCGGCGCAACCTCTTCCAGCCCGTCAAAGACGCTTAAGTAAGCCGCGTTTGCCCCAATCAGGCGACTTTCCTCGTCAAAGAACGCGAATCCATCCTGAATGGTTTGGATTGAATGCCACAGGCGACGCTCGGCCACCTCGATTTTGGCGTTGGCGACCGTCAGATCGGATTTGACCTTTTCATTCTCACCCCGAACCGTTTCAACCTCGGCCTGGGTTTCACCGATCCGCTTGGTCAATGCCATCGCATGCAGGCCCAGTTTGCGGTTTGCAGCCGACAGCTCTGCCTGTTTCATTTCCAACAACCGCTCGGCCGCCAGACGTGCGCGCCGTTCCTGTGACAGTTTTCCTGCAAGACTCATCTTTGGTGTTTCCGGGACAATCTGCGTCCAGCATCCGGGCAGAGAGTGAAGAACTGTTTAAGCCGTTGCCCAATGATCGAACCTCATGCCACTCTTGCCAAAACGGAGGTGTGATATGCGGTGTTTCTTCGGCGCGTTGTTGGCCTGTGGCGTATTTGCTCATCCTGTGGCGGCGGGCTGCGCAACGGATGGTCAGATCGATCGGTTCGTCGCGGATTACCTCTCAGCTACGCCTACATCTGCCCTTTCGCCTGATGGCACAATGAACGATGCACTGTGTACGCAAGCGCGAATAGTGTACGCATTAGAGCCACATTTAGGGCCGGTCATCGGCTACAAGGCCGGTCTGACCAGCGCGCCGGCACAAGAAAGGTTTGGCGCGTCGGAACCGGTGCAGGGCGTTTTGTTCCGCGACATGATGCTGGATGACGGCGCGACCGTTCCATCAGACTGGGGTGCGCGACCGGTTCTTGAGGCCGATCTGGTGCTGGTTGTTGGCACAGCGGATATCAATCAGGCCACGTCGCCAGAGGAGGTGCTGCAAGGCGTCTCAGCCATCCGCCCGTTTATCGAACTACCTGACCTGACCCTTGCCGAGGGTGAACCGATCACCCCTGTCACGCTGACAGCAATTGGCGTTGCTCCGAAACTGGGCGTTTTGGGTGCAGAAATTCCTGTGTCCGATCCGGCAGCTATAGTGCAGGCATTGGCCGATATGACCGTCACACTCCGCGCCGCAGATTACGAGATTCTGGCGCAGGTACCGGGCACAGCGGTACTGGGGCATCCGGCCAATGCCGCCCTTTGGCTAATGTCAAAAGGGATTGAATTTCAACCCGGGGACCTGATTTCCGTCGGATCATTCGGGCCGTTATTCCCACCTGCGAAGGGTAAAGGCGGGGCATCAGTGTCTTACGACGGATTACCCGGCAATCCCACGGTCAGCGTGGTGTTTGACTGATCTGTCACCGCCCCTCGCGCAGCCAGCCCGCCAGAAGGAACCCGCCCGCCAACAGCAATACAAGCCAAGGTGGCAATAGCCCGGCCTGCGTCACGTCACGTGTTTCATAGGCGTTGCGCGGGGTCAGACCGATCCATCCGCGCCCTGATGCGGGACGCCCGGTACGTACGTTGCGGATCGATGGCAAACCCTCCTCCAAACGTACCGTACCGCCGCGCAATTCCGCCATCACAGGTTCCAATACCTCGGCCGTCGCAATCGTACGTTCGAATTCCTTGGGTGCCGCGGGGCCAAGCCCGATGACGGTAGATTGTTCCCCTTCCTGCAGGCGGTAGAGGCCGATTTCTGGCCCGAAATACTGTGCTTCGAACCGCCCCGGCGAGACCTCATCCAAGGTAATCTCGACCGTTTCGCCGTTCGGGCGGGTTACGGTTACCGGCCCGACCTCATCCCCCAGCGTCTGACGGATGATGCGCATCACCTGACCATTGGCCTCGGCCCACAAGGCCTCTTCCTCAAGTTCGGGCTCTTTCATCATCCAATGCGCCAACCGGCGCAGCAATTCCAGCTGCGGTCCGCCACCTTCGAATCCCCGGCTCCACAACCAGGCATGGTCCGAGGCCAGCAGCGCGACGCGCCCTTCGCCAACACGGTTGAGCACCAACAGGGGCCGGTCATCCACGCCCGTCATCAACACATCACCCGTGCGGTGATTGACGTCGATCTGGCGCAGCCAAGCACCCCAATTATCCGAGTCGCCAAGGTCGGTCGTGACCGGATGGCGATGCCCCAGGTCGGTGACCATCGGCACATAGCGTTCCTCGATCACCCGCGCGGTGGGTTGCGCAGGCAGGATCGGTGCCAGGGGTGAGCGGAAGATACTGTCGGCGCTGGCAAAATCCGGCCCGGCAGCAACAAGAACGGCACCGCCTTCGTTGATATAGTTGGTGACGTTGTCCAGATAGATCGCCGGCAGGATGCCGCGCCGCTTGTAGCGGTCAAAGATGATCAGGTCGAAATCGTTGATCTTTTCCAGAAACAGCTCGCGCGTCGGGAAGGCGATCAGCGAAAGTTCATCCACCGGCACTCCGTCCTGCTTTTCGGGGGGGCGCAGAATGGTGAAATGTACCAGATCCACGGAACTGTCGGATTTCAGCAAGTTGCGCCATGTTCGCCCGCCTGGATGCGGCTCACCCGAAACCAGCAACACGCGCAGCCGGTCACGGACCCCGTTCATCTGGATCAGCGCGGTGTTGTTGCGATCGGTCAGTTCGCCCTCAGCCTCTGGCACGGTGAACTGAATCACATTGCGCCCGCCATGGGGCAGCGTGATCGGCAGCTCTACATCAACGCCAATGGGAATCGTGAATTGTTCGGCTTCGGCCCCGTCGACCGAAATTTCGAGCGGCGCGGTCGAGGCCCCAGTGGGCGCTGCACCGCTATCCTCAACCCTTAGGGTCAAGGTGACGGGTTCATCAATAATGGCAAAGGCAGGTGCATTGCGGACGATCAGACGGCGATCCCAATCCGTTGTACGCCCTGATTGCAAAAGATGCATGGGCGCGGGCAGGTCGGGGGCCTGATCGGCATCATGCACGATGCCGTCCGACACCACCAAAATGCCCGCGATCCGCGCGCGTGGTTCTTCGGCCAACGCTTCGTTCAGCGCCGCCATGACTTGAGTGCCTTCGTCCCCGTCTCCGTCACCTACGCGAATGCGGCGCAGTTCCGTATTGTCACGGGATTCAATCTCGGCCGCCAATTCCTTTGTGGCCTGCGCGGTCTGATCCGCCCGGTCCGAAAGGGTTTGGCTGGCGCTTTCATCCTCGATCATCAGAACGATATCGGTCAACGGCGCGCGATCTTCGATCTGATAGACCGGACCTGACAGCGCAGCAATCACAACCAGCGCCGCCAATCCCCGCAAAGCCCAGCCAGACAGACCGCGCCACAGGGCCAGAGCAACCCCAGCGACGGCAATCGCAACCACGATGGCCAGAACGGGCCAGGGGATCAGCGGATCGAAGATGACGGTTCCTGTCATTGTCCCAACCTGTCCAGCAAGGCAGGCACGTGCACCTGATCTGATTTGTAGTTCCCGGTCAGCACATGCATCACCAGATTGACACCAAAGCGGTTTGCAAGCTCACGCTGCCGCTCACCCGCATACCCGCGGCCGACCGGCAGCAGTGCCTGACCGTTGCGATCAATGGCCCAGGCCGCACCCCAGTCATTGCCGCCGATCACCACCGGCGTCACGTTATCATTGAGGTTGCGGAAGGGCATGCCTTCGATCTGCTCAGCATCCATGGGTGCCGACTCGACCCACACTTCGGTGCCGGCGTAGCGACCTGGGAAATCCTGCAAAAGGTAGAAGGCACGGGTCAGGACATGATCACGCGGAACAGGCTCTAACGAAGGGATATTCAGCGGAGCCGCGATCTGTTGCAGCTTGCGCCCATTCGGGCTGGCGGCCCCGAAGCGGGCTACATCCGCGTCGCGCGTGTCGAACAGGATCATCCCGCCCGAACGCAGGTAAGCGTTGAGCTTGACATAAGCCTCAGCCGACGGTTGCGGCTGGTCGGGTGAGATCGGCCAATAAAGCAGCGGGAAAAACGCCAACTCGTCCCGTTCCAGATCCACGCCTATGGGTTCAGCAGGTTCTACCGAGGTTCGGAAAAACAACGTCTGAGCCAATCCGCGCATTCCGGCGGCCGCAATATCGTCAACCTGCTGATCACCCGTCAGAACATGCGCCAGAACCAGTTCCTGTGTGGCGCTCAACGCGAAATCTGTACTTTCGGGCGTTTGCGCCTGTACTTCGGGCACCAGCAAAATCGCCCCCAGTGCGACAGCCGCTGCTCTGGCCAAACCCAGGCGACCGGACAACGCCAGCGAGGCGATGACGTCGATCGTCAGTAACAACAATGCAAGGCTCAGCAGGATGCCCCCAATGGGTGTTTCGGTGCTGACCTCCTGGCCCTTGATCGGAACATCCGACGGCCAGACCGCTGGGCTGAGAACCGTTTCATCGGTCAGAACATTGCGTGCCAATTTCTGTTTGCCGCTTTCGTAAAGGCCGGGTCGCAGATCGGGACCGATCTGACCGGTCACAAGCTCAACACCATCGACGCCCGGTAGATTTCCGGCATCAGACAGAACACCAAAGCCATCCATAACCTGAATCGGTTCCCACGTGGTGCCTTGCAACTGTGACTCCTGCCGCGATTTCGCCGCTGACGACACCGCCAGCCGGTCCAACATTTCAACAAAAAGCCCAGACAAGGGAAGGCTGGACCATTCCGCATCTGCCGTGACATGGAACAGTACCACCTGCCCCAAACCCAACGCTTTTCTCGTCACCAAGGGCGTGCCATCCGAAAGTGAGGCAATAACCCGATCCGCCAAATTAGGGTCTGGTTGCGCCATGACTTGCGTGGTCACTGTGACATCTTCCGGCACCTGCAGCCCATAGAAGGGCGAGTTCTCCGGGAAAGGTGCCAGCCCTTTGGCTTCGCCCCAGCTCATCGCGCCACCGACCGAGCGTCCGCCGCTGCGTAGACGCACCGGCAACAGGGTATCCTCGGCATCCCGGCCAAGATCGCTGGCCGCCATCCGAGGGCCAGCAAAGCGCAGCAGCAAACCGCCCTGTTCCACCCATTCGACCAGCGCCGCTTGTTCGGACCCGGCCAGTTTCGCCACATCGGCCAGCACGATCACATCGGGATTGGCGGGCAGGACTTCCAGCAACCCGCCATCGACGAAGTCCGCCGTTGGGGTCAGAACTTGCGTAAGGTAATGCAACGGCGACAACAGCTCTAATCCTTCGCGGTTCAGCGATCCGGCAATCAGGGCGACTTCGCGCCGCCGCAAGCTGTCATCGGTCAGCGTGACGGCCCCTGCCGAACGCTCACCCTGAATCTCAAACCGGGTGATGCGCGCGCGCAGTTCGGAAGGCAGCGACAGTTCTACCTGCGTCTGTGTCTCACCGCTGGCAAACTCCATCTCGGCCGATTGCAGAACACGCATCGCACCGGCGGGATCACGCCCCTGAGCCAGTATCGTGATGCGATCTGCAGGACCGGGTTCCGCCCGTTGCGCGGACAATTGAATAACCCCGTCCTGATATGTAGCAGGCAGAATCGCAACCGCAGGCGACGGGGCCTGATAGACTGTCACATCACCGCGCGCGCGCAGCGCAGACAGGATCGCTTCGTGCCCCTCGTAGGTCAGGCGATCGCTGAACCAGTGGGTGTCAAACCCTCCGTCCACCTGATCCATGGCAGCCAGCGCCATATCGACTTGCGCCCGTGTCGGTTGCCACGGTGTCGGGGTCAGCCCGGGTAAACGGCCGCGCCATGCTTCGGCGGCTTGGAATACGGGGGCTTCAGGTTCGGTCAGGCGCAGGATGGCCACAGTACGGCCTGCGCGCCCGGCCTCGGTCAACTGCACATCGATCTGATCCAGAGTCGTTGACCAGCGGGTCGCCCCGGCCCAACTGGCATCCAGCACCAGCAGCAACGGACCCGAGCCTGCCTGATCGCGCGAGGGGTTCAGGACCGGTCCGGCCAATCCAATGATAATCGCCGCCGCCGCCAGCATGCGCAGCAACAGCAGCCACCATGGGGTGCGGTCAGAAACGCTCTCATCATCCCTCAACCCCAGCAGTAGCGTCACGGCCGGGAACAACCGACGGATCGGCGCGGGTGGCACGGCACGCAAGATCAGCCACAGGATCGGCAGGGTCAAAAGACCAATCAACACCCACGGAGCGGTAAAGCCAATGCCCGCCAGAACCGTCATCCCGTGCCCCCATCCAGCGCACGATAGAGCCACAACAGAGCCGCTTGCGCACTGTCATCGGTGTGATGCAGCCCCATTTGCCACCCCGTCGCGCGGCACAGCCGGGTCAGTGCGTCCTTACGCTTGGCAAGCCGTTCCAGATACCGCGCACGCAGATCTCCGGCCTTTAGGGTTTCATGGCGAACGGAACCGCCGACGCTTTCAAAGATCGTACGACCGCGATAGGGAAAGGTTTCTTCACCTGGATCAAGAACCTGCAGCACCAAGCCTCGCACCCCACGGTCGGCGGCTTTGGTGAGGGCCAGTTCAACCTCATCCAGCGGACCAAGGAAATCGGAAATGAAAACGGCGCGGGCATGCGGGATCATGGCGCGGTGTTCGGGTGGCGCATAGTCGCTCTCAGCATCCTCGGACCACGCTTCTGCCAGTCGGATGACCTGCGCGTTGCCGCGCCGTGGCGGCAGGGTCGTGCCGGTCAGGCCAACGCGCTCACCCCCGCGCACAAGCAGGATCGCGGTTGCCAGCCCTAGCAGGCGGGCGCGGTCGGCCTTGGTGGACAGGTTCTTGTCAGACGCAAACCGCATCGACGCGCCCTGATCGACCCACAGCATTACCGATTGCGCAATCTGCCACTCACGTTCGCGCACAAATTGCTGATCCCCCCGGGCAGAGCGCCGATGGTCGATCATCCGGCGGCTGTCACCGATCTGAGCAGGGCGATATTGCCAGAAGTCATCACCAAGCCCCGAGCGGCGGCGTCCGTGATCGCCCAGCAGAACGGTTCCGGCCAATTGCTCAGCCCGTGCCAACAACGGCGGCAGCCGGGACGCCTCGGCCTCAGATCTTTCTCGAAGGGTCAGCGCGGCATTCACGCCGCAGCCTCGGTGCGGACCAGACCGGCGGCAGTCGAGTCGATCAGGTCAGCCAAACTGTCACCGCGCGCCCGCGCCGCAAAGTTCAACGCCATCCGGTGGCTGAGCACCGGGCGCGCCATGTCCAGCACATCCTCGGAATTTGGGGCCAAACGCCCCTGCAGCATCGCCCGGGCGCGCACTGTCATCATCAGCGCTTGTGCAGCACGGGGGCCGGGGCCCCAGGCGACGGTTTCAGCCACCCGTTCGGTAACACCCGCCTCTTCGGGGCGGAAGGCGCGGACAAGATCGAGGATCAGTTCCACAACAGAGTCCCCGACCGGCATCCGGCGCAACAGGGTCTGAGCGGCCAACAGCTCTTCCTTGCTGAAAATCTCGTGCGCTTCGTCCTCTTCCACGCCAGTCGTGGCCAAAAGAATATCGCGCTCGGTCTGGCGATCGGGATAATCCACGTCTATCCGCACCAAAAAGCGGTCCAGCTGCGCCTCGGGCAGTGGATAAGTACCCTCTTGCTCGATCGGGTTTTGCGTCGCCAATACGTGGAATGGTTCACCCAGATCGCGGTCTTCGCCAGCCACAGTCACAGTGCGTTCCTGCATCGCCTGCAAAAGCGCTGACTGAGTCCGGGGGCTGGCGCGGTTGATTTCGTCCGCCATCAGCAGCTGACAGAAGATCGGACCGGAAATAAAGCGAAAGTGGCGGCTGCCATCCTCGGCTGTGTCCAGAACCTCGGACCCCAGAATATCGGCGGGCATCAGGTCGGGTGTGAACTGGATGCGGTTGCCGTCCAGACCCATCACGGTCGACAGCGTTTCAACCAGCCGCGTCTTGCCAAGCCCAGGCAGGCCGATCAGCAGGGCGTGGCCACCGCACAACAGGGCGGTCAGCGTCAGGTCCACGACCCTTTCCTGTCCGATAAAGCGACGGGTGATCGAGGCCTTGGCCTCTTGCAGTTTGATTTCCAGCGCTTCGATCTCGGACACGAGGTCGGCAGGTTCGGTCATGACTTTCCCTTCCGTGGACTATTATGGTTGAAGTGTATCGCGCGAAAAGGAAATGGCAAAAGCAATGAGCGGACAAAAACCTGTGACCCCCTCTCCGGACGGGCTGGCGGCCTCGGTCAAAGCGGCCAAAACCAGGGGTTTACCCCCTGTTCACCTGTGGAATCCTCCGTTTTGCGGCGATCTGGACATCCATATCGCAAAAGATGGGTCTTGGACTTATTTAGGGTCGCCGATCAACCGGTTCGAGCTTGTGAAGCTTTTTTCCTCAATTCTTAAGAAAGAAGACGGGAAATACTACCTTGTGACCCCGGTGGAAAAGGTGGGAATCACTGTCGAGGATGCGCCCTTTGTAGCCGTGGATTTTGACGCGACAGGCGAGGGTCAGGCCCAAATACTGACATTTTCGACCCGTGTTGGTGATACCGCGATTGCTGGCCCTGATCACCCAATCCGGATTGTCATCGATCCCGAAACAGATGAGCCGTCACCTTATGTATTGGTTCGCACTAATCTTGAGGCGCGCATAGATCGCAAGAGCTTTTATCGCCTTGTGGACATTGCAACGCACAAAGATGGCTGGTTTGGCGTCTGGTCCGATGGGCAGTTTTTCCCACTTGTCCGGTCGGACAGCCTGACCGACTAGGCCGGTTTTGCGGTCCGACGGTCCTGTGCCAGAACCACAGCCATCGCGACAACCCCTGCGCCCAGCGCACGGGTCCAGTTCCACTCATCGCCCAGCACCAGCATGATCAGCATCACGTAGAAGGGGGCGACATTGATGTGAAAGGACGAAAGCGCGACACCCAGTTTGCCAATCGATGCAACAAACAGGATCTGACTGAGCGCCATGGAAATCAGCGAATAGATCGCCAGCATTCCAATTTGACGCGAATCGATAGAAATGGACGGCACGATATCCATACCCAGATGATGTGCTCCGGCCATCAGGATGGTTGCCATGAAGAACCCGCCAACAAATGTGACCGCTGCGCGCCCGGTCTGGCTTAATTCGGGGAAATCTCGCGAGGTTGCCTGGCTACCCCAGCAAAACAGTGCTGTCGCCGCAACGGCACAGGCAGCGCCCAAACCCAACTGTGCCGGTGCGACGGCGCTGGTGGCGATCAATCCGCCCACTACCGAGATCAGAACCCCAACAGCAAAATTCCACTTGAGTCGCCGAGTACCAGACGCAAGTTCCAACAGTGTTGCAATCAATGGCGCGCATGAGGCAATGATGGCCGTTGTGACCGGGTCAGTCAGTTTTTGCGCCACGATCAGCAGAAACATCCCCAGACCGATGCCAAACCCGCCGACAACAAACGCATGTCCCCAACGGGCGCGCAGAACCCGTTCCGGGCCATCTATCATGACCCAAATCGGGAGTAGAAACGCAACAGCCATGGCCATGCGCGCAACCAACAGCGCAACTGGCGGCCATGTCTGCAACAACACCTCGGCCGCCGGAAACCCAGCCGCCCACGTCAGCATGGACGCCACTGCCAAGCCGTTGCCGGACAGGGCCGAATTTTGCCCGGCAGACGCAGAAAGGGCGTTCCCGCGCGCGGGGTCTGGGCTCATCGCCATAGTGTTCGAACCTTTTGTTGGCACGGCGTTCTGAAATGATTCGCCGCGTTGCCCCGACCCTCGCTGATTCAGTCAGCCCGATCTGGTCGAATTTCGACAAACTGTCGTTTTCAGTCTCTTTCGCTGAAATCGCCACGCGGATAAGGTCGGCGCACCAGCTAACCAAAGGCCTCCGATGCCAAAATTCGCAGCCAATATTTCTCTGCTCTTTGCCGAGCTTCCCTACCTGGACCGGTTTCAGGCCGCAGCAGAGGCCGGGTTCAAGGCAGTCGAGATTCTGTTTCCCTACGAACTGGCCGCCAAAGAGACACACCGCGCATTGCTTGCCAACGGTTTGGATCTGGTGCTGATCAATGCACCCCCACCCAATTACACCGGCGGCAATCCCGGTTATGCCGCTGTTCCCGGTGGTGAAGGCCGGTTCCAGTCGGATATCCGCCGTGTTTTGCGCTATGCTCAGGTTCTCCGCCCAGGGCTGATCCACATCATGTCAGGCTATTCCTCGGGACCGGACGCGTTTGAATGCATGGTGCACAACCTGCAATGGGCGGCCGACCTTGCACCGCACCAACAATTTACGATCGAACCGCTCAACCCCCTGTCTCAGCCCGATTACTTTCTCAACGATTACAACCTGGCTGCTGATATCCTGGACCGTGTCGACCGCCCAAATGTCGGCCTGCAATATGACAGCTTTCACGCCCATATGATCCATGGGGACGCGCTGGCTGTTTGGGAACAGTTTCATCCAAGGGTCGTACATGCCCAGGTCGGAGCCGCCCCGGACCGCTCTGAACCGGGACGCGGTCCGACGGACTTCGCTCAGCTTTTTAACGCTATGACGGCGTCGGGATATTCCGGCTGGGTTAGTGCCGAATACACCCCGTCAACATCCAGAACCGTGCATTCACTGGGCTGGATGTGACGCCAGATTCCCTATTCCGTCTGGCAATCAGGGGGAAAATATCTAAAACCGGGGCATCGCGACCTTAAGGATGCCCGAAATGATCCCTGCCCGCTTTGCCCACGCTGTGTTCGGACTGATCATGTCCGGCCTCATGTCCTGTATCGTCACTGGCATCGCCACGGCCAAAGCCGTGGGATTCGGACCATCCACATTTGGTGACTGGATGGGTTCATGGGCTTTTTGCTGGCCCATCGCCTTCGCCGTCATCCTGACCCTTGGACCAACAGTAAAACGTATGGTCGAGGGCTGGGTCAGACCGCAGGGCTGACCCGCTGCAAAAAGGGCCCGCCGGGCCTGATGAGCAGCGCCGCACCCATTTTTTGCAGCTAGTGTGCCTCGGCCCAATTGGCGCCCTGTCCGGCATCCACGCTTAGCTTGACGTCCAGCTTTACAGCCGGATCAGATGCGCCTTCCATCACGTCGCGTGCGACATCGATCAAAGGGTCCACCGCATCCTCGGCGACTTCGAACAGCAATTCGTCATGCACCTGCAGCAGCATTTTTGCAGGCAAACCAATGACGGCATCCGGCATCCGCACCATCGCACGCCGGATCACATCTGCCGCAGTCCCCTGAATCGGCGCGTTGATCGCTGCGCGGCGCGAGAAACCGGCATGCGGGCCCTTGGCATTTATCTCAGGCGTGTGGATTTTGCGCCCGAACAGGGTCTGCACATAGCCATGTTCTTTGGCGAAAGCGACGGTGTCGTCCATATACTTGCGTATACCCGGGAAGCGTTCGAAATAACGGTCGATGAACCCCTGCGCCTCGACCCGTGGAATGCGCAGGTTGCGCGCCAGACCAAAGCCCGAAATGCCATAGATCACACCAAAGTTGATAGCCTTGGCCTGACGGCGGATATCCGGCGTCATCTCGTCCAGCGGCACATCGAACATCTCGGATGCGGTCATGGCGTGAATATCCAAGCCATCCGAAAACGCCTGTTTCAGGGCCGTAATATCAGCGATATGCGCCAGAATGCGCAGCTCGATCTGGCTGTAGTCGAGGCTGACCAGCACATTGCCCGGCTCGGCAATGAACGCCTCGCGAATACGGCGGCCTTCCTCGGTGCGCACGGGGATGTTCTGCAGGTTCGGATCGGTCGAGGCCAGACGCCCGGTGTTGGCTCCGGTGATTGAATAAGACGTATGCACCCGGCCCGTATCTGGATTGATATGGGTCTGCAGCGCGTCGGTGTAGGTCGATTTCAGCTTGGACAATTGCCGCCAATCCAGCACCCGCCGAGGCAATTCATGCTCGGTCGCGAGGTCTTCCAGAATATCTG
This sequence comes from Ruegeria sp. CDSB113, assembly GCF_059611045.1. Classification (NCBI taxonomy): domain Bacteria; kingdom Pseudomonadati; phylum Pseudomonadota; class Alphaproteobacteria; order Rhodobacterales; family Roseobacteraceae; genus Ruegeria; species Ruegeria sp. CDSB113. Next base: position 181,622 of record NZ_JBXWOU010000004.1, read on the forward strand.
CCCCGGTCGAGTATTTTCCGGTCTTCCCCTTTTTGCCGCCTTCCAGACCCATCTTGTCAAACAGGATCTCACCCAACTGGGCCGGAGAGCCAACATTGAAGTTCTCGCCCGCCAGCTCGTGAATTTCAGCCTCTAATCCGGCCATTTTCTGAGCAAAAGCATTGGACATCCGGCTCAACACATCGCGGTCGACCTTGATGCCGTGCATTTCCATCTCGGCCAAAACCGGCACCAATGGACGTTCGAGCGTCTCATATACCGTTGTCACCTGCACCTGATGCAGTTGCGGTTTGAACAGCTTCCACAGGCGCAGAGTTATATCGGCATCTTCGGCCGCATAGGCGGTCGCCTCATCAATCGGCACCTTGTCGAAAGTGATCGCCGATTTACCCGAACCCAGCAGCGGTTTGATCGGGATCGGCGTGTGGTTCAAATAGCGTTCGGACAGCGTGTCCATCCCATGCCCATGCTCACCGCCATGCATTGCATAGGACATCAGCATCGTGTCATCGATTGGCGCCACGTTCACGCCAAAGCGGGCGAAAATCTTGGCGTCGTATTTCATGTTCTGCCCGATCTTCAGGATCGACGGATCCTCTAGCATCGGTTTCAGCAGCTTCAGAGCCTCATTTACGGGTATTTGCCCCTCGGCCAGCGCGTCTGAGCCGAACAGATCATCGCTGGCGCTTTCTCGATGGATCAGCGGGATGTAACACGCCTCGCCCGGCTCAACCGACAGAGAGATGCCGACAAGATCAGCTATCATTTCATTCAGGCCAGTGGTTTCCGTGTCCACCGCGATCCAGCCGCGCTCATACGCCTGATCTATCCATTTCTGCAGCGCATCGGCATCCCGCACACATTCGTATTTCGACGCATCAAAGGGGATGGCTTCGGCTTCGACTACCTCAGCAGCCGGCGCAGGCGCATCGGCAATCGCCGGTGCTTCGGCACCCAACTTGTCCGCGATCCGCTTGGTGAGTGTGCGAAACTCCATATCTGCCAGAAAACCCAGCAAGGTGTCAGGTTCGGGATCTTTCACCTCAAGATCGTCCAGCGTGAAATCCAGCGGTGTGTTCTCGTCCAACTGCACCAGTTTCTTCGACAACTCGATCTGGTCGCGCTTTTCGATCAGGGTCTGCCGGCGCTTGGGCTGTTTGATCTCTTCTGCGCGGTCCAGCAGCGTTTCCAGATCACCGTATTCGTTGATCAGCAGGGCGGCCGTCTTGACCCCAATGCCTGGAGCCCCGGGAACGTTATCGACGCTGTCGCCCGCCAACGCCTGCACATCGACCACCCGTTCAGGGCCAACGCCGAATTTCTCAATCACGCCATCGCGGTCGATGCGCTTGTTCTTCATCGCATCCAGCATTTCGACACCGCCGCCAACCAGCTGCATCAGGTCCTTGTCCGAGCTTACGATTGTCACACGCCCGCCCGCCTCACGCGCCTGCACAGCAAGGGTCGCGATGATGTCGTCGGCCTCGTATCCCTCCAACTCTTTGCAAGCGATGTTAAAGGCTTTCGTCGCTTCGCGTGTCAGCGGCATCTGCGGGCGCAGGTCCTCGGGCATCGCTTCTCGGTTGGCCTTGTAGAGGTCATACATATCGTTGCGGAACGTGTGCGAGCCTTTGTCGAAGATCACCGCCACATGGGTCGGTGCGTCCGGGCCAGCGTTCCCTTCAACATATTTCTGCAACATGTTGCAAAAGCCGGAAACAGCGCCAATCGGCAGCCCGTCCGACTTTCGCGTCAGTGGCGGCAGCGCGTGATAGGCCCTGAAAATAAAGGCCGATCCGTCAATCAGATGCAGGTGACACCCTTTTCCGAAATTGCTCATGCGCGCGCTCCGTTCTGGTTGGAAACGGTTCTGCCACAGGCCCGCGCGGGTGGCCAGTAAAGAAGGTAGTCAATCCACACAAGAGGCCGGAAAACTGTGCCGGAACGTTAACGCAGGCCGTCAATCACGCGACGCGGAATTCCTGCCCGGTTCTATCCCAGATCAGCCCCACACGCTCGGCGATGCCGTTCATCTGCTTGTGCAGCGACCGGTCGTTCAACCTGCGGCTCAATGTGCGCAAGGGAACAAGATTGCGTTCTCCATACCCGTCGATCAGCAGAAACATCCGGGTTTCGTTGCGCAGCCCGTAGACAATGTTGGTCTCGTGAATATCGCGGGCAACAATTTGAAGCTTAAACAGTTTTTTGGCAAAACTGTTCAATTCATTCAGAACATCATCGCTCAGCGCTCCATCCTCGCACAACTTCGCAAGGGGATGTGCGAGCTGTCCGTCATCGGATTCGATCCGCTCCACAACGATCGCCGGGCCAATGTCGGTTTGCGCTATGCCAAAACATCGCGCCAAAGGCAGTTGCTCGATGTCGGTGCCGCTTTTCAACGCCGCCTTCATCTCACCCTCGATTTCCTTCAGCGCATTGCGAAAAACAGAATCGGGCAAAAGCCGTCGGATCAACCGTTTTGCAAAGGATCGGTTGGGCCGTTTGCGCGGGCGCGTCACCTTTACCAATAAGTGGGATTGCCCCGGACAGGCATACACGTCTCGGTGTCCGCCTGTGGCAATCGGGTCCTGATCGGACACCCGCAAAAGCTGCACTGCAAAAAGCATCCGGCCTCCGAATTTATTGCGCGTCGTGCTCCGACAGCACGTATTTGCAATCGCAATACGGGCACTCGACCCAGCCGGTATCTTCGGGGATCTGCAACCAGACACGCGGATGGCCCAACGCGCCTTCGCCGCCGTCACAGGCGACACGTGCGGTTTCGACGAACTTGGTTTCCGGTGCATCAAGTGTCACGGCTGGCGATCCTTCATTGGTTGTCGGCCTCGCGGGCATGCATTAGGTGCGTTTATGAGCGATGAGCAAACCGGGGGCAAGGGTCTCATGACCGATGCGGCAATCAGGATCGATGGACTGCGCAAGACCTATCGGGGTGGCAAGGGCCAGCCCGAGAAACAGGCGCTGAAGGGCATTGACCTGAGCATTCCACGGGGGTCAGTGTTTGGCCTGCTGGGCCCGAACGGGGCCGGTAAATCGACCTTGATCAACATTCTGGCTGGTTTGGTGGTGAAATCAGCGGGTTCCGTGTCGATCTGGGGGTACGATCAGGACCGCAACCCACGCCAGTCCCGCGCCGCGATTGGCGTGATGCCCCAAGAGCTGAACCTTGACCCGTTTTTCACCCCCCGCGGCGCGTTGGAGGTACAGGCCGGTTTGTACGGCGTGCCCAAGGCCGAGCGTCGCAGCGATGAGATCCTTGAACTGGTCGGTCTCAGCGACAAGGCCGAATCCTATGCCCGCACCCTGTCGGGTGGCATGCGGCGGCGGTTGCTGCTGGCCAAGGCGCTGGTGCATCACCCCAAGATCCTGGTGCTGGACGAACCGACGGCAGGTGTGGATATCGAACTGCGCCAGATGCTCTGGACAAATGTGCGCAAGCTGAACGAACAGGGCACGACCATCATCCTGACCACCCATTACCTGGAAGAAGCGCAGGAAATGTGTGACGAGATTGCAATCATCAATCACGGTGAGAAAATCGCGCAGGACAGCACCGCCAACCTGCTGGGCCGAATGGACAGCCGTACCATGGTCATCGTGCCCGACAACCCAGTCGTCGATCTGCCCGCAACCGAAGGGGTCGAGGCCGCCTTGCGCGACGATGGTAACCTTGTTCTGCAATATCGCAGCGCCCAGACCAACGCCGAGCAAGTTCTGGAATCCGTCCGCGCAGCCAATATCCGCATTCGCGACGTCCGCACTGAAGAGGCTGATCTAGAGGATGTGTTCCTCGCCCTGACATCCAGCCGCTCCGAGGACGCCCCGGCGGCTGATCCGGATCAGCCGCGCCGGGGAATGCATAGGGTCAAGCTTTAGTCTCGGTCGATTCGGGCCTGATAGCAGTTGTTTCGCGCGGATCGGACATGGATATAGGCCACATCTGGTCGGGCAAAGATATCTCTGACTTTTGCACCGATCTGATCCGTGGGCGTGATCGCCCCGGTGCCATAGACGATGCGGTCATCTGTGCCATAGCCCTTAATAAGGTAGTCAGGCGACGAGGTCAGAATCTCGGGCAGGTCTTGCCCTTCGTATCGCTCACAGGGTGCAGCACACAGAAAGATCGGCCCGGTTTCGGCATATGGGTGTGTCTCTAAAAAGGGCCTGTGGGCCAAGACCAGCATTTCTTCACCCTCGGGAATATTTTGCAAACAATGGCGACACGGGTTACCGGCACCCGCGGAAACGGCCCGTTCTGGCGTTGCGCCATAAGCATCCGGGTGACCGGCCTGAAGGGCGCGTACGTCGTCTGTGGGTAATGCGGTGATTTTAAACATTTTGGGTCTCCTTTTTCCCGACACTGCCGATCGGACCAAACCCAATCGACCCGTTTCCTGCGCAAAGGACTCGAAAAAGAACAAAACGTGAATATAATATGGAATCGTCATGTATGCCGAGCTGTCGATCACGTCGAATTTCACCTTCCTCACCGGGGCGTCCCACCCCGAGGAGTATATGGAGCGTGCCGTCACCCTGGGCCTGCCCGCCATCGCCATCGCTGATGACAACTCGGTCGCCGGGATCGTCCGCGCCCATACGCAGGCGCGTGAGATCACCCGCAAGGTGCGCGAACGGCTGGAGTGGGAGGCGCAGAACACCTCCATAGGCCCACCCTGCCCCGATCACATCCCCAAACCGCCCTCGTACCCGATCCACGCGGTGCCCCGTCTGATGCCGGCGGCACGGCTGATCTTTACCGACGCACCCACGGTTACCGCCCTGCCCCTGAACCGGCAGGGCTGGGCCAATCTGTGCCGCATCCTGTCCAAGGGCCGTCTGCGCGCCGAGAAAGGCGACTGCATCCTGCACCTGACCGACCTGCTGGAGTTTTCTGACGGTCTCCACCTGCTGCTGTGGCCACAAACGGCCCGGTCTCCGGGTGGCGCGGACGGGTGGCGGACACAAGCGCAACAGCTGACGCGCCGCTTTGTCGGGCGGATACATCTGTTGATGCACCCCCGGTATGATGGCGCAGACAGTGCATATTTCCCTTTATTAGAGACTGAATCAAAGCAACTTGGCCTCCCCACACTCGCCAGCGCCACACCGATGATGCATCACGGCACGCGCCGCAAGCTGGGTGATGTGCTGACCGCCATCCGCCTGCGCCGCAAGGTCGATGAGTTGGGCCGCGAGGCGCTGGCCAATGGCGAACAACGCCTGCGGTCCGAGGCCGAGATGCTGCGCATCTTCAAAGGCTATGAGGGGGCCGTCGCCCGCGCGCATGAACTCAGCGAACAGCTCACATTCTCGCTGGACGAGCTGCGTTATGAGTACCCCAGCGAGGGCAGCGAGCAGGAAACCCCGGCCCAACGCCTGCATCGTCTGGCGCATGAAGGGTTGCAATGGCGCTACCCCGCCGGGGCGTCCGAGAAGGCGAAAAAGATGCTGGCGCATGAGCTCGCCCTGATCAGCAAGCTGAAATACGAACCCTACTTCCTGACCGTCCGCGATATCGTTCATTTCGCCCGCTCGCGCGACATCCTCTGCCAGGGGCGCGGCTCGGCGGCCAATTCGGTCGTCTGTTTCTGCCTCGGCATCACCGAAGTCAGCCCCGAGATGGGCACGATGGTCTTTGAGCGCTTCGTGTCCGAGGCGCGGGATGAGCCCCCCGATATCGACGTCGATTTCGAACATGAGCGCCGCGAAGAGGTGATTCAGCACATCTATGACCGTTATGGCCGCCACCGCGCGGGCCTTTGCGCAACGGTCGTGCATTATCGCGGCAAACGCGCCATCCGCGAGGTTGGCCGCGCGATGGGCCTGACCGAAGATACGATCTCAGCGCTCTCATCTCAGCTTTGGGGCTTCTTCTCGTCTGCGGGGCTTGAGGCGGAACGGATGCGCGAGATTGGCCTCGACCCCGAAGATCGCCGTCTAAAACAGACTCTAATGCTGGTATATGAGATCGACGGGTTCCCCCGTCACCTCTCACAACATGTCGGCGGCTTCATCATCACCGAGGGGCGTCTGGACGAGCTTGTTCCTATCGAGAACGCCACGATGGAGGACCGCACGGTCATCTGCTGGGACAAGGACGATATCGACACGCTGGGCATCCTCAAGGTCGATGTTCTCAGCCTCGGGATGTTGACCTGTATCCGCAAGGCGTTCGACCTGATCGGGCAGCACCACCAGACCAGCTATACGCTCGCCACCCTGCCGCCCGAGGACCCTGTCGTCTACGACATGCTGTGCAAGGCGGACTCGATTGGCGTGTTTCAGGTGGAATCACGTGCACAGATGAACTTCCTTCCCCGGATGCGGCCGCGTAATTTCTATGATCTGGTGATCGAGGTCGCCATCATCCGCCCCGGCCCCATTCAGGGCGACATGGTCCACCCCTATATCCGCCGCCGGAACGGAGAGGAGGAGGTCAGCTTTCCCTCGGACGAGTTGGGCGATGTGCTGGGCAAAACGCTGGGCGTGCCGCTGTTTCAGGAACAGGCGATGCAGATTGCCATTGTCGGCGCAGGGTTCACCCCGGAACAGGCGGACCGGCTGCGCCGGTCTCTGGCAACCTTCAAGAAGCACGGCAATGTCAGCGAATTCCGCGCGCTGTTCCTGCGCGGGATGAAACGCAACGGGTATGAACAGGGTTTCGCGGAACGCTGTTTTTCGCAGATCGAAGGGTTCGGTTCCTACGGCTTCCCCGAAAGCCACGCGGCCAGCTTTGCGCTGCTGGTCTATGCCTCGGCCTGGATCAAATGCCACCACCCGGGCATCTTCGCCTGCGCCCTGCTGAATTCGCAACCAATGGGGTTCTATGCCCCCGCCCAGATCGTCCGCGATGCGCGCGAGCACGGGGTGCAAGTGCGCCCGGTCTGCATCAATACCAGCTTTTGGGACAATGTGATGGAACCTGACGGTCAGGGCGGGCTGGCGCTGCGGCTGGGGTTCCGCCAGATCAAGGGCCTCAGCGAGGAAGATGCCAGCTGGCTGACAGCCGCGCGCGGCAATGGCTACCATCAGGTCGACGATGTCTGGCGCCGTGCCGGTTTGGGACCATCGGTGATCGAACGGCTGGCCGAGGCCGACGCCTTTACCGCCTGCGACCTGACCCGGCGTGAGGCGTTATGGCAGGCCAAGGCAATTGCGACCGCCAAACCCCTGCCCTTGTTCTCGCAGGATCTGGAGGGCGAGGCGTTGGATGAACCCCAAGCCTATCTGCCGAAAATGACCTTGGGCGAGCAGGTGGTCGAGGACTACGTCGCCACCCGCCTCAGCCTACGGGCGCATCCGGTCGCCCTGCTGCGGCATATTCTGACACCGGACCCGCGCGACAAAACCACGCCTGTCGCATGACCGCAGAACGGGATAATGCCTCTGAACAGAGTCGAAATCGGACCACCCCAATGACCAGACCCACCCTGCCCCCACGCTTTCCCGCGACGCCAGATCAGATCAACGCGCAGGTCCGCGCCTTTTACGCCCGCGTGCGCGAGGACACGGTACTGGGACCGGTCTTCAACAAACATGTCCACGACTGGCCCGCCCATGAGGAGAAGATCGCCGCCTTCTGGCGCAACGCGATTTTGTTCGAGCGCAGTTATGACGGCAATCCGCAACGAGTCCATATCGAGCGGCCCGACGTAAAGCCCGAGTTCTTCGCCCATTGGCTGGATCTGTTCGAAGAGGTCGCGACGCAGACGCTGCCCCCTGAAACCGCGGTACCGTGGGGCGCGCTGGCGCGCCGCATTGGTGTGGGAATGAAGGCCGGTGTTCAATCCGCACGTCAACCCAAGGATGCACCACCGATCCTGCGGTGATCCCGTGTCATAGCGGCCATGCAATGTTAGCGGTAAATTAAGGACTATGCGCGCAGCCAAAATGGGTTTACTCAAAGGCAAGCCACCCGCAACATACGCGGTGTGATGGCACAGTCACAACACCGAGACATCACCCGAGGCCACAACGATGAGCACTCAGAACTCCACCCTTCGGGGACTTGGCTACGCGTTTTTGGGCTTTGCGGTGTTTGCCAGCCATGACGCTCTGATCAAGGCGCTTGGCGGCGTCTACTCGGTGATGCAGATCATCTTTTTTGCCACGCTGTTTTCCTTTGTGCCCATGGCCGTCACGATTCTGACCGACCGGACAACCGGGAACTTCCTGCCCCGCCACCCATGGCTGGTGCTGCTGCGGTCGGGCCTGATGGTCACCGCAATGTCCTGCGCGTTTTACTCCTTTTCCGTATTGCCGCTGGCCGAGGTCTATTCGCTGCTGTTCTCCTTTCCACTGATCGTGACGGTCCTGTCGATCCCCATCCTTGGCGAGGTGGTCCGCGCCCAGCGCTGGGCCGCAGTCGGTGTTGGTCTGATCGGAGTCTTGATTGTTCTTCGTCCGGGGGCCACCGACATTACCCTAGGCCATCTGGCGGCGTTGATGGCGGCGTTCTGCAGCGCTTTCGCCTCGGTTCTGGTGCGCAAGATCGGGAATGAGGAACGCTCGGCCGTGCTGATCCTGTACCCCATGCTGTTGGCCATCGCGGTGATGAGCCTTGCACAACCTGCCGTGTACCAACCACCATCCCTGCTGCATCTTGCGATGATGGCGCTGGTCGGTGTGTTCTCGGTCATCGCCCAGCATCTGATCATTCTGGCCTATCGTGCGGCACCTGCCGGAGTTATTGCCCCAAGCCAGTATAGCCAGATCATCTGGGCCACGATTTTCGGCATGGCTTTCTTTGGTGAACGCCCGGACATCTGGGTTGCAGTCGGTGCAAGCGTCATTATCGCATCCGGCGTCTACGTGGTGTGGCGCGAAAGCCGGACAAACACGACCTCAGCCAACACACCGGTTCTGCGGGTGCGGTCACCCCGGTCGGACACCGGAGCGTCACGGCCAGGCGAGTAAACGTCAAATTAAAAAACGGCGCACTTTCCCGCGCGCCGTTTTCAACCGCATCATGCGGATTGTCTGGTATTTGAGCCTTAGTAAATGACGACCGACCGAATGCTTTCGCCTTTATGCATCAGGTCGAAGCCGTGATTGATATCATCCAGACCCATGGTGTGGGTGATCATCGGGTCGATCTCGATCTTGCCGTCCATATACCAGTCGACGACCTTGGGCACATCGGTCCGTCCCCGCGCGCCGCCAAAGGCGGTGCCGCGCCACGAACGACCGGTGACCAACTGGAATGGGCGGGTCGAGATTTCGGCCCCCGCAGGTGCCACGCCGATGATGATCGATTCACCCCAGCCTTTGTGCGCCGCTTCCAGAGCCGTGCGCATCACGCCGACATTGCCGGTGGCGTCAAAAGTGTAATCCGCGCCGCCTTTGGTCAGGTTCACCAGATAGGGCACCAGATCACCTTCAACTTCGGATGGGTTGACGAAATCGGTCATGCCGAACCTGGTCGCCATCTCGACCTTTGACGGGTTCAGGTCGACGCCGACGATCTGGTCCGCTCCGGCCAGACGCAGGCCCTGAATGACGTTCAGGCCGATGCCGCCCAGACCGAACACGATGGCACGGCTGCCAATCTCGACCTTGGCGGTGTTGATGACGGCACCGATGCCGGTGGTCACGCCACAACCGATGTAGCAGATCTTGTCGAAAGGCGCGTCTTCGCGCACTTTGGCTAGCGCGATTTCGGGCAGAACCGTGTGGTTGGCAAAGGTCGAGCAGCCCATGTAGTGCAGGATCGGGTCACCATCCAAAGTCGTAAACCGCGAGGTTCCGTCGGGCATCAGGCCCCGGCCTTGGGTTTCGCGGATCGCCTGACACAGGTTGGTCTTGGGGTGCAGACAGTATTCGCACTCACGACATTCAGGGGTGTAGAGCGGGATCACGTGATCGCCCGGTTTCAGACTGGTGACGCCCGGACCGACGTCGACAACCACACCCGCGCCCTCGTGGCCCAGAATGGCCGGGAACAGGCCTTCGGGGTCAGCACCCGACCGGGTGAATTCGTCGGTGTGGCAAAGGCCGGTGGCCTTGATTTCGACCAGAACCTCGCCCGCCTTGGGGCCTTCGAGGTTCACATCCATCACTTCCAAAGGTTTGCCCGCCTGAATGGCGACGGCGGCACGGGTGCGCATGATCGTTGTCTCCCTGTCTTATTTGCCCCGACCCTGCGTCAATTGCAGGGTGTTTTCAACTGCGCTTTGGTGGCAGGTTGGCTAATTGTTTGATATTGCAGTAACGACATTGTCAGAAGGAGAAACGCCAATGCACCGATTTATTCCCGCGCTGGTCCTGCTGGCAGGCTGTGCTGAAACGATTGCACCTGTGGATGCACCCGCCTCAACGGACGCGCCGGTTGATCTGGCCTTTTGCCTGGGCGGCGATTTTGCCGATTCCATCGGCCAACCGGTTTCGACCATCCAAGCCCAGTTGCCCGAGCGGTCGCGTATTCTGGGTCCTGATGACATTGCCACACAGGATTATCGCATCGACCGACTGAATGTTTTCGTGAACGGAGCCGGAATCATACAACGCCTGACCTGCGGGTAGTACACATTTTGGCAGTGCCTCATCAGCTCTGAACGGAGTTCGTTACTTCTCCGCTTCGAAGATGCGAACAACCCGAATACCTAGGTAAGGTATCCTGCGATCCAAAGTCGGGCGTATACGAGACGCAGGACGCAACCCATCCATGGCGGTATTGAACGCCCCGCCTTTGGCGACCACGCGTTCGCAAGAACTTTGCTGTTTTGAGAGAGACAGGTAGGCACTATTTGTTGGCAAACCTAAATGCTCTTCCGTCCAGCAAGACAGGGTAATCTCATCAACATTGCCAGCCATATGGCGAACACCCCACGCATTGGCAGCGTCGAGGTCTCCAACCGGAACCGGAATTCGTCGGTTCTTGAGCGCAGGCAGTGATGCTTCGCGCCCGCGCAGATGCTCTGTCGCCCTTCTCGAAAAGTTCGCCTGATCAGCAGTCAATTCGTCCCCTTGCGCGAACCTAGTTTCCGTCCCGGCGCGGGCGGCGTATTCCCATTCTGCCTCGGTTGGTAAACGATAAACCTCCTCGCCAACCAGCGAGTTCAACCACGCCGTATATTCCAGCGCATCCAGATACGACACATTAATCACCGGGTGGTCAGTGCCCAGGGTCACTTGGCCGTATAGCGTTTGCACGCTGTGCTCTGGCACATGTGAGCACCCACCGGCGTCAACGCAGGCCATCCATTCCGCATGCGTAACTTCATTGCGACCAATCGCATAGAGAATATCCATCTTTACCCGATGGCGAGGGTGTTCGCTGGGGATGATGTTGATCTTATCTGGCCCACGCACGCCAAGATAGCCGTCCTTGCCGTAAAACGTGAATGGATTGCGGGACTCACCGGGGATGGCCCCCATCATGAATGAACCGGGTGGCATGACGATCATTTCGGGGCAATCTTCACATTCCTGAAAACGCTCAAGCGGGTTTCCGATAGGCCCCCTCGTCGGCGTGGCACTTTCTGCCGCGACCTTCGCGATAAATAGCGCTCCCCAGATCACAAGCAATGAAACGGAAAGAAGTGCCACACGATAGAAAATCATCTCTTTTATAAAATCCTGAACGGGGGTGAACTGCGCCCATTGGCTGGCAAATTTGAATCACGCCATAGGGCGAATTGCAACTTGATCACCGCCTTTTTCGGCTGAATCGCTCTCGACTCAGTAGGTGATTCCGCGATAAGAACAAAGTAAGAACATTTGATGTCTGCCGATGCCAAAACGCCGAATACTCTCACTGTGGTTCCCCCGTCTGGGGGCTGAACGGCTGATCCGTGCCGCGCGGGGGCTGCATGTTGGCCCTTTGGCCGTCGTTGCGGAACAGTCGAACATGCAGGTGATCACCTCGCTGAACGCAGAAGCGCAGGCCGCAGGTCTGCGTGCGGGGCAGCCCGTGCGTGATGCCCATGCCATGTGCGCGACCCTGATCACACGACACCGCAACGCCCCCGCCGAGGCCGCGTTTCTGACCGCGCTGCGCCGCTGGGCCGGCAAGTTCAGCCCATGGGTGGCTGAAGAGATCCCCGATGGTCTGATCGTCGACCTGTCGGGCTGCACGCATCTGTTCGGCGGGGAGGAGGCGCTGCTGAGCGTCATTGAAACCGATTGCGCCGATATGGGGCTAAGCGTTCAGATGGGTATCGCCGACACGCTGGGCGCAGCCTGGGCGCTGGCGCGTTATGCGGGGCAAGAGGCCACGTCTGACCGCAACGGCGACGCCATCAGCCAAGAGGCACGCGCCACCCGCGCGCGCGCAGGGAAACGGCGGCACTGGACCAAGGGCGGGGCCGCGCCGCAAGTGATGGCTCTGGGCGGTGGCGCGCGGATCGCGGCACCAGGGCAATCTTATGGCGCGCTCAGCCCTCTGCCGATTGCGGCGCTGCGGCTGGAAGATCAGGTTGTGGCACAACTGAACCGGCTGGGCCTACGCCGGATCGGCGATCTTTTGGGCCAACCCCGGGCTTCTCTCGCCCGACGGTTCGGGCGCGGGCTGGTGATGAGACTGGACCAAGCGATGGGCAGCGCGCCCGAACCGGTATCCCCCGCGCGTCCGCCGCATCACTTTGCGGTGCGGATGACCCTGCCCAATCCGATCGGCCTGATCGAGGACGTGATGGCCGCCATCGACCGGGTGCTGCCCACGCTGTGCGCGAAGCTGGAAGAGAAGGCGCGTGGCGTCCGCACCCTACGGCTTGAGGCGCATCGCGCCGATCAGGCGGCCGAGATCATCGAGGTTGGTTTGGCTCGGCCCACTTACGACAAACACCGCATTCGCCCCTTGTTAGAGATGAAAATCGACAAAATAGACGCAGGCTATGGCATCGACATGCTGCGGCTTGAGGCGATCCAGACCGAGCCCATCCATGCCCGCACCGTGGCCGGTCACGCCGAGGCCCGCCGTGTGGCCCGCGCGCGGCTGGAGGGCAATACAGCCGTAGATGATCTGATCGGCAAACTGGGCGCGCGGGTCGGGTTGGACGTGATCACCCGGCGGCACCCGGCAGCCTCACATATCCCCGAAAAAACCGCGCAGACGTTGGCGGCGGCGTGGTCGGAACCCGCCCGTGACTGGCCTGCCCCGTCGCGCCCGCGTCCGTTGCAGATGTGGCAGCCCGAGCCGGTGATGGCCGCTGAAGCCCCGGATGTTCCAGCCGCCTTTCGGTGGCGCGGGCGCGACTGGCAGTTGGCACAGGCCACCGGTCCGGAACGGATCGCACCCGAATGGTGGCTGGATGACCCCAACTGGCGCAGCGGCGTGCGTGACTACTGGGTGGTGGTCACCGAACAGGGTGAGCGACTGTGGCTGTTTTACGGCCATGGCGGCACGATGTCGGCAGGCTGGTTCTGTCAGGGGCAGTTTGGTTAGAACGCCTGATTAGACTCTATTTTCCACGGTAAATCAGCCAATCTGGCAGGTAATCCAGCAAACGGATCACCCAAGAGAACGGTGCCGGGAAATCGGTGCGGAACCGGCGGCGCGACATCGCCCTGACCACCCGGTCCGCCGCGTCCTCGGGTGTCATCAGCATCGGCATCTTGAACGTGTTCTTTTCGGTCAGGCGGGTCTTAATGAAACCCGGATTGACGATCCGAACAGTTACCCCCGTGCCTGCCAGATCAAATCGCATCGTTTCAGCCAATGAGACAAGCGCCGCCTTGCTGGCCGCGTATCCGACAGCAGCCGGAAGCCCGCGATAGCCAGACAAAGACCCGATCAGGGTAATGTCGCCCTGTCCGGCCCGTATAAACCCTGGCACAGTCTCACCCAACACACGCAGCGCGCCAAGGTAGTTCACGTCTGTCATGGACAGAACAGCTTCGGTATCCCAATCGGCCGATTTCATAGGCTCGTAGGCACCGGCATTGTAGACCAGCCCATCCACCACGCCGACATCTGCAACGGCCCGGCGCACAGCCGCCAGATCGGTCACATCAAACGGCACCGCCCGCGCGTTCGGAAGGGTTTTGCAAATCTCGGCCAATCGCGCCGCATTGCGCGCCGAGAGGATCAGTTTTGCCCCCTGTCGGCTTAGCGCCTGGGCCAAAGATCGGCCCAGCCCCTCACTGGCGCCAACGATCCAATAGGTTTTTCCGTCAAAACTGCTCATGCTTGGGCCATCCGGACTGTCGGGTACATATGGCCCGGACATTGGTTTCGTGTTGTTTCAGACAATTTAAGGATTTTACGGATCGGCAACAAAGCTGGATCACGTTAACGCTCAAAAAACCAGGCAAGGCATCACGATGTAACGCACGTTCAAAAAAAGTCCAACGTGATTGATCCGTACCCGCATCTGATGCGTAATCCTTTTAAATTGCCGAACTAAGGGGATCACATGTTCGACGAACCAAGGGGCGCACGCAAGAAAATCGCAATTGTGGGTGCAGGAATCTCAGGCCTATCCGCAGCTTACTATCTATCAGAAGACAATGATGTAACGATCTATGAGGCCGAACCAAGGTTGGGCGGCCATGCAAGGACTGTGATGGCTGGCAAAAACGGTGATCAACCGGTCGACACCGGGTTCATCGTGTTCAACTATGCCACTTACCCCAACCTGACCAAACTGTTCGACGAACTGAACGTCCCGGTCACCAAAAGCGAGATGAGCTTTGGCGCCACGATCGACAATGGTCGCCTTGAATACGGGTTGAACAATCTGCGCACCCTGACAGCGCAAAAACGCAACCTGATGCGCCCGGCATATTACAAGATGATTTCGGACATCCTGCGCTTTGGCAAACAGGCTCCGGAGGCTGCCAAGAACAATGACACGACGATAGGTGAACTGATCGACGAACTGCGTCTGGGCCACTGGTTCCGCCACAACTACCTGATGCCCATGTGCGGGGCGATCTGGTCTACCCCCGTCGAGTTCATTGACCGCTTTCCCGCACGTTCGCTGGTGCAGTTCTTTCAGAACCATGCCTTGCTGGCCGGTGATCGGTCAAAACAGCATCAGTGGTGGACGGTAAAAGGCGGTAGCATCGAATATGTCCGCCGGATCGAGGCTGCATTGCGCGCCCGCGGTTGCGAAATCCGCGTCGCCTCCCCCGTGCAGCATGTTCAGAGGGATGAACTGGGCGTGACCGTACTCAGCGAAGGCCAGACTGACCTTTATGATGAGATCATCCTTGCCACCCATTCCGACCAGTCGCTGGCCATTCTGGGCGACAACGCCACACCCGAAGAAATTGCTGCCCTTAGCGCGATCAAGTACCAACCCAACAAGGCCGTCTTGCATTGCGATCCCGGCCAGATGCCCAAAAGGCGGGCCTGCTGGTCCAGCTGGACCTATCGTTCACAGGCCGGAAATGTCGGCGTTACCTACTGGATGAACCGGTTACAGAACATTCCGGACAGTGATCCGATGTTTGTAACGCTCAATGTTGCGGCGGATATTCCCGCAGAAAAAATCTATGACGAAGTCGAATTCGCCCATCCGGTTTTCGATCAAGCCGCACTGAAGGCCCAGGGGCAAATTCGCGACATGCAGGGACAGAACAAAACGTGGTTTGCCGGTGCATATAACCGGCATGGTTTTCACGAGGACGGGATTGCCAGCGCGATGCATGTTGTCGCGCAGTTGAACGGCACCCCGCAAACCATCGGAGCTGACAATGGCATTGCCAAAAATGACCCGGTCATCCCTGTCGCGGCCGAATAGCTCGGTCTGGTGCGTCGCTCTGCTGTCGCTGACCTTGCTGGCCCCAGTCGGGCTGGAAGCGTCAACCGTGTCGAACGAATTGCCGAACGCCGAACTGCGCGGGTCCGCCACGTTCCGTTACCTTGGCCTGCCGATCTATGACGCAAAGCTGTTCACGCCAGGCGGTGCCCCGTTCAGTTGGAGCGATGATTTCGGATTGCAGCTGACCTACCGCAAAAACCTCAAGCAGAAGGCTCTGGTCGAATCCACGCTGGATGAGATGACACGGCAAGGAAACAGCGGGCTGACACAAGCCCAGCTTGAGCAGTGCTTTCAGGCCGTCAGCAAAGGCGACAGCTATCTGGCCATCTCGGAAGGGCCGAACAAGGTTGGTTTCTGGCGGAACGGGCGCAAAACCTGCACCCTGTCCGGGCAAGGCGTCAAAAAGACATTCATGTCGATCTTTCTGGGAGATAATACCAGATCCGCAAGCTTTACGCGGCAATTGAAGGGACAGTGATGCTGTATCCCCGGGTCAGCCTCTATGCGCTGATGCTCGCAGCGGCGGGTATTCCCCTCTATATCCACCTGCCGCGTTTTGCCTCCGTGAACCTTGGGATTAGCCTTGGAGTGATTGGAACGGCACTGCTGTTGATCCGGCTTGTGGATCTTGTGCAAGACCCGCTGATAGGCTGGGCGATTGACCGATGGCCGGGCGGTCAATTGTTGTTCGCCGCCATGGCCGCTGTTGGGCTGGCGGTCGGCTTTCCGCTGCTCTTTGCCTTGCCACAGGGCGCAAACGTGACATCGCTGATCCTGATCCTGATCCTGCTATTCTCGGCCTACAGCCTCGGGACCATCCTGCTTTACGGGCGCAGCGCAACCCTGGCCAAAACACCAGACGCAAAAGAGTTGATGACGCTGGCAGCCTTCCGTGAAGGTGGACAATTGGCGGGGGTTGTCATTGCCGCGAGCGCGCCTGCACTGTTCGTCGCTTTAGGGGCGAGCGCGCAGGGATACCCCGCCTTTGGGCTGTTTCTGGGCGTCCTTTCGATCGTAACCATCGCGCTGACATTCCCAATGTGGCGGCGCCCGCCTATTACTGGCGAAGGCCTGTCTTTCGCAGGGCTGGGGCGGGCTGGGGCGCTGCGACTTTTGGCGCTGGCGCTGGTAAACAGTTTGCCGGTCGCCATCACCTCAACCCTATTTCTGTTCTTCGTCGAAGACAGGCTGCAATTGCCGGGCAAGGCGGGTCCCCTGTTGATCCTGTTTTTCCTCAGCGCGGGGGCCTGCGTTCCGCTTTGGGCCAAGCTCAGCAATCGCATTGGTCCAAAACAGACCCTAATCATGGCTATGCCGCTGTCCATAGCCGGCTTTATCGGGGCTGCAATGTTGCCAGCGGGTGAGCTTTTGGGATTTGCTCTGATCTGCCTTGCCTCGGGTGCGGCACTTGGGGCCGATATGGTGGTCCTGCCCGCCATGTTCTCGGTCGTTTTGACCCGCGCCGGCCTGAACGCCTCAGCCGCGTTCGGCATCTGGTCCTTTGCGGGCAAGCTGGGCCTCGCGCTTGCCGCCTTCTTTACATTGCCCCTGCTGGAACGCAGCGGCTTTTCACCTGGCCAATCGAATTCCGCCCAAGCCCTGGAAACACTCAATCTGGCTTATGCGGTACTACCCTGCATCCTGAAACTCGGCGCGTTTGGTATGGTCCTGACGCTGCCCACGGAGGTCTCAGCCAAATGAAAACGCTTGTTGTTTTACTGCTCGCCGCTCTCGCTTTGTTTATCGCCAAGAACCGGTTCCTGAGCTTCCGGTCGCAAACACCGGCCGACTACACCGGCACTGGACCTGCATTCAAAATGAAAGAGGTTCTGAACGGAGAGATCCTGTCCGAAGGGCTGATCTATGGCCCGAACGGCAAGATGTCGAACAGCTTTGTCGCCCGTATGGTGGGGAAATGGGATGGCAACACCGGCACGTTGGCCGAGCATTTCACCTATTCCAACGGCAAACAGATGACACGCAAGTGGTATCTGACGCTGGGCACCGGCAATACGTTCATCGCCACGGCGGATGACATCGTCGGTGAAGGCAAAGGCACGATTTCGGGTTCGACGGTCAAACTGACCTACCGGATCATATTGCCTGAGGATGCCGGGGGACACACTTTGGACGTCACCGACTGGATGTACCTGACCGAAAACGGTGTAATCATGAACCGATCCGAGATGCGCAAATTCGGTATCAAGGTCGCAGAGCTGATTGCCACGATGCGCCCCGGGCCCGAAGTTAAATCCACACATGTCCCCAGTTCAAACGGCTATGATGCGGACGCAGAACAAAGGCCGCTGCAATGATCTCGCGTCGGGTCCTTGTTGCGGGTCTGGCGATCGCCGGACTGGCCGTTCTGACTGCCTGTTCAGCCAAACCGCGCGTTCCCAAGACCTTTCTATCTGACCGGCAGTTGAACCTTGAAGAGTTCTTTGAGGGCAAGACCGTCGCTTATGGCCAGTTTCAGGATGTTCTGGGCAACGTACCGCGCCGCTTTACAGTAGACATCGATGGAACGTGGGATGGAGAAACCCTGACCCTGGTTGAGGATTTCGTCTATGATGACGGCGCCACCGAACAGCGTGTCTGGACGTTGACCAAAACGGGCGCGGACACCTGGACCGGCACCGCACCTGGCGTTCTGGGAACCGCTACCGGGGTCGAACGTGGCGATACGTTCAACTGGACCTACAAGATCGACTTGCCGGTCAAAGAGGGCACCATGCGGGTCAACTTCGACGACTGGATGTGGCTGCTGGAGGATGATCGCCTGCTGAACCGAGCCTATGTCTCGCGTTATGGCGTCCGGCTGGGCGAGGTCATCCTGTTCTTTGAGAAGAAATAGGCTAGCAGCAATAGAAATGGGCAGGTCCGGAGACCTGCCCTTAAACTTTGTGGTTTAGATCAAATTAGAAGTTGAACTGAGCACCGAAGTCAGCGCGGATGCGACCGTCCTCGTCACCCATTTTGATTTCGCCGATACCACCACGCAGCGATGCACCGCCGCCCAGGTCGTAGATGGCGCCAATACCGATATTGCGGGTATCGTTGTCAGCGGAACCGTCACCGTAAGCAAACTGCAGGGTGGTTGCGGCGCCGAGATTGTATGCCAGCGACAGACCGTATGCGGTGCCGTTCTCAGCGTCATCAACAACGTCATCGTCCGCGACAAACACAGTACCCGAGAAGTCACCGAATTCTGCGCCCAGGGTCAGAACGGTCAGCGACTGCTTTTCGCTGCTGCTGTTCACGTTCGCCTTGGTCTGACCATAGGCCAGTGCAGCGGTGATGTTGTTGAAGTTGTAGGTTGCGCTGATGTCCCAGCGGTCTGCATCCTGCGGAACACCGTCCAGAGCAATGGTTGCCTGGTCGTACGATGCGCCGAATGCAAAATCGCCGACTGCGTACTGGAAGAACACAGCGTTCGCGCCTGAACCGGTCGAGGTGTACTCCAGAAAGCTGTAGTTCACGCCCGAATACTGACCCAGAAACTCTTCCAGGCCCGGTTCGTTACCGAAGTAGTTTGCCAGGTTGTCAAAGGAACCGGCCACGTTGCCTGCGTCAACACGCAGACCACCGTAAATGACCGAGAAGCGTGCGCCGTTCAGACCCGCGCTGTTCTGTTCGCCGTTGCCGGAATCGTCATCAGCCTGCAGACGAACACGTGCCTGGAACTCAACGCCGCCATCGGTTTCTGCGGTGCCGTCGATGTTCAGACGGAAGCGCGAGACCAGGATGGTGTTATCGGTGTCGACGTTCGCGGTGCCATCAGCGACGATGTCGCCGTTTGCGTCCGTGGTAAAGTTGTCAACAGTACCGGTGCGGTCTTCCTGATATCCAATACCAAAACGGCCGTAGCCGCTGAATTTAACATCCGCGGCAGCAACGCTTGCGGTTGCGATCAACGCGGTCGATGCAATGAGGAGATTTTTCATGGTAAATCCATAAGATTTGAGAGGAGTGTAGCCGTCAAAGCGACTGCTGGCCTACTCGGACAAATTCCGAGCGTGCGCAATGGTTTCGCTGCACTTCATTCTGGGCAAAGTTGGTATTTGTTGCATCTTTGCAAATGCAGAAAACCGCACAAAACCCAATTTCCTGAGTATTTACGTATGTTTCGCGATCAGTTGTGTTTCGTTACAAAAAGTTGATCAAAGAAATGCGACGATACCTCTTTAAATGACAAAAATTATTCAGGTTTGCAAATGAGACTTCCCGTGTCGTGAGCCCGCACACCGGAAATGGTGGATTCGGGCAAAATCCCGCCCAAAACTGGTTCTGTATTGCACGGATGAGGGACTCAATCCTGCCAATCAATTGCTGGTGTAGAAGAAGGACAACTTGCGGCTGACCCCACCTGGCGGCAGCGGAAAGGGCGAGGCCGCCTGCACCTGCGCCCGAGCGGCCCGGTCAACATCGGACGACCCTGAACTGTCGATGACATCAACCCAGGCCAGCGTGCCATCGGGATTGATTTCGAAAAACACCTTGGCAAATCCCCGGGCAGCAACAAATACCGGGGGCGCGCGGTTCAGGTGGACCAAGACTTCACCCGCATAATTGGTGGTGTCCGAATTGCCGGGGCCACGCCCGCCCGAACGGCTGCCACTGCTGCCAGACGTGAAGGCATCCAGACCTTCGCGCCTGTAGGCGTAAAGGGGCGATTCAACCACCTCTGACGGGAACTGCAACTCGCTAAAGTCGCGCGCGCCGTTCAGGGTGCCCCGCCTTTCGGGCGTTGGTTGCCGGTCGGGGCGCTGCGGTCGGATCGAAGACGTCACGGCCAGTTCTGTCACGTCTTCATTTGCATCCTGGTCGGTTGGATCAACCGGATCATCCGGCTCAATCGCCTCAGACTCCAACGGGACAACAGGGATCACGGCCTCGGGCGACGGGGTGACCGGCAGCGCCGCCAGCTCTTGCGGTTGGGGCGATACGGGCTGGACCTCGGTCGCGACCTCTGGCTCGACCGCGACTGCCTCGGGGATTCCTTCGGGCACATCGGTTGCTGTTTCCTCCTCAACCGGCGGGGTTTCGTTGACATCTTCGCCGGCGGCGGCATCGCTTTCGGATGTGTTTTCGGTCTCTGCCACATCAGGCTCAACCGGTTCCGTTGCAGTCGGCTGAACCACTTCGGCTTCGCCGATATCAGGCGCGTAAACCTCTTGCGGGTTTTCAGACGCCACAAGCGCCTCACTGACCGGGATTTCCGGTTCTTCGGGCAGTGTTTCAACCGGTGGCTCAGGTGCCTCGGCCGGTTCGGGTTCAACCGGCTCGGCGACAACCTCGGCAAGATCCTCGAATGTCGTGCTTAGCTCAATTGATTCAGGCGCTTGGCCGCCTGGCGCGTCTTCTGCAAACCGCTGCCCGGTCACGCTTAACCCTATCAGGTGCAAAAACAGCGACACCAGAATGGCTGCCGCCGCAATCATAACCGACCGGCGGATCATTCCAGCGCCTTCTCGGTCACAACAAAGACGGATGACGCGCCCAGACGGCGTAGCGCGCCGGTTACCTCGATCAGACGCGGGCCCGGTGCGTTTCGGTCGGGGACGATGCGCACGGCCTCGGCCCCTTGGTCACGCATATGCGTTTCGGGGTCGGTTGGAATTCCACGATAGCTAAGCGTGCCGTCGGCGTGCAGGATCAGCGCATCGGGTGGCTCGCGCCCTTCTAGGTCTGCCGTATTCACCAGCTCGAGATCCGGATCAAGCGGCGGAGCCAATGTGCCGGTGAGCAGGAAAAAGATCAGCATCAGGAAAACGACGTTGATCAGCGCAATCGTCGAGTCGCGTCTGCGTTTGGGGCGTCTGTACTTGATCATTCCAGCACCAGAACGCTTAACCCGTCACGCCCGCGCAGCCGGACCAATACGTCGATGACGCGCTGCGCCGTTGTATCCGGGTCCAAACTGACCAAAACCTGCCCGGCCTCCAATTGCGTTTCCAGATCATTGAGAGAGACCGTTTGCCCGTTCAGCACCAGCCGCTCCGCCCCCAACTGCAGGAACAAGCGCTCGGTCGGTGTCGCCGAAGTCGTACTGCCGCCCACTGCGTTGCTCAGCTCGATTTCGCCATATTTGGAAAAGGTAGAGGTCAGCATGAAGAACAGCAACAGCAGGAAAATCACGTCGATGAGCGGAGTCATCGACATGGGACGTCGTACGAAGGGTGCGGTGTTACGCATGTCCGGGGGCGGTCGCCACGGCCCGGGTATCGTCGGCCTGCGCAACAGCCTGCCCCGGCACCAGAATTGTGCGCAGCGCCTTGTCCGCAAAAACCCGTTCGCGCGCCGTGCGACTTTCGAACCAGGACAACAGCATCGAGGTCGGCATCGCCACAGCCAGTCCCACAGCCGTTGTCAGCAGCGCAACCCAGATACCTCCGGCAAGCAGTGATGGGTCGACCGACGACCCGGCGGATTGCAGGCTGCGAAATGCCTCAATCATCCCCAGGACCGTACCGAACAGACCCAGCAGCGGCGCAAGCTGCGCCACGGTGTCCAACAGTCGGAAGCCGCGTTCAAGCCCGGCAAGCGCCAGACCGGCCTCGGCATCCAGCCGTTGGTCCAGACCCGGCGTATCTGAGGCATTCATCGCGACCCGTACCAGAGGGGCAAGGTAACTGCGGCTTTTGTCCAGACGGGCGTGGGCGGTTTGCGGATCGCCCGCATCCCAGGCCGCCAACGCCTCGGACAACACCCGGTGACGCCCGACGCCGGACGCGGCAAACTGCCAAAGCTTGTAAAGCGTGACCGCAACAGTCACCACCGACATCGCGATCAGGATCGCAACAACAGGCCCGCCCAGATCCAGGATTTCGCGCAGCGCATCAAAGGGGCTCATCCAATCAACTCCACATCTGTTCGGCTTTGCAGTTTCAGACTGTCTTCACAAATCGAACTCTCCTCCCCGGCCACCTTGCAGGTGTTTGTGCCGTTGATCAGGGCTTTTCCGATCGAACTACAGTCCCTGTCGGGCAAGACGAACTGGCGCACACGCAGGCGATCTGCTGGCAGGTCACGGAAATTGAAGAGCGTCAAGCTGACCACGCTGCCGGAGGCATCAAAGATCACCGTCTCAAAGCTGGCTTCGTCAATGGCTGTCCCGGTTTGGTTTTCCACCACAAACGACAGTCGGCAGGCGTTTTCGACATCCTGAACCGTATTCAGCTCAATTTGCAGACCTTCCGAACCCACCACCTCGGACTGCGCTATCGCAACTGCAGGCAATGCACATACACAAAATGCGGCAAGTGCCGGACGGAGAAAGAACATTGGCGCGCTCCCGATTGTTCAAGGCAGACATCAAGGGCCGGCGACGCTCCGCTGGCGTTCCGCTACACATAGTCAATGCAAGAGGTTGGCGAAAGGGGGGCCTTTTGGGTTTGTGATTAGGGATCACATCAGCGTTCCTGCGCGGTCGCAAGCGCGCAGGCGATCAGCCACTCAAGGGCGTTTGATTTCATACCGTGTTCGGCAGAAATCACGATGCTTCGGCTTTCAAAAATCTGTGTATAAACAGGCCAGTCTTCCTGGTTCGCCGGATAAATCGAACCGGCCACCTTTCTCAGTTCCCACTCATGCATCTTTCCGCCAGTCACGCCAAAGCTGATCTGACCGGGAATAGTGGTCGTCCCAAACTTTTCGGTCATCAACGGGTCAGCGAAATCGCGCTGTCCTAGCCCCTGAACAAATGAGACATTGGCCGGGTTACATCCCAGCCCGAACCACATCCCTTCGATCGCAGCATTTTGAAATTCGGCTGGCAGTTCGCCTTTTGCGGCATAGTACATCATCCACTGACCGGCGCGCCAGTTTGAGCCCGGCCCGAACCGCATCCAGGCCCGGCTCCACGGATAGGTTTCGGTCGTGTGCAATCCGAAATCGCGCCCCATGCGTTTCAGCTGTAAGGCACGGTACTTGATCCATCCTTCTATTGCCGCAACGATTTTCGGGTTCGCAGGTCGCCCTTCACGGGACGCCCGAACATACTCGAGGTAAGAATTGGGATATCTCTCAGCCTTGATTGCCTTGATCGGGTCGTCGGATTGAGGCGCAAACGGATTATTGTCTTCGAACAGAACGCGGGCGGCCTCGTCACCGCTCGCTCGGTAAACAACCGCCGCCGATGCGATACGTGCCCGCAACACGCTGTCGCGGTTGATTTCCGACTGGTCCTGCGTTGGCACCGGCTGGCTTTCGGCCCAATGCCAGGCCCGGACAGACTCGTCTATTATGGCGTCCCCCAATACGGCGTCGCCGCAGACCGTCTTGATCACATGACCCAGTTTTGCAGCCCCAAAAGCGAAACGGTAGGCGGCCCAGTCTTCGGCACCATAAGCATAGGTTGTCTGGACCGGGTTCCACGAAACCGATCCGATAATGCCGCTGCTTGAATACTCGACCCCACCAATGATGGCCCCGTCGTCCCCTTGCGTTCTGCGCCATACCGAAGCCCCCCACAGCGCCTCGTGGATAAGATCCGGCAAAACTGTTTCCCCGTCCCCCAAATCCTGGCCGTCCTTTTTGGCGGCAACAGCAGGGTCTGCGAAGGATTTGCCACTTTCCGGCAGGTTAAGGGATAAAGACCGAGTGTATTCAAAGGTCTCGACGATATCAGCCATGTGATACACGACATCCATATGCTGGATGCGCCGGTCCCAATCCCCGGCGTCGTGCCAGCCCCCCCAAGCATGTGGATTGGGGGTCATGGGATCCTGATCAGCCGAACCGTTGACCGGATGAGCCGCCGCATACTCGGACAGCAATTTGAAAGCATCAGCTTTGCCATACCCTTCTATCGTCTGGCCTATGGTCACTTGGGTTTGCCAGACGGTCAGCCCGTCATCGGGATGGCCGTTGCGGGGGCGTGTCCGGCCTTCGCCATATGGCTCTGAAATCTCACAACCGGACCTTTGGTGGAAATACCAACGCGCGGCCAGCCTCAGCGCCTTTTCATAGGGCTGAGGCGAAACTTCGAAGGGGAAAGATCGCCCGAAACCCTCGACATGCAAGTAATATTGTCCAGGGGTTTCGATATCCGAAAAGTCAGCCTCGTAAATGTCGCAGCCGTTGAAATTTGCGTCCTTCTGATGCAATTCCTCGACTGGTTTTGCCAGGGTCAGTTGCCCAGATTTCGCTGTGGTTCCATCTTCTGCTGAAATCAGGCTCCAGGCAGTGCTTTCCGACAACAGGGCGTCAGTGCTGCCGCTGCGACCGTCCTTGTCGTGACCCCACCAACCGCCGACGTAACCGATCTTGGGACCAGCCAGCGGATACCCGGCCTGACATACATGGACTGCCTCAGTGAATACCTGCGGCTCGCGGCGGAGTTCGGACTTGGGAACCGAGGGCCCTTCAATCGTGACGAGCGCACCATCCTGAACAGGACGATCCAGCTCGAACGTCATATAGTGCCGCTTGCTGCTTTCCCATCGTCTGATGGCGACCGCCCACGTGCCGATCGGGGATGATCTTCGATAAAGCGCTACGATCTGTGCAGGATCCCCATCGATACTAATGCGCCAATTCTCGGGTTGATCGGCCAGTGTGTGTTTCTGGTGCGCTTTCTTACCCTGCCGAAACCCGCTGCGGCGGCTTTGCGGGACAACTTCCGGCCATGCCGTAAACAGCTGCGGTTGGACAAGATTTATATCACCCGAAAACCATCCTGATCGGCCATTCAATTGACCTGCAGATCCAAAAGCGTTCCGGGGGTCCGGCGCCCATTTCACGCGATCTGTGTCCGAAACGGCAACAGGCTCGGCAAGGTCAAAAACTGTGTCCAGAACTGTTAACTGGACGGCGTTGTCACCGGCAAACCCAACGGCGCTGTCCTGCGATACGCCTGTATCCGCTGAGGCCGGCAGACAATGAACAAATGGCGCTAAGACCGCTAACGCGGTTCCCTGCTTTAACAAAACGCGTCGTGACAGCGCCATTGCCTTTGTCCTCCGCACGGGTCTTCTGTGCATACTCGTTAAACTTAAACTCTTCGATCCAGGCTGCGAACGAACCGCCAGATCAATTTAGGGCGAAACAGGCTGTCTGGATACATAAGCATTCCGCACAGCCCTTCAAAGAGCGCGGCGGGTTTGCGCCCATACTGGTATTGATTTCTGACCCCGGTCCAGAAGACATCAATTTGCCTGGCCCGCAGTAGACGCCGCAAGCGCGATCCAAACTCTTTTTGCATCGCTGGATTTTCGGCGACTTTGTCGATGCATGGAACGCGGCGGGAAAAAACCGGACCGCGGGTCATGAAATTGGCGCCGCTGGCGACCTGTCGATAGAGTAAAAGCGCAGGTCCATCGACCACCGCAAACGGGCCGATCAGCGCAACACGGCACCAAAATTCCCAGTCCTCACCATTATTAAGTTCTTCGTCCAATCCTCCGGACTGCCGCGCAATATCGGTACGAAGGGCAAGCGCACCGCCGTTTACGATGAAGTTCTTTCGCAGCAGTGCCGCCAGTTGATCCTGCTGCGGGACAAGGAGACGGTTATCTGCCCCCCGCAGTTCTTCACCTTCCATGTTGATGCGCTGCACACCGGCCACTGCACCCACGACCTGCGGATCGGTCAGGGCCGCACGGAACCTGTCCAATGCCTGAGGATGCAAAACATCGTCGGCATCAAGAAACAAAAGCAAATTTCCCTTCGCCATTTGCAACCCAAGGTTCCTGGCGGCGCTGACCCCTTTGGCTGGCCCTGAAACCGGCAGAAAGCGATCATCGGTTCCGGCAAACCTATCAAGAATGTCCCGAGTACCATCTGTCGAACCGTCATCAATACACAGAACTTCAAAGTCCGACATGTATTGTTTGCGGACACTTTCCAGCGTTTCCTCGATGAACCGCTCCATATTTCGAGCCGGGATGATGATTGAGAATTCGGGCGCAGATTTCCGCTCCATTTCATCGCCCTCCGACCCGGTCAACCTGCACGGCCGACGTGCTGTACTCGGCGAAATCGAACCGCAATAGGGCCGCTAGCATCCCGAACCCCCGAAATACCTCCAACACACCGCGATGCCACCTTGCGCTTGACCCAAAACCCAAACAGACACAGGTCAGGCAGCCCCAACCTATTGCGCCAAACCCCTTGATGGCGCGCATCACGATCCCGCGGCGATGGATCAGTGCAATGCGGCCCAACGTGTTGCCCTTGCGAAACCAACGACGCGCAAGCCAGCGCATTGAAGTCCGGTTTTCGGGAACATCGTCCCAGACCAAGGCGTCCGACGACGCACGGATTGTGCCGCCCGCTTGGCGCAGCCTTGTGAAAAATTCCTCGTCTTCACCGCCGGTGATGTTGAAACGCGGATCGAATCTGATCCCAAGCTTGCGGACAACACTCGCATCGACCATCGAATTGTTGGTGGCAGCCGAATTCAGGCGCGCGCCCTGCTCATAAGGCCCCATACGGAACAGATTGAGCGTGTCGACCCAAGCAGGTGGGTCCTGCCGGTATTTTGGCTCAACCGGCCCCTGAACGGCGACAGTATCTGGAAGCATTACTGCTTCCAGCATCCGTTCCAACCAATGCTCAGACACGGATTCGTCGTCGTCCAGAAATGCGATGTAATCCGCGTCTTGCGGTGCTTCGGCCAAAGCCCGATTGCGCGCGGACACAATGCCGCGCACATGTTCGACGACATAGAGAACCGGCCATTTCGTCAAATTCTGTATGTCACCCAAGGTATCCTTGGCGGTTGCGTCCGGCGCGTTATCAACAATTACCAATGTGACGCGCACGGTCTTACCCTCAAGTTTTTGCGCGTCGAGACTTTCGATCAATGAGCGAAGCCCCTGAGGCCGCAGATACGTGGCAACGCAGATTGCGACATGCGGTTTGTAGTGTTTTTGCAGGTCAGCGTTCATAACCAGCCAGCTCCAGCGCGCTTCCGGCCAGCCTGTCAAACCGCGCTTTTTTTGCGTCCGACCAGGACGCCCAGCGCTTTACCGGATTGAAATCCGCTGATTTTGCCTCGGGTTTCCAACGATCATCATTCGACACTTTCGATCGCGATGAACCGCGGACCGGCATCTTGTCGATCTCATCCCATGGAAAACGATCTTCGACCAATCCAACATGGGAAAGCACCTTGCGCACATTTCCATGCGTATCCGCTACGACGTCCTCATATCTGACGATCATCGTGTCCGCGTTTGCATTTTCTCCGGCGTTGTCAAAGGTCATGATCGCCTCGGTGCCAAGGCGCCATTCATCAGCCAACTGGCGAAAATTCTTACTGGTCAGGGAAAACCGCGAGAATGTCTTGAGAGAGGATTCCACGACGTCGCGCCCGTCCCGCAGGCACAGAATGATTTTTGCGTCGGGAAAAATATGGCGTGCAAGAGACAGATCTTGAACGTGCGGGCATTTCAGCAAAATGTGTTTCGTGTCATCTTGCGCCTGCAACTCACGAAACCACGCCCCGGCCAGCATGGCCAGAACGTCATACTTTCCCATGACCTCTTCGTTTCTTGGAAAATATCGTAAGAAGTCGCGGGTAAATGCAGCGGCATCCCCCGCCGCGTGCAACAGGGGGAACTCGTAAAGTCTGCCGGGATCAGCCGCGACGTCGGGATGTTTTGCCACAAGGTCGCGAACAAAATTTGTACCCGATCTTGGCATAACGCCCAGTATCAGGATGGGCGTGTTTATGTCGCCCCGGGCGCGACGTGCAAGGTCTGCCAGATGCCGCCCCTGGTCCGGCGAGATAGAGGGCATGAAGTCTTCGTCGTTCAGAAACCGAGCGCCAAGTACACGCTTAGTGATTCGGACAACTTGATTGATGCGCAGGTCTCCGGCCAACTGGACCGTATTTGAAACACTCATGCGTCATCCACCCCTCTTGGTGATGGAAGAGCCACGGGCATTTCGCATCGTCGATCTGTGGTGCCCGCACCATTCATTCCGAACAACGCCCACCTTATTGAGAGCCCGGTCACTGAACGGCTTGGCCAATATCGGTACATATGTCGCGTGACACTCTTGCCGAGCATACGCGCACAACAGAATGTCCCGGAACCATTCCGCCGGAGTTTCGATCAAAACACGTCTAATAAAATCAGCAACAAACACGAAAAATACCCTTTAAGCCCGTGACGTGACACCTTTCAGTCTACACAAAGCACCATTGAAAACAGACACCAGCGTTCAGCGGCGCGCAAACAGTCGCGACACATCTTTTTTCAAAACGATGCTCAATGCATGTGGCACAGTCACCAAATACCTTGTGAATAAGTACCTTGGGCCCGTTGCGATGCGATGAACCCACTCTAACCCAAAATTCTGCATCCAAAGAGGCGCGCGCGGATAGTCCCCGACGATGTAATGAAAACACCCCCCGCAGGTCACGACCCAGGCGCAATGTTCAAGTTTTGACGCAACCCGAGCTGAAAAATATTGCTCTTTTGGCTTGCCGAGACCAACCCAAAGAATATCGGCACCGCTGGCATTGATGTCGGCGACAATATCGTCTTCTTCCGCATCGCTGAAATAGCCGTTCCGCCGGCCTGCAATTTTCAACCCAGGATACAGTTCAGTCAGCTTTTCAGCACAGTGCCGATTGATGTCTTCCACGCCACCAAGCAGATAGAAACTCAACCCGTGCTCTTGTGCGACTTTTGCCGCCGTATGGATGAAGTCGGTTGTTGCCGTACGTTCGGGGATCCCCGGCCCATTGTGGGATATCTTCGAGGCCCAAACGACGATTTGACCGTCAGCGTGGACGATATCTGCCGAGTTGATCACCTTCGCAAAACGTTCATCACTGGCATAAGAAGAGATGGCATGCGCATTGGAATCAAAGACCGTTACCGCGCGATGTAAATTTCCGCTTTTGCGACGTTCGACATCTTCCAGCATCGCGGCATTAAGCTGTTCGTCGCTTGCAAGGGCGACGGGCATTCCTCCGACAAGTATGTGCGGTAATCGCATATCAACTGTCTTATTCATCCCTATTGATCCCACAAACCTCCCAGCAAAAAGACTGGGTACAAACAACAATTACCAAGCGCAGCGATTCTTAATTTAAGGGTAAATCCAAAAACTCAGTCTTAGGCCAAATTTACTCCGAACCACGCGTTTAGGGCCGTATAAGCCCCAAAACTTAAACCAATCACCTTAATCCTAGCACATTGTTGCTGTCTATTGCAGTTTTCTCTGTTGAAAAAGCCGTCCAGGGCCTATGTTCGCAATAGTCCTTTTTTCGAGTGTTTATTTGTTATGACCGATCAATACCGCAGAGGCTTGGATGTAGAACTCTCCGGGTTAGGCGCACCGTCAACCGGCGACCCGGAACTTAGGGTACTGTCAAACGTCGCCTGGGCTATCAGACGTTCTTTTCTTTGGATTGTTCTTTTCAGCTTCGGCGGTGCAGTTCTAGCCTATCTTCTTACCTATGCTGCTGACAAGAAATACACCTCCAGTGCGAAGGTGATGATTGAAACTCGCGTTCAGACGGAAACCGAGTTCACCCCCCAGGTCTCGGGGCTTCCGCTGTCACTGACGTCTTTGGAAAGTGAACTTGAGCTTTTGCGCTCGACTGACTTGGTCGAAAATGTCGTTGATCGTTTAGACCTGACCTCCGACCCTGAGTTTTCCGGGGAAGAAACCGGCTTTTCCCTGTCGCCGGTTGCGTTGTTGCGCAGCGCCATCAAAGGTGCGCTAAGCCTTGTTGGTGTAGGAGAAGACACCGGTCCGGCAGGGGACGGCGCACAATCCGAAGACGAGCTGCTTCGCGAAACAACCATCGAAAACCTATTGAAATCCAGTAGCGTCGAACAAATCGGTGAAACGTCGGCCGTCTATCAAATAGAAGTGACGGCCAAATCTGCGCACAAGGCGGCAAATGTCGCGAACAGTCTCGCGTCCGAGTATCTGTCAGTTCTGACGAAGATGAAGCGGGACGACCTTCTTCAATCTCAGGAGTGGCTGGCGACACGTATTGGGCAAATTCGCGAAGACCTGAACAAGCTGAGTTCGGATCTCGAGTCGCATTCGATCGAGACCCCTTATTCGCCTGACGAGTATGCGACGATCAAAGCGCAGCGGATCAAAGCGGAAAAACGATCAAAGCTCGTGTTAAATGAGTTGGTCGTTATCGAAGATGACCTGGCTGCGATCCAGATCCTCAGAGACGCCGGAAAGGATCAGGAGGCTGTCACCCTTGCAAGGCAATTGGGGGTATTGCCGGAAGGTTCGTCTGAACAGGCAGATCTGCAAAATGACCTTGAAACACTTGATGCTGCAGAGGCAGCTTCAGAGCAGAAAATCGAAGTTCTGAACGGGCAATTTGCCGCTTTAAGCCTACGCATCGATACGTTGCGGGAACAACAGGTTCAACAGGTTCAACATGACTCGATCACCAAGAGGATCGAAAACGAAATTCTGGTCGCTGAAGAGATTTACCGGGATTTTGTGTCGCAGTTGGGCCGCCGGACAGAGCAGGGCAATTACTTGGATGCAGGCGCGCATATCATCGAAACAGCCCGGGTGTCCGTTGATCATTCAAACCCAAAACGTTCACAGGTTGCGATCGTTGCTTTATTCTTTGTGTTCTTCGCCGGTATGGCCTGGACCGTTCTGAGAGAGCTGGTTCAAAATCGCCTCAGAACCACGTTTGAATATGAAAGCATTACCGGCACAAAGCTGACTGCAATTGTACCCGAAATCAAAAATGAACCGCCATTCGAAACCTTCTTTACGAATGACGGAAAGTTCGATCCCCAGCTGTCTCATTTCGGCAGGAAGCTTCTGGCCAGTAGTGATATCGGCTTGCGAACCCTGCGAAACGACGCTTCTCCGACCTTTCCGCAAGCTGTTGAATTTTTTGCGAAAAATTTGGATGGGAAATCCGGACAACGCTTTGCAGACGAAGCTTGCATCATCTTTTCGGGTGCCTCTGCTCTACCGGATGAAGGAAAGACTTCCTCCCTGCTTTTGATCGGCTCGGGCTGCGCTCAGGCTGGGTATCGGACCCTAGTTATTGATTGCGACACCGTCACGTCGACATACCGGGAATTGTCCCAGCTTACGGTCGATTCCCTTAAAAAGGCGGTAAATGACCCCCGGGCCATGCAAGACTTCATTGTCGGAACACCACAAGATGGCTTGGATATTTTACCTCTGATCGGTGATCGGGAAGATGAAGCGCGGACCAAGGCGGTGGAAGATTTCTTTTGCTCCCCGGCGTTCCTGAACCTTCTGTATTCCCTCTCGGACTCATACGAAGTCATTTTGTTGGATACGCCGCCGCTTCTCAAATCCGTGGAATCGGCTTACTTGTCTCAGATCTCACAACGGGTCATTCTGTTTGCACGGTGGAACAGCACGGACAGAAACTCGGTTCTACAAGCCATGCGCGAGCTGGAAAACGCAGGCGTTCGACCTGCCGCTCTGGTCGCAACGCGCGTCGACATGAAACACGTCAAACACTATGCAGACCCGATATTGAGGTGAGGCTGCGCCCCGGCTGATCAGGGCGCACAAATTTTCCGTTTATCAAACCTGATACGCCCAGACGCATGTCCAACCGAGGCCCCGATCAACCAGCCACGAAATCCTTTTTGTCTTTCAGCGCCGTGTACCGTCGATCAAACTGATAACAATAGGCGTCGGGCAATTCGACGCTGGTAAATCCGGTACGCAAAGCCGCAACTTCCTCATCGGTCAGCTTACCACGCCATTTATCAACCTGTTTTCGGCTGTTTCTATGAATATCATATGGGTCGTCGAAGTCATGGGCAGATGCCGAAGACAACTCCTGTACGGATGACCGAACACTTGGTCTGATTTCGCGCCCGCAGAACCCATAGATGGTTTCCAAGACCCCTTCTGTATCCAGGCACAGATCCTCGTATTTTACATGTAGGAACTGGTCGCAGCCTTCAGCCTGATCGACTGCAACGCGCCAACAACGTGCGACCCGCTGCCCAAACTCTTCCCAGCGTCGCAATTGGTCGCCACTGGTATCCCACCACCCTTGCTCCCGAAAACTCAGCGCGATGTCCGCCGGATGCCGCGTCAGGAAAATCAATACAGGCTCATACTCTTGCAAAAACCACCCACATGCATGGGGGTTCACTTCTTTGATGACCATTCTGGCCGGGCCATGGGAAAAAGGCGGCCATTGAGACAGGTGAGCCAGCACACTGGGCCTGAAGGCCGCAGAACCCGCCTGAATACGCCGTTTTACATCAAGATAGACATCTGGCGGTGCCGCAATGTCAAACTCCACCAAGGATTCGCTCGGGTGCTGTGTCACGTATGTTCGTGTGAAAGGCTCCCTGAGGTACTGTGTATTTGGACCCAATCCCAACAGGCTGCCGATCCAACTTGAACCGCTGCGCGGCATTGAGACAACGAATATCGGTCTTCCGCTTCGTTTTCGGCACGACCCCATAATCGATGCAAAGCGCACTGCTGAGTAAGGGATCAATTTTCGAATACGCTTCATGTCCTGCGCCTGCCAAACTTAACTTCACATCGGCAATCCGATTGGCCTCGGAAAACCAAACTCCGGGCGAGTTCCCCTAGGTACAATTACTCGGTCAGCGCAACGTCTGTCATGATTTCCTGAACGGATACTTCCAGGCTATCACCGGGCAAAAGTTCCGTCAGTTTGTCGGCCGCCAGCGTCTGAAGTTTTCCATCAACCACCCGAAAAATCGTCACGGTATAATCGATATCTGAAATCAGCGACTCGGTACCAATCTCATTCGAAGCGCCTGCCAGGTACTTTGAAATGGTGTCCATGCGAACAGCGGCATCCCGAATGGCAAGATTTGCGGTCCGGCGCTCCTGCAGCAACCGCAGTGAGCGTTCTTGCTCATATTGCTCCTGATCGCGGCGAAGGCGGGTCAGGATAAGCCCGGTTGCTGCCAAGTCTTCTTCAACGTCAAGAAGACGCGTGGCCGAAAGAACAGTGGTACGCCGCGTGTCGGCAAGCCGTGAGCCCGGCGCCAATCCCTTATCCACAAGACTTACAACTCTTGCTTCTTCTTCTTCATCAGCAGCCAGCGCTTTGGCTAGCTCGGACTTTTGCTGCTCCAGAATTCTGATCCTTGCCGCAGCCTGCGTCTTTGCATTCTCGAAATAAGTACGCTCTCCCGCTTCGTTGTCGCGGTTGATGGTTCGGATCTTGATCTGTTCAGCCAGTATTTCTTGCAAAACCTTTGCTGAAATGGTGACGTCCTCGGGTTTGGGCGGGGCAAGGTTCATGTTGTCCGCCAATTCGGTTGACGCGCGCCAGACCTCAACAACAGCTTGCGCGTGTTGGACGGCAGCCTGACCATAAGTTGTTTGATAGCGTACCAACTGAATGGGATCGATGGTCACATCTTCTGTCAGCAGCTGGCTTCTTACGCCACCCGCCAGCGCAACCGCTTCACGCGCCGTAATGGCCGGGCGATAATCAATCAGTCCCGTACGCGCCACGTCCCCGCCCAATACGATCGGGCGATAGCCGGTGCGTGCGATTTCAATCTCGTCGCCATCCAGCTGGATAATATAGATTTCCCCCTGAAGGTCGTATTGCTTGACGATCTTTCCGGCGGCGTCCTGCCGAACCAGCTGCTCCAACTCCTCAGATGAAAGCCCTTGCGCTTTGAAGTGCCCCAGCCAATTCAGATTGATGTCCCCGTGCACGTCAATCGTCGCGTCGAAAGACAAATCATCCAAGCCTGTCAAAGAGACGCGCACTTCATCACCCGGTTCCAGGTCGAAATCTGCGGCTGACGGCCCCACGCCCAGAAACAGCGCGACTGCGAAAGCCCAAATCCCGACGGTCCGCCGGATCAGTTTGTAAACGGTCGATGTAAAGGTCACACTGCAACTCGATCTGGTTTCCATGATCCTACCATTTCACCGACCGGTGCCGTTACACACGGCCCCGATGGTCCGATAAAGAATTTTGAGGTCGACCCAGAACCCGATGCTGCGCGCATAGTCGCTGTCATAAATCGCACGATGCGAGAATTCGACCTCGTTCCTCTTAGACACTTGCCACAGCCCCGTTATTCCCGGCTTCATCAGGTTGTAATCGTGACCGGGATAAAGCGCCTTCTGTTCGGGCATCATCGGCCGCGGACCGACCAGGCTCATGTCTCCAGCAAGCACGTTCCAAAGTTGCGGCAACTCGTCCAATGAGGTCGTTCTGATAAAACGCCCAAGTTTTGTAACACGTGGGTCCTTGTCCAACTTTTGCTTTGTTTCCCATTCAGCTGCCGCAGCAGGATTCTTGCTTAAATGTTTCTCAAGGAAGCAATCCGCATCAGGAATCATCGAACGAAACTTCAGGAAATCGAACTCGCGTCCACCTAACCCGACACGTCGTTGCCGGAATATGACCGATCCACCGTCCAACTTGATCAAAACCGCAATTGCAAACATTAGAGGCAAAACAAACGGTGCACCAATCAAAACCAAGACCACGTCCAGTAGGCGCTTGCCTTTGACAGCATAAAAACTTCTCAGATTGAAATAATCGTTGTTATTCTTTGAAGAGCTTTGACTTGGTTGGTAAATATTGGTGTCTTCTAACTCAAAAGAACCTCGAATTTGGTTCATAATAACCCCCAAAACTAACACACCACACAATAATAACTGCGCCCGGGTACCAACCGCGCGCGACACTCACATCCGACAATTGCCTGCCACAATGGCAAACTAAGGCAATGTTCAACTACTATTCACTCGATAGATTAGGGACCGGACGCTTATAATTGCGTTTACCCGAGAAATTTGGCCCGACTCACCTATGAAAAATGCCAAGTGTTCTTAACCTAGAAAAATATCGCACTTATAGCCTTAAGTGACAACATATTTGTTACGAACAGCGGCGCGCATGCCCATTGCCCGTGTAATGAATTACTTCCACAGAAGCGTGATACCAGTCAAACGACCGGACCAACCATAGTCACGCATCTTATGGTGCGTGAAACCCTCAGTTGCGGGATTTTACTGGTAGCTTGTTTATGATTTTCAGGCGCAATTTGCTGTTCATTGCGACGTGCAAACAAGCGATCAGAACAGGTGCCAGGCAACCGATCAGGATACTAGAGATCAGTGCTTCGCCCAAGGCATTGCCACGCAGCAGAAATCCCACAAAACACAGTGCGGAGATCAGGGGACCCGACAGTAAATACACGACCACCATTGTTCTTAGCTCTTGCTTTCGGTTTTCTGTGACGATTCTGCGTCTGCCCATTGTAAGATCGGAATGTGTACATTTTGGGGCAGGCATTCAAGGGCTGTGCCCTTCGCAAAAAGACAACCATCTTCAAATATGTGTTTTGAATTCAAAACGAGTATTTGGGCAGGTCCCATGATCCCGTCCAAGCCTCAGACAGTTATGGATTTTTGGGCTTGAAAACGCTCGTGGCGACCGATCGGCAGAGAACCGCTAGGACCTGCATCCAGACCAGCCGTGGAAGCCAATGCGCCCTGCTGCTGCACGCTAATGCGGTTGCCTATGAAGAAAATCCGCTGAGGGCAAACCACCGGGTGGCCTTCCGGAACACCGCCACAGCAGCTGTCTGTCGTACACCGACCAGGACTGCAAACATGACCAATGCACCCAGCGTCAACACCCCGAATTGCGCAGGAACATCGGTCAGCGCATCGGCCCACATACCAAAAGGCGCAAAAGCCGCCGCACCGACCAAAGCCTTGATCACTTCGTCGATTGGAATGGCTATCGGATCAATTTTTCTTCCGAAGTAATAGTAGGCGATAAACCCAAGCACGCCGCTTGCCAAAAACGCCAGGGAAGCTCCCGACGCTCCAAACAGGTAAATGAAAACAAATGAGAGCACGACGTGCAAAACCAATGAACAAATTGTGATGCCGAGCTGTAGCCCGGTTTTCTTAGAACGAGAGAATGAAAAGCTCAAATACGCGCCTTGCAGGCCAAAAACCAAAGACGCTAGGGCCAAAACCCGCAAGTATCCCTGCGTTTCTGATGCAAATGCGGGTTCAAACATCAAATTGGCAAAAACATCTGCGGCGCAAATCAGTGCGACCACGATTGGCACAGCAATCAGCATCAAGAACGAAAAGTACCGTACGAGCACCGCGTTCGACGAGGTCGTACCGCGTACTTCCAGTTCTTCAAACACAGAAGGTCCCACAACGCGCGCCAAAGTATCCATCGGCAACCTCAACGTCCGCGAAGCAAGCGACTGGGCGGCCGCAAAATACCCCGCAAATTCCATGCCGGCAAAAACCGCCAACAGCGATTGCGTCGACATCGCAAAGAAGGTTGCGGTCGACGAGACCACCGCGACTGGAAACCCAAACAGAAAGTAAGCTTTCAGCGCCACGTATTTAGGAACTTCGATGCCTGACCTTCGAAGAGCGATCATCAAGGCATAGGCGCCAGGCAACGCGGCCCCCAGTGACATACCAACCAAGGCGCTTTGATAGCCGCCCCCGTTCAAAACAAATGCGACAGCAAGCGCTACACCCAGCACATGCCGCAACAGCGTGACCGCTGCGTATTTGGGCCCTTCGTTGTATTGACGCAGACAGGCCGTTCCCAGTTCGTGCATCGCGTGACTTACGCAATAGACAGCTGCAAAAAACAGGCTGTCGATCCAGGACCCTGGCACGATCAAGGGAACGAGGCTGGCAACTATCAACAGCGCAAACGCCAATGCGACCGACGTACCAAGCACGGAAGCGATTGTCTTGCCTTCGAACTCTTTAGAATGATGAAACCTGCCGATGGCGATGGCAAGCCAGTGAAACGTGAACGAAAATAATAGGTTTCCCAGAAGAAGCGTCAGATTATACCGCCCGAAATCCGCCGGACCCAACACACGCGTCAGGACAATCAGGATCGCGATTGCAATTAATGCCGACAGCATTCTGGGGGCAAAATACCACGTCATGGGAGGTCATTTGCCGTTGTTGGCTGCCGAAAATTCATAAACTCTCACCCAACCGCCCGACACGGGCGAAAAACCATTTGAACCAAAAAACCGCGAACCGCCCGCTTAGGCCTGGTGCTTTGCGGCGTAACAATTCTCTTACTTTAAAGACCCACAATCTGGTCTGGCGTGATGTCTTTTTAGACATAGACACCCTTCATTGTCGATTCAGAGGGTGCCGTTTGTTTGGAAACAATGCTTCACACAAGCGGATTGACGGGTATCATGCTAATGTGGCTCAGATAGGCTTGGCACTTCAATTTCGGTCAGTCTTTCGATCTTACGTAGGTTTTTTTGTTTAACAGTTAGTGCCCTGCTCGAAAGTTGAGCGCGTGGCCATGCAGACACATTCATGACGCTTGCCAATGTAAACATTCCGTCGCAGCAGTCCGCAGGACTTTTGTTTCACCACCTGGTTCTGGCGGTGGCGTTAGTGGTCATGTTGATGATCGGCACCGACTTTATCTCGATCGTCTTATGGCAGCATCCACTGGCCAAGAAGGTGGAGATCTTGCTTCTTGTTCCGCTCTTGGCGATTACGCTCTTGTACTTCAAGCATTTCATTCGTGGGATACTTGCCTCACCCGAGATTTCATTGATGGTATTGTTTGCTGTCTTATCAATCGCTTGGAGCGACTACCCAAACTACACGATTCAACGCTGCATCCCTCTGGTCGTGACGTCTGCCTTTGCTTTGGCGCTGGGCAGCATGATGTCACTTCGAGGCCTGTTGTTGTTTATCTCGATCTTTTTCGCCGCAACGATGGTCCTGTCACTGGGGGCAATTATTGCCTTGCCCCAAGCCCGCGGAATACCCCCATGGGACAATGTTTGGAATGGCATTTATGTGCATAAAAACGGCTTTGGTCTGGCCGCCGCGCTGGGCCTGGTGTCGTGCTATTATGCGTCATGGCAATTTAATGGGCGACTAAAGGCGCTCTTTGTTGCGGGATTTGTTCTTTCCCTGTTCCTTTTAGTGATGTCCCAGTCGCGCACCTCGCAGATCGTGGCAATACTTTCGATGTTCGCGATGCTCGCCAGTCAAATAATGCCGAAAAGGGAAACAATTTGGGCAATTACCTACATTTTGTCTTCTGCCTTTATGGTTGGTGTGGTGACGTTCATTCTTGCGTCCCCCATTGCCGAGC
Organism: Ruegeria sp. CDSB113; assembly: GCF_059611045.1. Classification (NCBI taxonomy): domain Bacteria; kingdom Pseudomonadati; phylum Pseudomonadota; class Alphaproteobacteria; order Rhodobacterales; family Roseobacteraceae; genus Ruegeria; species Ruegeria sp. CDSB113. The sequence continues at coordinate 220,448 of NZ_JBXWOU010000004.1, forward strand.
CAATATTTGGGCTGATCGGGCGTAAGCCAACTCTGTCGGACCGAATCCCAACATGGGAACTGGTCTGGCCCTATGTCACCGAACGGTTCTGGATCGGCTACGGTTATGCGGCCCATTGGTATGAGGAAGGAACCTACGCTCTCTACTATGCAATGAAGCTGGAATACCCGCCCCACTATTCGCACAACGGCCTGCTCGAGACGTTCCTGAATGTTGGATTTATCGGGGTAATCCTCTTGTTTTGTGCGTTTTTTCGCCTGTTTTTCTCGGTGTTTTATTGTATGCGCTTCATCCCGCAGAGGGACGCGTTCGTTTTTGTTTTCGTCTTGGGGATGCTCTATTTTTTCTCGAACATCACGGAAAGTTCTATTCTGAGCAGGCTGAGCGACAGCTGGATGTTCTTTGTGGCCTACGGAACCAAAATCAGTCTCGTCGCCAAGGCCTTGCGTCGCAGCGCCAGAATGAGAGGCGGATCAGTTGGTTGAAGTGCAAGGAATAAAGTTTCCCCAAAGCCCCCAATTTCCACTTTGATAGCCGCATTGTTTCAAAAAACAGCGATATTCAGCTGATACAGAACGGGCAGACCAATTGACAGTTGCTGCCCGGGTGGTGTGCACTTTGAGCATTCGTACTTTGAGTCTTTTTCCGATCGTCCATTCCTCTGAGGAGGCGCAATTGAAGACAGTAATATTTGCCGGCGGCAAGGGGTCTCGCCTCATCGAGGAAACCCGTGTACGCCCCAAACCTTTGGTCGAAATCGCCAACCGACCGATCCTGTGGCATATCATGCAGCATTATTCGACCTACGGTCACCACGAATTCGTGCTGGCGCTTGGGTATATGGGCGACCTGATCAAACGGTATATTTCCAATCTGTGCCAATACGAAGGCAACCTGCGCATCGATTTCGACAAACGGGAACTGTTCGGTGAACCGGACTATTTCAACGGCTCCGGCGACGTCGAAACACCGCCCTGGACCGTGGATCTGATCGACACTGGCATGGACACCATGACAGGTGGGCGCCTTGCCAGACTTCAGCCCTATCTGGGCGACGAGACCTTCATGCTGACGTACGGCGACGGGGTGTCGAATGTCGATCTGGACGCCTTGCTGGCGTTTCATCGATCCCATGGGAAACTGGCGACCATCACCATGGTCCGGCCACTGACCACCTTCGGCCACCTACAGGTGCGCGAGGACGGGCTCGTCGAAGGGTTCATGGAAAAGCCGGAAACTGCGGCTGACTGGATCAATGGCGGGTTCTTCGTACTGGAACCCGAAGTGTTCGATGCCGTCGCCAGCGTCAATGGCGACGAGATCATGTGGGAAGAAGGACCGCTGCCCAAGCTGATGGAGATGGGTGAGCTGATGGCATACCGCCATCCCGGATTCTGGTATTGTATGGATCACCTGGCGGACAAACGCCGGCTTGAGGAGATGTGGAAAAATGGCAACCGACCGTGGGCAACATGGGAACATTCAGAAGGTCCTGTTAACGGGTCATCTCGGCTACGTGGGGACGGTCACCGCCCCGGTCTTGGCCGAGGCGGGAATCCAGGTGACTGGGTGCGATATAAATCTCTTTGATCGGGCTGATTTCGCGCCCGGCGGTGACGTTCCGCAGATTCCCAACCTGGGCAAAGACATCCGCGATCTGACTGTCGAGGATCTGAATGGCTTCGACGCTGTGGTGCATCTGGCGGCTCTATCAAACGACCCTCTGGGTCAATTGCGCCCCGGTCTGACACAGCAGATCAACCACGAAGGCACGATCCATGTGGCCACAAAGGCAAAGGCGGCGGGCGTGACACGCTTTGTCTTCGCCTCGTCCTGTTCGAACTATGGCCGCGCAGGAGAGGATTTTGTCGACGAGAGTGGCCAGCTTAACCCTCAGACTGACTACGGCGTGTCCAAGGTGTTGGCCGAACGAGATCTGAAACCATTGGCGGATGAGACGTTCACCCCGACCTTCCTGCGCTTTGCCACCGCCTATGGGGCAAGCCCGCGCATGCGATTTGATATCGTGCTGAACAACCTGATCGCGCATGCCTACACGTCAGGCCGCATTCTGATGATGTCCGATGGCACCCCGTGGCGGCCCATCATTCATGTCGAGGATATGGCCCGCGCTTTCCTTGCCACGCTTGAGGCTGATCCAAAGGTGATCTCGGGCGAAGCGTTCAACGTTTGCCGGACCGAAAACAACTATCAGATCAGGGATCTGGCCGAGATCGTGGCAGATACGGTACCCGGCGCGCAGATCGACTATGCCGCCGATGCCGGACCGGACAACCGGTCGTATCGCGTTAGCTCGGCCAAGATCGAAACATGCATTCCGGGATTTGAACCCAAATGGGATGCGGCTCGTGGCGCGCAGCAGCTGTACGACGCAGTCAAAGCCTGCGATCTGAAAGTCGAAGATTTCGAGGGCCGGAAATACAAGCGACTGGCCCAGCTGGAGGCCCTGTTGCAGGAAGACCAACTGGATCAGGACTTTCGCAGAACCGAGCCGATCGCATCGTGATCGGAACGCGCTAAATTACACGGCCTGGAGCGTTTCCATAACGGTCCGGGCACCCCGTTCGCCGGATTTGAACGCCTCATCCGTCCACTGGTATCCCCATTCGCCAAACCGGCCGACATAGGTGATCCCAGCTTCATCCAACCATTTGTGCACAATCGGCAACGCCTCTTCCCGGTCGAGGTCGAAAATAATGTTGGCGTGGGTGATCAGACGCGCATCGGTGTGCAGGATCTTTTCGTCCTTTTCGATCAGGCCGATCTTAACCAAATCATCGATGACCGGTTGGATCAGATCCTCGGGCTTCACATCCAGCGGTCTGTATTTATGCGAATAGTAGCATTCCGCCTGAATAGAGCCGCATCCCGGCGGGCAGGTCTTGGTCGACATTTTGTGCGGAAAGCTGAGACGCGTGAACACGATGTCTTCGTCATAGATGTAGGTCCATGTCGCTGGCGTGAAGTCATCCCGCGCAAGCCCCAGGTTAACGGTGACACATGTGGTGCAGGCCAACTTTGCGGCGGCGTCCAGAACATGTTGTGGCGCGCCTTTGACCATCGGGATCAGGTCAGGCAGCGGAATGGACGAAATCAGCTGACCGTACTGCTCGGTCACGCCGTTTTCGAATTGCACTGTCTTTGCAACGGGGTCGATAGCGACCACCTTGTGATCCAGATGCAACTCTGACTTCTCCATGAAGGGCTTCAGATACGAAATAAAGCCGCCCTCGGTCGGGTATCGGAAATCGGTGATATAGTGCACGTCAGGCGTTTCCGCGAAAATCGCACCGCGGATCACCTCGTCCATGGACGGGCGATACAGCCGCGGGCCCATCCAGACCGTACTCATCTGATCTGCGTCAACGGTGTGATACTTTTTGCCGTACACGGCTGGGAAATGTGTGGCGAAGGTCTCTCCGAAGACCGAGATCAGCCATTCCAGATAATTGGCTGGTTTCTCGACGACTTCCTTTTTCGACGCTTCGATAAAGTCCAGAATGCACTGCGTTTTCAACTCGTCTGGCAGGTTATGCAAATTGGCCTGCGCGGGGTGTTTGACCCACGCCCCGTGGTAATAGTTGTTCACATAGGCCTGCAGCTTTTCGTATTCGCCGCCGACGTTTTCAGCAAACAGATCCTGAATGCGCGGGTCTTTTGAGAACGAGATATGCGGGCCATCGTCAAAGATGAAACCGCTGTCGTGGATGAATGTGGCGGTGTGACCGCCGGCGAAAGCGTTCTTGTCGTACATTCGCGACGGGATGCCCTGACCATGTAATTGGTGGGCTGCACCCAGACCAGCCATGCCGGACCCAAGAATAACTATGTTTTCGTTGCTCATATCAATTTTCTTTCGCAATTTCGCGGCGCCACCAAGCGATGGTATCCGCTACTCCGGTTTCCAATGTGAATTTCGGGGACCAGCCTAACATTTCGCGCAGGCGCGTCGTGTCAGCCTCAACCAAAGGCGGATCCCCTGCCCGCGCCTCGCGGGCGCCCAGGCGAACCAATTCTTCTGCGCCGATCTGACGGGCAATTTCGGCAATCAAGTCAGCAAGCGGAATAGCTGTGCCGCTGCCAATGTTGAACGGTCCTTCGAGATCGCTGTTCAGCAAACCAACCATCGCGCTGGCCACGTCGTCAACATGCAGAAAGTCCCTTTTCTGCCGCCCATGGGAGCACAAGGCCTCGCGCCCCTCCAGCAAGGACAAGATAACATCTGCAGCGAGGCGCTTGGGGTTCTCGCCCGGTCCGTACAGAAAGAAAGGTCGCGCCCAGACGCCAGACAGGCCCAACGCATTACACATCCGACCAAATGCAACAGACAGCCCTGCCTTTGCGGCCCCATACTCGGTCGCCGGATCAAGGGGCGTGGAGTCTTCGCACAGCTTTACGGGCTGGCTCCAGTCATACTCCATGCACGACCCGCAGAAGGTCACGCGTTGACCACCAGCTTCGGCAAAGGCGAACAAAAGGTCGATCGAATGCTGCATCCAACGGAAGTTGTCCAAAGCCTGCTGGTTGCCCGGCCCCATGTACCAGGCCAGCGCCAACAGATGGCTGGGTTGATGGTTCTGCAAGACCGCAGCAACTGCAGCTGCATCCGTCATATCGACCCGGACCCAACACACATCGCCGTCGACCTCGGGATGCGGATCACTGCGGTAGGTGGCGATCACCGAATGACCGGCGCTTGCAAGCTGTTGAACACAGGCGCGACCGATGAAGCCAGCGGCCCCTGTCACCAGCACTTTGGGTGTATCCATCTTCGAACTCGTCATGCTGCTGTCTACCGTTCTGAGAATCTGTTCAGGAATCAGGCGTTAATCAAAGGCCAACTGGCGTCTTTTTCGGAAACAATTGTAACAGGTATTGGCCATTGTATATCCAGAGCTGGGTCATCGTATCGAATCCCCTGTTCGACGCCCGGCGTATAAAATTCGCTGGCCGAATAGAAAGCCTGTGCTCCGTCGGTCAGCGCAAGATAGCCATGTGCGAACATCTCGGGCACATACAGCGCGCGTCTGTTCTGGACCGAAAGCTCAATCCCAAAATGCTGCTGAAAGGTCGGGCTGTCCGGTCGCAGGTCCACAATCACATCATAAATCGCGCCGGTAATACACCGCATGAACTTGGCCTCAGTCGCCGGGGCCTGTTGATAGTGAAGCCCGCGGATCGTCCCTTTTTTCTCATTAAATGATAGGTTTACCTGAGCGACGGCTGGTTTCAGACCGTGTTGTTCGAACTCATTCGCGCAAAAAGCACGGGCAAAAAATCCACGGTCGTCCGAAATTTCCTTCAGGTCGACAACAAATGCACCCTTTAAAGGGGTTTCAATAAAAATCATTAAACTCCCGCCTTTTTCAACAGCACGCAAACAATACGCCAGTCGGCTGCCTTGAAATCTGGCAAAGATGTCCGGGCGAATTCACCGCTTCGCAAGGATCCTAAAGATAGCGCCTGACATGAAAACTTAACCAGACACGCGATGTGTTTTCCATAGTTTTTAACCCGCACCAAAGCTAGCGTTGGCCGCGTACGGAAAACTTACTGATCCAGCGGGCCAAACCGCATCCCTGACGGGCTTCTGGCAAGAATTTCTTTGAAACGGTGCCTCTCGGGGTGTGTAATATGTCTGTATTTAATTTCTTTTGAAGGATTAAGCTTTGACCCGTCCAGCCGCGCCCATATCAGCGACCCGAGAGCTTTTGATCTTTTCCCAGCGCAACCTGAACGACAATGTGTCCCGCTGTTCCGGGTTCGAGTTCGAAGACGTGATCGCCGACATCGAAACCGCCGAGATCATCGCGCCGCGTCGCACCAGGGAACCGCGATTGCCATACAATCCAAAACGCTGGCTTTCCAAACGGACGGATCTGTTCAGATATTGGCCGTCCGGGGTCCCAAAAACGCACCTTGATCGGGACTATGACATCTTCTTTTGCGACGTTCAAAAGCCCCAGGAACTTTTGGTGCTTGACGCATTACCCAATTGGCGCGAGCGCTGCGGTGTTGCCATCTGTGTTCTTGAAGAGGTTTGGACCCAGGAACTGGAACGCCATATGCCGCTGGTCCGGACACTTGCCGATTTTGACCTCATCGGCTGCGCCTTTGCCGAAACCTGCGATGCGTTACGCCGGATTACCGGAAAGCCAGTCATTCACCTTCCGGGTGCCGCGGACATGGTTCGGTTCACGCCAGATTCCCTAGCCGCGGATCGTCCAATCGATGTCTATTGCATGGGCCGGCGGCGTCCCGAGATTCATGAAAGGCTGTTGAAAGTCATCAAGGACCGCGCGGGGTTCTATTTGTACGATTCCGCAACCAAACCACCGATTGCTGCGGATCACGTCGTTCACCGCGATCTGCTGGCCAATCTGGTCCAGCACACAAAGCTTTTCATGGTCGATATCGCCAAGATCGGTCACGCGGACCAAAAGCGCGGTAATGTTGCCTGGGGCCCCCGGCATGTCGAAGGCATTGCAGGCGGGGCCGTTCAGATCGGGTATGCACCGGATACCGAGGACTATCATCAGTATTTTGACTGGCCTGAATCAGTTGTCAGACTGCCGGAAGACCCGGACGAAGCGGTTGATCAGATCGTAAAGCTGCTGGACGACCCGGCCAAACTGGATCGGATGCGCCACATCAACCTCGCCGCCGCCCTGCACAAGCATGACTGGGTGCATCGGTGGGCCCAGCTTTTGGAGCATCTGCAGATACCCGAAACCGAAGGTATGACTCAGCGCCGCCAGCACCTGTTAGACATGGCTGATCGGCTAACCTTGCACAGCCGACCTCAGTTGGCATCGGCAAATCAGTCAGCAAAGCGCTGACGCGGATTGGCTCATACTTTGATTATAAAAAAGTGGTGAGCCGTGCAGGATTCGAACCTGCGACCCACTGATTAAAAGTCAGTTGCTCTACCAACTGAGCTAACGGCCCACTCTTTTGTTGGATCTTGTCGATCCGTGGCGCTCTTTAGGTCATTTTCCCAACCGGGTTCAAGACCTTATTTGCACCTCGTATCGCCAAAGTAATCAGTGTTTCCGGCGACCCGATAGGCGGCCTAATTAGGCAGGTGGCGCTGGGGGGTCAACCCCCTTTTTAAAGGAATCTGCGTCGCAGGGTGGATTCCTTTCAGGCGCAGGGTTATATGCGCGCCATGCAAGGATTACAGAACACTGGTTTGCCCTTCATGAAGATGCACGGGCTGGGCAATGACTTTGTCGTTGTGGACGCGCGCGCGTCTGCGACGCGGATTAGCCCGGCACTTGCGCGGGGAATCGGGCATCGTCAATTCGGCGTAGGTTTCGATCAGCTTGCCGTAATCGAAAACGGCAGGTCGGATGCGCATCTGGTGTTCTACAATTCAGATGGATCTACCTCGGCAGCATGTGGAAATGCCACCCGTTGCATCGCCCGCTTCCTGATGCAGGAATCGGATAGATCCGACCTGACACTGACGACCGAACGCGGCACTCTTTACGCCAAGGACGCCGGAGACGACCTGACCTCGGTCAATATGGGGCACCCCCAACTGAACTGGAACGAGGTTCCGTTGTCTGAGGAGGTCGACACGCTGGAACTGCCCATCGAGGGAGCGCCGACGGCCACCGGGATGGGCAATCCGCATTGCACCTTTTTTGTTGATGATGCCGAGGCTATCCCTCTGACCGAGTTCGGTTCGCGTTACGAGCACCATCCACTCTATCCTGAGCGTACGAATGTCCAAGTGGCACAAATCATTGGACCGGACCACATCCGCATGCGCGTGTGGGAGCGTGGCGTGGGCATCACCCTGGCTTCGGGATCATCCTCATGCGCCACAGCCGTTGCTGCTGCGCGTCGCGGCCTGACCGGGCGCAAAGTGCAAATTGAACTGGATGGCGGGACGATCTGGATCGACTGGCGCGACGATGGCGTCTGGATGACCGGACCAACCCGCCACGTCTTCTCGGGCACGTTGACACCTGAATTTCTGGAATCACTGGAATGAGCGCGCCGAAGTTCACCACCCTGGGCTGCCGCCTGAACGCCTATGAGACCGAGGCGATGAAAGAGCTGTCGGCGCAGGCCGGGCTCACCGACGCGGTGATCGTGAACACCTGCGCTGTCACGGCGGAAGCGGTGCGCAAAGCCCGGCAAGAGATTCGCAAGCTGCGGCGGGAAAACCCTGACGCGCGGCTGATTGTGACTGGCTGCGCGGCCCAGACCGAGCCTGACACCTTTGCCCGAATGGATGAGGTCGACGCGGTCATTGGCAATACCGAGAAAATGCAGCCCGAGACCTGGAAAGGCATGGCGGCGGACTTTATCGGCCAGACCGAGGCCGTGCAGGTCGACGACATCATGTCCGTTACCGAAACCGCAGGCCACCTGATCGACGGTTTTGGCACCCGCTCACGCGCGTATGTTCAGGTCCAGAACGGCTGTGACCATCGCTGCACTTTCTGCATTATCCCCTATGGCCGTGGGAACTCGCGCAGCGTCCCTGCCGGCGTTGTTGTGGATCAAATCAAGCGGTTGGTGGATCGGGGCTATAACGAAGTCGTACTGACCGGCGTTGACCTGACCTCATGGGGCGCCGACCTGCCTGCGCAGCCCAAGCTGGGCGATCTGGTCATGCGGATCCTAAAGCTGGTGCCCGATCTGCCGCGCCTGCGGATCAGTTCCATCGACTCGATCGAAGTGGATGAGAACCTGATGCAGGCCATCGCGACCGAACCGCGCCTGATGCCGCATCTGCACCTGTCCCTGCAACATGGCGACGACCTGATCCTGAAACGGATGAAACGCCGCCATCTGCGCGATGACGCCATCCGGTTCACCGAAGAAGCCCGCAAGCTGCGCCCCGAGATGACCTTTGGCGCCGATATCATCGCTGGCTTCCCGACTGAAACGGATGATCATTTCGAAAACTCGCTTAAGCTGGTGACAGATTGCGATCTGACTTGGTTGCACGTGTTCCCTTATTCCAAACGTGACGGCACGCCAGCCGCCCGCATTCCGCAGCAGATCAATGGTAATGTGATCAAAGATCGCGCCGCCCGACTGCGCGCGGCAGGCGAGGTGCAGGTCACACAGCATCTGCAGGCCCAAATCGGCAAAACCCATCACATCCTGATGGAAAACCCGCATATGGGCCGCACCGAACAATTCACCGAGGTCGCTTTTGAGGCACCACAGCCCGAAGGGCAAATCGTGAAGGCAACAATCACAAGCGTCACCGGCACGCAGCTACAAGCCTGATCCGGCCTTCATCTGGCTCCCTACCCGATTGCTACAAAAAAACCCCCGCAGCCGGTGGCGCGGGGGTTCAAACATTTCGGGACTGTGAAACTCAGTCTCGTTTCTTGCCTTTGACACCCGCCCACAGGCGCTTGTTCACAAGGTACAGAAGCACCGACAACAGCGACAGGAACAGCACGCCGACAAAGCCCGAGTATTTGCGCTCCATCATCTTCGGCTCGGCCGTCCACATCAGGAAGGCAGCGATGTCTTCGGACAAGGCTTCGACAGTGGCCGGGTGGCCATCGGCGAATTCAACCTGATCTTCGGACAGCGGGGGCGCCATCGAGATCCAGCCTCCGGGGAAGGCTTTGTTCTCATACAGGATGGTGCCTGCTTCTTCTTTTTCTTCACCAGTATAGCCGTCCAGCAGCGAGGCGATGTATTCTGCACCACCCATGCCTTTGAAGAACTGGTTGATCCCCAGACCATAAGGCCCGTGGAACCCCGCGCGGGCCTTGGCCATCAGGCTCAGGTCCGGTGCGCCAACACCGTCATTAACCGGGAAGTGGTCGGTCGGGATTGCCGGACGGAAATCGTCCAGCTCCGGATCGAACACTTCGAAGTTTTCTGCCGAATAGGCAATGACTTCTTCTTCCGAATACCCCAGCGCTTCGAGATCACGCAGAGGCACATAGCGCAGGCCGTGGCAGGCTGCGCAGACCTCGGTATAGATCTGAAGGCCACGCTGCAGCTGGTTTTGATCCCAAGTGCCAAAGGGGCCCTCAAACGAGAAGTGGAAGTCTTCGATGTGCTGCTCGCCCCCACCTGCTGCGAAGGACGCAGCAGGGGTAAGGGCCAAAGCAAACGCGGCACCGATTGCAAGTTTCTTGAACATGTTTCCGGTCCCTCTTCTTACTCGGCCGGCGTGGCGTCGGCGTCAGCCTTGCCATAATGCGCGTTGAAGTCTTCTTCGATGGTTTCTGGCTGCGGCAGCGGTTTTTCGATGACACCCAGGATCGGCAGGATCACGAAGAAATAGGCGAACCAGTAGGCGGATGCGATCAGCGAGAAGGTCGCATAGGGCTCTTCCGCGGGCATCGCACCCAGCCACATCAGGGCAAAGAAGTCGATGATCAGCAGGTAGAACCACCATTTGAACATTGGGCGGTATTTACCCGAACGCACGGTCGACGTGTCCAGCCAAGGCGCCAGCGCCATTGCCAGGATCGCACCGAACATCGCAATCACACCAAAGAACTTGGCGTCGACGATGCCACCGGTGATGAAGCTGGCGAATTGTACAACCCAAACTTCACCGGTGAAGGCGCGCAAGATCGCGTAGAATGGCAGGAAGTACCATTCGGGCACGATGTGTGCAGGCGTGACCAGCGGGTTGGCTTCGATGTAGTTGTCCGGGTGGCCCAGATAGTTCGGCATGTAGCCGACGATGGCCCAGAACACGACCAGGATCACGGCCAGTGCGAACAGGTCCTTGATCACGAAGTACGGCCAGAATGGCAGGGTGTCTTTCTCGGCATCGGCTTTCGACGTGCGGCGAACTTCAACACCTGTGGGGTTGTTGTTGCCGGTGGTGTGGAAGGCCCAGATATGCACGATGACCAGCGCCGCAATGACAAACGGCAGCAGATAGTGCAGCGAGAAGAAGCGGTTCAGCGTGGCATTGTCCACCGCGGGTCCGCCCAGCAGCCAGGTCTGAATTGCGTCACCCACAAACGGGATCGCGCCAAACAGGCCGGTGATAACGGTCGCACCCCAGAAGGACATCTGACCCCAGGGCAGAACGTAGCCCATGAACGCGGTGCCCATCATCATTAGATAGATAAGCATACCGATGATCCACGTGATCTCACGCGGGGCTTTGTACGAGCCGTAGAACAGGCCACGGAAGATGTGGATGTAGACCGCAACAAAGAACAGCGACGCGCCGTTCATGTGAATGTAGCGCAGCATATAGCCGCCATTCACGTTACGCATGATGTGCTCGATGCTGGCGAAGGCCAGATCGACATGCGGGGTGTAGTGCATCACCAGAACGATACCGGTGACGATTTGCAACGCCAGGCAGAACGCCAGGACGATGCCCCAGATCCACCACCAGTTCAGGTTCTTTGGGGTGGGGATCATGATGGTGTCGTAAATCAGGCCGACGATGGGCAAGCGGCTGTTCAGCCACTTCTCGCCGTTTGTCTTCGGCTCGTAATGATCGTGGGGAATTCCGGACATAAGTTTGGGTCTCCCTTAGCCGAGTTTGATGGTGCTGGCGTCGGTCCACTCAGCGGGCGGAACGGGCAGGTTTTCAGGTGCGGGACCCTTGCGGATACGTCCGGCCAGATCGTAGTGCGATCCGTGGCAGGGGCAGAACCAGCCGCCAAAGTCGCCAGCATCGCCCAGCGGCACACAGCCAAGGTGCGTGCATACGCCCATCTGAACAATCCACGCGCCCGGCGCTTCGCCCTCGGGCGACGGCATCACGCGGTTGGCGTCGGTTGCCGGAGCATCCGCGTTCAGGTTGAAGTTGCGGGCCAGCGGATCAGGCAGTGCATCAACGCCTTCGGCGTCCTGTTCCTGCGCTTCTTGAATTTCGGCACCGGTGCGGTGGCGGACAAACACAGGTTTACCCAGCCATTTCACGGTCAACTGCGTACCGGGTTCAACGCCGCTCACATCCACGCGGATCGAGGACAGCGCCTGAACGTCTGCCGATGGGTTCATTTGATTGATCAGGGGCCATACGGCTGCACCCGTCGCGACGACACCTGCGCCGCCTGCGACGTAGTAGAGGAAATCTCTGCGGGTGCCTTCGTGGTCTTCTGCGTGGGACACGAGGTTTTCTCCGATTCCGGCGCCCGGGGTCAGCCGGGCAAACATGCATCAGCACCGCATCAAAGCGGCGTCTCATCGCGGCTATCTAGCCGGGAGAAATCGGTTCGTCCAGCGGTCATAGGCGCGCAGTGCGCCGTATCTGGGCTTTCATGTCACAACGAAGGGCTGAATTTTCAAGTTGTCGGCGCATTTATGCGAGGAAATCTGCCAACCGCCGCTGATCAGTTCCAATGTGATTCGCTCGGGGTACGCATGCCTAAGATCTGTCGATCTGTTCCTGTCCCAGACGGTTCATCGGGTGCAGATTTGCGAAATCCTGACCTTGTTTTGCCACTCAGGCCTTATTGTCCAGCAGGTCGGAAACGGCGGATAAATTGAGTAGAAAATACATATTTTACAATGACCTAGCCTTGCTTGTTTTCGATTGTACTTTTGGTGGAAATCGACGATGGCCCTGAAGATATCCGAACCACTTTAGGACGTTCTCTATGTCAAAGCTCTATGCACCCGTACTGACATTCGTGCTGACCATGTCATCTCAGGCCGCCGCGGCTGGTGATCCGGCGAAAGGTGAAAAACTCTACAATCGCTGCTCTTCTTGCCACGCAATCATCAAAGATGGCCAAGTTCTGGTCAAAGGCGGCATCACTGGCCCGAATCTTTTCGGCGTCGTCGGTCGCATCGCCGGAACCGAGTCAGATTACCTGAACGGAAGCGAGCGTTTGCCCATCGGAATGTTCACCGACGACTTGATCCGGGCGGGCCAGGAAGGGCTGGTTTGGACGCAGGAGAATATCGCCACCTACTCCAAAGACCCGATCGCATTCATCAAGGAATATCTGGACGATGAGACGGCGCGCCCCAACATGAGCGTCAAACTGAAAAAGGGCGCCGATGACATCGCGGCCTATCTGGCGACGTTCAACGAGTGATGACTGTCGCTGGCCGTTCTGCCATCAGAGCGACCAGCGCATTGATCCCCGATTAGGCTGGCGGTTGCGTTGCGGCCATGCTGGGACGTTCCGAAAACTTCTCGTACCAGGCGGCCAGCGCGTCACTTCCCTTGCGCCACCCGCGCGCATCGTGACGGAAATCGACATAGCCCAGCGCGCAGGCCACTGCGACCTGCCCCATATCCAACGGTCCGGACAGATGCGCCATCCACCGCTGGTTCAGCGCGGCGCAGGCGCGTTCTATCTTGTCCCACTGCGCATCGGCCCAATCATCCCATTGCTTGTCTTCGGGCCGCATCCGAGCCTCATAGGTGATCAGCAACGCAGCATCCAGAATACCATCCGCCAGCGCCTCAAGCGTCAGCACGTCCCAATGCCGGGCACCGTCCTGATAAAGACCAGCCTGCGCGCGCGCGTCCAGAAACGCACAGATAACACGGCTGTCGAACAGGGTCGGCCCATCGGGGCGCTCTAACGCGGGCACCTTTGTCAGCGGAGCCTTGGCCAATAGGGGCTCGGCCGGGGACATTGGCGTTGTTGCAACATTCAGCAGCTCGACATCCTGCAACTGGTCTGTTTCATGCAACAAAACCATGACTTTGCGGACATAGGGCGAAGTGGGGCTGAAGTAGAGTTTCATTAGCGATCTCCCTGAATTGCCGGAACTCTACAGCACCCCATGCAAAACAAAACCCGTCAATTGGTGCGCCAACCTCACCCTCTCATCAACTCTTGCAGAGCACCAAGCTCGGACCCGATCCCGTCGTTTGCGATGTGATCTGCCGCGCTCAGGCGGACTGCATCGGGCTTGTTCTGGTTTAGCTTCCAGGTGCCTTGAATGTCGTCAATGCGAAACCGGAACGGCACGATCATGCGCATCATCTTATCCAACGCGTCCTGGCTCATCTTGCCGGTGGTCCAAGGGGGCTTGGGCAGCAAGTGCGCCTCATAAAAGGCGGACTGGCGATTTAACAGGTCCAGCAACTCCGCGTGCGGCCGCTGTTCTAACTGACCGATCAGATGCACAGCGACATAGTTCCATGTCGGAACCTGATCGGCGATCCCGTACCAATCCGGAGATACATATCCGTCTGGTCCTGTGATGGCGATTCTCGCTGGTTTAGGCTCTTTCAGCATGCGGACGATCGGATTGGATCTGACAAGATGCAGCTCGGCCAGCGCGCCATCCTCAGACAGCAGAAACGGCACGTGGCTAATCAACGGCGCTTCATCCGTCGACACCGCAAGAACCCCGAACGCGCGGTCACGCGCAAAGGTAACATTGCGCTCTGTCTCTTCTGCGCGGAAGGCTGGATTGGGGTGCATGGCTATCCTCCTGCAAAATCTCTTGCAGAACCGGCCGCACCTTGGCAAGGTCCCGCTGTTCTCAGGGCGGGGTGAAATTCCCCACCGGCGGTATGCGGGCGATGACCCGTAAGCCCGCGAGCGGCCCCGGTGTACGGGGTGTCAGCAGATCTGGTGAGAAGCCAGAGCCGACGGTCATAGTCCGGATGAAAGAGAACGTGCAGCGCGTCGGCCCTGGCTTGCGCCTGCCCGTGATCGCCTTGGGTGACGTGTCTGTTGCGAAAGGAGATCATGATGACACACACCCGCTATGCTTTTGTGAAAGCCAACTGGCATTCCGATATCGTTGACCAGGCTCTCGAAGGGTTTCTAGAACTCATCCCCGCCGAACAGGTTGACGTTTTCGACGTCCCCGGCGCATTCGAAATGCCCCTGCTCGCCCGCGATCTGGCTCAGACCGGCCAATATGCAGCCGTCGCCTGCGCAGCGTTTGTGGTGGATGGCGGCATATACCGGCACGATTTCGTCGCGCAAGCCGTTGTCGATGGGCTGATGCGCGCCAGCATGGATACCGGTGTTCCGGTTCTGTCGGTCTCGCTGACGCCGCACCAGTATCAGGAAACCGATCACCACAATGCCATCTACCGCGCGCATTTTGTCGAGAAGGGTCGCGAGGCGGCTCAGGCGGCCCTGAAGATCACCCAAACCCGTGCGTCGTTGACCCGTGCCGCATAGGCACAGCTGGTTGGGGTTCCCCTGCCCCAACCGCAAATCCGCTTGAGGCCAAGGGCCTTGCCCGCTAATCACAACGCGCAAAGGAGCATGCCCCATGTCGATGAACAGTTTTGGCCACCTTTTCCGCGTCACCACCTGGGGTGAAAGCCACGGGCCCGCATTGGGTGCGACCGTCGATGGCTGCCCTCCGGGTGTTACGATCGACGAGGCGATGATTCAGCAATGGCTGGACAAGCGCAAACCGGGTCAGAACAAGTTCACCACCCAGCGGCGCGAACCCGATCAGGTGAAAATCCTGTCCGGTGTATTCGAAGGCCAGACCACGGGCACACCGGTGCAGCTGATGATCGAGAACACCGATCAGCGCTCGAAAGACTACGGTGATATCATGGACAAGTTTCGTCCTGGGCACGCCGATATCACCTACTGGCAGAAGTACGGCATCCGTGACTATCGCGGCGGCGGGCGCAGTTCGGCCCGGGAAACCGCATCGCGTGTGGCGGCAGGCGGACTGGCGCGTGAAGCGATCAAGCAAATCGCGCCCAATGTACAGATTACCGGATACATGACCCAGATCGGCCCGCACAAGATTGACCGGGGCAATTTCGACTGGTCTCAGATCGAACAGAACCCGTTCTGGACCCCGGACGCACAAGCCGCCGAATACTGGGCCAACTATCTGGACGAATTGCGCAAATCCGGGAACTCGGTTGGTGCGATTGTCGAGGTTGTGGCCCGAGGCGTCCCGGCAGGCGTAGGCGCGCCGGTTTACGCCAAGTTAGACACTGATTTGGCCGCCGCTATGATGTCGATCAACGCGGTGAAAGGCGTTGAGATCGGCGAAGGCATGGCTGCCGCCGAACTGACTGGCGAGGCCAATGCGGACGAGATTTTCATGGGTCAGAATGGTCCGCAATACAGCTCGAACCACGCGGGCGGCATCTTGGGCGGGATTTCAACTGGGCAGGACGTTGTTGTGCGTTTTGCGGTCAAGCCTACCTCATCCATTCTGACGACGCGCAAAACCATCACCAAATCGGGTGAAGAAACCGAGATCATCACCAAAGGCCGTCACGACCCCTGCGTAGGCATCCGCGCCGTTCCGGTGGGTGAGGCGATGATGGCCTGCGTGATCCTCGACCACTTGCTGCTGCATCGCGGCCAGATCGGAGAGAACCGTGGACGGATCGGCTGATCTGCGCACGCGCCTGCGGGCCGTCGTTGCGCAACGTATGGAAACCGACCCTGCGCATGATCTGGCCCATCTGGACCGGGTCTGGGTAAACGCGCAGACCATTGCAAACGACCAGACCGACATGCCGGTGCTGCTGGCCGCCGCTTATCTGCATGATCTGGTAAATTTGTCCAAGGACGACCTAGACCGCCATTTGGCATCGCGCCGATCGGCCGAAGAATCAGAGTCTATTTTGGCAAACTTGGGCTATTCTGCAGGTCAGATCCACGCAATCAAACATGCTATCGAGGCACATAGTTTTTCGGCCAACATAACGCCGGAAACGCCCGAAGCCTGCATCCTGCGTGATGCTGACAGGCTGGACGCGCTGGGGGCGATTGGAGTTGCCCGGAATTTCTCGGTTTCCGGTGCCTTGGGACGTTCGCTTTATGATCCGGCAGATCCCTTTGCCGCCAACCGCCCGCTGGACGACCTGCATTTTTCAATCGACCACTGGAAGGTCAAACTATTGGGCCTTCCCGGCGATATGCTGACCGAGGGTGGCAAAGAGATCGCGCAGCGCAGAATCACACGCATGATCCGCTTTCTGGAAGAGTTCGCGCAAGAGATCGGCAGCCCACTGCCGACCGATTGGACCAATCTGTAAACAACGCGTTGATCTTTCCCTACCAAAAGCGCAGGTTCGCGCCGATGGCAAAACCCTTAACATCGCATCGACCTTTGCTGGCCGTCGCTCTGAAAACGAGCGCGGTGTTTTTGTTCACGGTCATGGCGGCGATTATCAAAGCGCAGTCCGATCACTTCCCACCTGGCGAGATGGTGTTTTTCCGATCCCTTTTTGCCATTCCGGTGATCGTCATCTGGCTGATGGCGCGCGGAGAATTGGCGCAAGGGTTCAAAGTCCGTAAACCCTCGGGCCATTTCTGGCGCGGCGTGCTGGGCACCACGGCGATGGGGCTTACATTTACCGGCCTTGGCTTGATCCCGCTGCCCGAAGCGACAGCGATTGGCTATGCCACCCCGATTTTCACCCTGATCCTTGCCGCAGTGATGTTAGGCGAACGCATCCGTAAGATCAGAATCGCCGCCGTGTCCATCGGCTTGTTGGGTGTCCTGATCATGATTTGGCCCAGACTGGGCGGCAACAACATGGAAGCAGCGGCCACCTTCGGCGCATTGTGTATTCTGGTTGCGACCGTTGCACGGGCCTTTGTGCAGATCCACATCAGGCAGCTGGTGCAGGTCGACCATCCTGCGGCCATTGTCTTCTATTTTTCGATGACGGCGACCATCCTGTCAGGGCTAACCATCTTTTGGGGGTGGGTCATACCCACATGGGAACAGGCTGGCTTTTTGATTCTGGCTGGTCTGATCGGAGGTGTGGCACAGATTCTGGTGACTTCGTCCTATCGCTTTGGGCAGGCTTCGATGCTGGCGCCCTACGATTACACCTCGATGCTCTTTGCCATCGTCATCGGTTATGTCTGGTTCAGTGAACTGCCAACCCTGGTCATGCTGGCCGGGGCGGCGCTGGTGATTGTGGGGAACGTCGTGGTGATCTGGCGCGAACATCAACTGGGCTTGGAGCGTGGCAAGGCTCGCGCCGTCACCGATCCCAAAGCCTGACCTTTACCTTTGCAGAACTTCCCCTAGGGTGTGCCCAACACAAGATGAGGGTTTCCCATGAACGACGCACAGGATCACAAGGAAAAGATGCAAAAGGTGCAGGCCCAGCACCGAAAGAAAGTGTCCGAGGCAGTTGATCCGGACCGCGGGCTGGTGCTGATCAACACTGGCAAGGGCAAAGGCAAATCCTCGGCCGCGTTCGGAGTCGTGATCCGTGCACTGGGTTGGGGTCAGAAGGTCGGCGTTGTTCAATTCATCAAGGGTAAGTGGAAAACCGGCGAACGTCGCTTTTTTGAAGAACGCGATCTGGTGACCTGGCACACGATGGGTGAAGGCTTCACCTGGGATACTCAGGACCGCGAACGCGACATTGCCGCCGCAAACTCTGCCTTTGACAAGGCACGCGCCCTCATGTCCAGCGGCGAATACGATCTGATCGTACTGGACGAGATCAACATCGCGCTTCGGTACGAATACCTGTCGGTCGAACAAGTGATCGATGGGCTGAAAGAACGGTCTGACAAGACCAGTGTTTTCCTGACGGGTCGGGACGCACCACAGGCGTTGCGGGACTATGCCGATCTGGTCACCGAGATGACCGAAGAAAAGCATCCGTTTCAAGCCGGAATCAAAGCCCAGCGCGGCGTGGATTTCTGAGCATCAGGGTCTAAACAGCCCCACTTAGGGGCTGTTACGCTGGCGGATTTTCGTTGAGAAACCTAACTGACCCGCGTCGGCAGGTGGCGCTGTCCGGCAACGGTTGTTCAGCCCTGTCGCCTTGGGCTGCCTTGGGTTTGTCGACATAGGCACAATAGTCGTCGTCACAGCAACATCCGCAAGCGGTGGCCGCTTCGTGCCGAGCCATGATTTCATCAAGTGGGTCACCCATCGTCATTTCCTGTTGCGCGTGTCGTTTCCGAGGCGGTGGCGCGCTCTCACCAGGCGATACGCTAAGCCCGCAGACCGCCTCGAAACCCCGTGCTGGATGCTAACACATCTGGCCTTGATCTTTATCTGATTATTTTTGTCGGAATTTGCAAGATCAAAATAACACATCCCGAGTAACCCCGAAGTTGATCGACTTGGAACGGAATTACTTCAGGCGTTTTGAGAAAACCAATTTCCTGAAATCTCCCGTTTTAGGGCCACATATGCTGGTACACGGCGCAATACACCGACCAAAGAGCCGCCTGTCGGTTAGACAAGCGGCTCTGGGGTTTTGGAAATTCACGTTGTTGCGGTGAACCCAAGGTGCGTCTGGTTCAGGCCGTAACACCCTGCTCTGGCGCGCTAAGCGAGATGACGGCGACAACCGCAGCCCCGTTCAGCCAGTAAAAGATCGCATCCATTCCCGAAAACCCAAACAGGCTGGGCGCGGCCAGGAAAACGACGCCGACCAGAAGATCAACCGCCAAGTGAAAGTTGTAGGGAAGAACACGCCAGATCCCCAAATGGTGATCGGTCAACACCGTCAGGACAAACGCCGCGACACCGGTGACCACCGACAGCCACAAGGCCAACGGGTTGGATTGCCCCAGTCCAAGCAAAAAGGGCAGCCCCATCAGCGCAAAGGCAACAGGGTAGTCCAGATAGGCGTGAATATTGCGGGTGACACAGCGAAGAGACATGAGAGTTCCTTTCCAGATATGAGACAGCTTCAAACTAGGAAAGGAACTCAGAACGTTTAATTCTGGATCGTTCGCGAAACGTTGCAGATCGTCCAGAGTTTCAACTCGATCAGTGCATTGATCGATAGACGGCTGGCGATACGCCAACTTGCTTCTTGAACACCCGCGAAAAGGCGGCTTCCGAGGCATAGCCGACCTCGGCCGCGGCGTCGGCCACGTTCCAACGGGCCTCAGTCAATCCGTGACACGCAATCTGCATCCGCCAATCGGTTAGATATTGCATGGGCGTTGTCCCCATCTTCTCTGCAAAGAGCTGTGCGAACGCAGTGCGAGACATTCCGGCCTCACGTGCCAGGGACTCGACGCTCCACTCTTGCGCGGGCGAATGATGAAACGCGGTCAATGCACGCGAAATGCGGGAATCGGCGAACCCGGCAAGCGCGGTATCGCTGGGGCTTTGATGTTCAAGATGGGCGCGGATGGCCTGCGCAAACAGGACCTCGGACAGTTTCAACGCTATGAGGTCACCACCAATCCGCGCGCCGTTGATCTCGGACCCGATCATACGCAGGGTGGCTTCGATCCAGGCCCCGGCTTCCTCGCCATAGTTTTCGATCAGGATGTATGGGGGAAGCCGATCAATCAGCATATGCCCGGTTCCCTGTCGCCCCGGCGGTCCGGTGAAAGAGAAATGACCGCAGATTAACTGCGTATCGCGGCTTTTGTCTTCGCCGCCATAAATCAGAACCCCGTCGCCCTTGTACCCGGCCTCTTCCAAAACCTGTTCAAGCGGCAGGGCATCCAGCGGTTGAACCTCATTGCACAATAACGCATGGGCGGATCCGTGCGGGATCACGATCAGGTCCCCTTGCTTTAATCGCAAGGTTTGTCGTGTGTTAGAGACGAATACTTTCAGCTCTCCGCGCTGTACAAAGTGAAATCTGGCCACATTTTGATAGGCCGGCACCTGTATACCAAAGGGCGGCGTGAAAGAGGTTCGAAAGTAAAACGTGCCCTTCAAGGACAGGCGGGTGAGAATATCGCTAAGCAGATCCAACATTGGTTTAAGATAGGCGCGGCTGCGCGTTCGTCCAGCCATGCGGACGATCTGCAAGTCTTTATGAACAAGCGGCAATGAAAAAGCCCCCGCGATAGCGCGAGGGCTTCTGTCAATGCATCTGAGTGTTATTAGGCGCGCACAAGTGCCTCATAATCGGCGGCGATCTCGCGGGTCAGGTCTCCGACCTCAAACGTATAATCGCCGATCTGACCCACTGGGGTCACCTCGGCTGCAGTGCCGGTCAGCCAGCATTGTTCGAAATCCGCCATTTCCTCGGGCTTGATGCGGCGCTCGTGGACGGTGATACCTTTGTCTTTCAGCATCTGAATGACGGTCTGACGGGTGATCCCGTTCAGGAAGCAATCGGCCAGAGGCGTATGAACCTCACCATCTTTTACGAAGAACACATTCGCACCGGTCGCCTCGGCCACGTAACCGCGCCAGTCCATGAACAGCGCGTCCGAGCAGCCCTTGGCCTCGGCCTTATGTTTCGAGATGGTGCAGATCATGTACAGACCCGCCGCCTTGGCGTGCACCGGGATAGTTTCCGGGCTGGGGCGTTTCCATTCCGCGATATCCAGCTTGGCACCCTGCATCTTGGCGTCACCATAGTAGGCGCCCCAAGGCCACACGGCGACGGCCATCCGGACCGGGTTCTTGGCTGATGCCACACCCATGTCTTCCCCCGAGCCACGCCAGACCAGCGCACGGACATAGGCGTCCTGCAGACCGCTGGCTTTCAGCGCTTCGTCCTTGGCGGCCTCGATGTCGTCCACCGAATAGGGCATAGGCATGTCCAGCGCTTCGGCCGAGGCAATCAAACGCTCAGAATGTTCGCGACTTTTGAAAATCTTGCCGTTATAAGCACGCTCACCTTCGAACACCGAAGACGCATAGTGCATCGCGTGGGACAGGATATGCACATTGGCTTCGCGCCAGGGCACCAGTTTGCCATCCAACCAGATGACGCCATCACGATCATCATACCCCGCCATGCGAAACCTCCTGACATGGGATCAATTTTCGATTGTTGCGTAAATTAAGTCCACATCGGACATAAAGTTGCGCAAAAACTGCGATTCGATACCCGTCCACTCTTGGAATGTCAATAACGCTGACATAAACTCGCGTCGAGTAACGAATGAGGCATACTATGTCGGATACCCGTCCCGCCCCAGCCTTTGGTGGCGAGAGCCTGTTGTTTTTGACCGACGAACAGTTGCGGCAGGGGATCGAGGCGATGTTTTTCGCCTATCGCGGCTTTACCGCAGATCCTGATCGCATACTGACCGAAATGGCCTATGGACGGGCGCACCACCGGGCAATCCACTTCATCAACCGCGCGCCGGGCACGACGGTCAATAACCTTCTGGCCATTCTGGGCGTAACAAAACAGTCTCTGAACAGGGTTTTGCGGACGTTGATCGACGACGGTCTGGTCGAAAGCCGGGTCGGATCAGTGGACAAACGCGAAAGACACCTATTTCTGACAGAACAGGGCAAGGCGTTAGAGGCCAAACTGTCTGAGGCCCAGCGCGTCCGAATGCGTGCAGCGTACAAAAAGGCGGGACCCGAGGCTGTGACGGGGTTTCGTAAAGTGCTTGAAGCGATGATGGATGCTGATATGCGTCATGCCTATACGAAACTGCGGGATACCACCTCATGAACGAAATGGATGCCCATCTGCTGATCGTCGACGATGACGAGCGCATTCGCGATCTGTTGAAGAAGTTTCTGATGCGGAACGGATTTCTGGTCACGGCTGCACGGGATGCAGCACATGCGCGGCGGGTGCTTTCGGGCTTGGATTTCGACATGATCGTGCTGGACGTGATGATGCCCGGCGAGGATGGGGTCAGCCTGACCAAGGCGCTTCGCGAGACCCATACCACTCCGATCCTGCTGTTGACCGCGCGCGGCGAAACCGAGCATCGCATTGCCGGGCTTGAGGCCGGAGCGGATGATTACCTGGCCAAACCGTTCGAGCCGAAAGAGCTGTTGCTGCGGATCAATGCGATCCTGCGGCGGATGCCGGAAACACCAGCACAGGATGCGACTGCCAAGATTTTGCACCTTGGCCCGATCCGGTACGATATCGAACGGGGCGAGATGTGGCAGGGAGAAGACCCGGTACGTTTGACGGCGACCGAAAGCCAGTTGATGAAGATTTTCTCGGCCCAGCCCGGTGAACCAATCAGCCGCACCAAACTGGTCGAGGATCTGGGTCGCGACAAGGGTCAGGCGCAAGAACGCGCGGTGGACGTTCAGATCACCCGTCTGCGCCGCAAGATCGAACAGGACCCCAAGCAGCCGCGTTACCTGCAGACCGTCCGCGGCGCCGGATATATGCTGGCACCAGATTGATTCAGCCGCGGCGCGGCGCTTTCTTGCCTTCGGCGAGGATACTTTTGGCCAGATGAAGATGGGATCCCGATGACAACCGCCCTTTTGACCCACGCCGATTGCCTTGATCACGTGACACCGCAAGGTCACCCCGAGAGGGTGGCGCGGTTGGAGCATATTCTGCATGCGCTGGAAGGGCTGGACCTGAACCGCATGACGGCCCCTATGGCCGCAGATGACGACCTGCTGCGTGTGCACCCTGAAAGCCATATCCGCAATATCCGTGACGCAAGACCTGCCGACGGGTTCAAACAGATTGACGGGGACACGTTCATGTCCTCGGGATCGGTGGATGCGGCTTACCGGGCAGCCGGTGCGGTTGTGCGTGCAGTAGACATGGTCTTAGGCGGCGACGCACAGAATGCCTTTTGCGCGATCCGCCCGCCCGGTCACCATGCCGAAACGGAAACAGCGATGGGCTTCTGCCTGTTTGGCAATGCAGCGCTGGCGGCCAAGCACGCATTGGATCATCACGGATTGAAGCGTGTGGCTGTCGTGGATTTCGACGTTCACCATGGAAACGGAACGCAGGATTTGCTGTGGGACGAGGCCCGCGCGCTGGTGATCACCAGCCAGCAGATGCCTTTGTGGCCCGGATCGGGTCGTCCGGATGAGACCGGTGCCTTTGAGACGGTTCTGAATATCCCTCTGGCCCCCGGCTCTGGCGGGGCCGAGATGCGGACAGCTTACGAAACGCAAGCCTTCCCGAGACTGCGCGCATTCAAGCCGGAGCTGATCATCATTTCGGCAGGTTTCGATGCGCATCAGGACGATCCGCTGGCCAACTTGAACTGGTCCACAGGCGATTTTGCCTGGGTTACGACTGAGCTGTGCAAGATCGCCGATGAGCTGTGTGAGGGCCGTATCGTCTCGACTTTGGAGGGCGGGTATGATCTGAACGCCCTTGCCGAGGCCACTCGTGCCCATGTGGAAGAACTGATGAAGGCAGCCCGATGACCGATACTCCTGTTGATCAGATGACATTCGAACAAGCGATGAAAGAGCTTGAGGCCGTTGTCGGCCAGTTGGAGCGTGGTGACGTGGCGCTGGATCAGTCCATTGCGCTGTATGAGCGCGGTGCCGCGTTGAAGAAACGCTGCGAAGACGAATTGAAGCGGGCTGAAGAAAAGGTCGCAGCCATTACTTTGGATGCCAATGGGCAGCCAACCGGGACGACGCCTGTCGAAGGTCAGTAAATGTTCAAGGAAATTCTGGCGCAGGATGCCGCGCGGATTCAGGCCCAATTCGATCTGGTCCTGAGCGCGCTGGACGAATTGGACGTTACCCGGGCGATGGCCTACACCACGCAGGGCGGCAAGCGATTGCGTGGGTGTCTCGTGATGGAAAGCGCACGGATGCATGGCATCGACGCAACACAGGCAATCTGGCCTGCGACAGGCATCGAAGCCCTGCACGCCTATTCTCTGGTCCATGATGACCTTCCCTGCATGGATGATGACGATCTACGACGTGGACGTCCGACCGTGCACGTAAAGTGGGACGAAGGCACCGCCGTTCTAGCCGGTGATGCCCTGCAGACATTGGCCTTTGAGCTGTGCACCCGGCCCGAGGTCGGAAGTGCAGAGATTCGTTCTGAATTGGCTCTAACGCTGGCCACAGCAAGCGGTGCGCAGGGTATGGTGCTGGGGCAAGCGCTGGATATGGCGGCTGAAACAGCGGCCGTGCCCCTGACACTGGAGCAGATCAGCACGCTTCAGGCTGGCAAAACCGGTGCTTTGATTGAATGGTCCGCCTGCGCCGGTGCGCGTTTGGCCCAGGCAGATCCCGAACCCTTGCGCCAATATGCCCGGGCGCTTGGCCTTGCTTTTCAGATCGCTGATGACATTCTGGATGTAGAAGGTGATGCCGAGAAGGCCGGTAAACGATTGCAAAAGGACGCTGAGGCGGGCAAAGCCACGTTTGTTTCGCTTTTGGGTCTGAACGCCGCGAAATCGCGCGCCGCAGAACTGGTCGATCAGGCCTGCGCCGCGTTGGATGGTTACGGTGCCAAGGCTGAAACCTTGAAGGACGCGGCACGCTTCGTTATTGCCCGGGACAGCTAAGCCAGGAACGCCATATGTCTGACCGCCCGAATACGCCCCTGCTGGACCTTGTGAACCGCCCTGCGGATCTCAAGCAGTTTTCGGACGCACAGTTGCATCAGTTGGCGCAGGAATTGCGGACCGAGACAATATCGGCCGTGTCTGTCACCGGTGGGCATCTGGGCGCAGGCCTGGGCGTGGTGGAATTGACGACCGCCCTGCACGCCGTGTTCGATACGCCGCGCGACAAGATCATCTGGGACGTTGGTCACCAATGCTATCCGCACAAAATCCTGACCGAACGGCGCGATCGCATCCGCACCCTGCGGATGAAAGACGGGTTGAGCGGCTTCACCAAGCGCAGCGAAAGCCCCTATGACCCGTTTGGCGCAGCACACAGCTCAACCTCGATCAGTGCCGCGCTGGGGTTTGCCGTTGCGCGCGATCTAGGCGGTGTGACGCCCGAGGGATTGGGTGACGCGATTGCCGTGATCGGTGACGGTTCAATGTCTGCAGGCATGGCCTTTGAGGCGATGAACAACGCCGGACACCTGAAGAAACGCCTGATCGTCATTCTCAATGACAATGAAATGAGCATCGCACCGCCCGTCGGCGCGCTGTCCAATTACCTGTCGCGCATTTACGCCGAAGAACCATTCCACGATCTGAAAGCCGCCGCCAAAGGTGCAGTGTCTTTGTTGCCGGAACCCTTCCGCGAGGGCGCCAAGCGCGCCAAGGAGATGCTCAAGGGCATGGCCGTGGGCGGCACATTGTTTGAGGAGCTAGGCTTTTCTTATCTCGGTCCGATCGACGGGCACGATATGGATCAGCTGTTGCCTGTCCTGCGCACGGTCAAGGCCCGCGCCACGGGCCCGATCCTGATTCATGTGCTGACAAAGAAGGGCAAGGGGTATGCCCCAGCCGAGCAGGCCCGCGACAAAGGCCATGCGACAGCGAAGTTCGACGTCGTCACGGGCGAGCAGAAGAAAGCACCTTCTAATGCTCCGTCTTACACGTCGGTCTTTGGCAAAACTCTGGTGGAAGAGGCCGCGCGCGATGACAAGATCGTTGCGGTCACCGCTGCGATGCCCGACGGCACCGGGCTGAACTTGTTTGCGGAACGCTACCCGTCACGCTGTTTCGATGTGGCGATTGCCGAACAGCACGGCGTGACCTTCGCCGCCGCTCTTGCCGCCGGCGGGATGAAGCCCTTCTGTGCAATTTATTCCACGTTTTTGCAGCGTGGCTACGATCAAGTCGTGCATGACGTAGCCATTCAGCGCCTGCCGGTTCGTTTTGCGATCGACCGTGCAGGGTTGGTGGGCGCGGATGGCGCGACCCATGCGGGGTCGTTCGATATCGCCTATTTGTCAAACCTGCCCGGTATTGTGGTCATGGCCGCAGCGGATGAGGCCGAGCTGGTGCATATGGTGGCCACCGCCGTCGCGCATAATGAAGGCCCGATTGCGTTCCGCTATCCTCGCGGTGAAGGTGTCGGCGTCGACTTGCCGGAACGTGGCGAGGTTCTGGAAATCGGCAAAGGCCGGATCATCCAAGAAGGCGCGCGGGTCGCACTGTTGTCCTTCGGGACACGGCTGGCCGAAGTGCAGAAAGCGGCCGAAGCTTTGACTGCGCGTGGGATCGCCCCCACTATCGCTGATGCTCGATTTGCCAAGCCCTTGGACCGCGACCTGATATTGGATCTGGCGGCCAACCACGAAGCACTGATCACCATTGAAGAAGGTGCCATCGGCGGTTTTGGCAGCCATGTTGCCCAGCTTTTGGCCGATGAGGGCGTCTTTGATCAAGGCCTCAAGTACCGTTCAATGGTTTTGCCCGATACCTTTATCGACCAGGCCAACCCCGCTGATATGTATGCGGTAGCGGGCCTGAATGCCGAACAGATCGAGGCCAAGGTGCTATCCGTTCTGGGTGTTGCAACCATCGGCGAAAAACGCGCCTGAGGCACGACGCTAGGCAACTGAATTTTGCCGTTGTTTGAAAATCCGTAAGCAGCGTTTTTTGCGTAATTTTCGGAAAGCCGTCGAATTCATCCGGTTTCGGGTGAGTCCTTGAGAACACAGAAACCACTTGCGTCCCGGCGCGCCGTTCCTGCACGCCCGCTTTTCTGATAATGGTAAGAAAAACGAAAACTCCACCCTTGAGCAGGCGGGCGGATGAGAAACACGATAGCAGCGTTGGCGACGCTCGTTCTGATGAGTATGCCGGCAAGTTCGAAAGAGATTCAGGTTGGCAATGATCCGGGTGGGCGGATTGTGGATCGCATGGTTCAGATCGAAATCGCCAACCGGACAAACGCGCAGTTTCAAATCATCGGAGATTTTTGCCACTCTAGCTGCACCATGCTGCTGGGTGCGGACGAAGTTTGCGTTTCGCCCGAGACTATCTTTGGCTTTCATGGCCCCCATCGCTCGAACCGAAAGAAAATGACGGCAGATGAGTTCGACAGGAAAAGCGCGTCACTGTCCAGCTACTACCCAAACCCGGTCAGAAACTGGTTCATGTCCAAAGCGCGGTTCGCCGGACCAAATGAGCTTTTGTTCGTGACCGGTGAATACTTGATAGGTCTCGGCGTGCAGGAATGTGTTTAGGGCAACGACGCCCTAATCCTGCAGCCTCCCGCTGATAGGAACCCCAATGCCCGCGACCATCGTCGCCAACACGACCACCTATTCGGCGTCTTCCATTTTAGTTGCATTGAGTTGCGCGAAAAGTTCGGGCCCGACGCGATCATACAGTTCGATCTGAGTCTCCAGAAAGTCGATATGGCCTTCCTCATCCGACATCAGGCTTTCGAACAATCCCATCGAGACATAGTCTCCGGCCTCTTTGCAGACATCCCGCGCCTCTTTGTAAAGCGCCCGCGCGCTTTGTTCCGCCGCAAGATCGCATTCCAGCGTTTCCCGGGGGTTTTCGCCGATCCGCAGGGGATCAAGTTTTTGCAGGTTGGGATGACCTTCCAGGAAAATGATCCGCTCGATCAGTTTGTCGGCGTGTTCCATCTCTTCAATGGATTCTTCACGGCTTTTCTTGGCCATGCTGCCAAGACCCCAATCGTCTTGCAGGCGATAGTGCAGCCAGTATTGGCTGACGGCCGTTAGTTCGTGACGCAGAGCTTTGTTCAGGTATTCGATTACCTTTTTGTCACCTTTCATGATGAAACTCCTTGGCTGTGTCAAAAAACTGGTAAGAAAACAACTTTTTAAGCTGAATGCTACCACCAGAGCAGCTTAACCCAAAACCTTCAAATATCTGTTTTAAAACAGGTAATTGAGGATATCCTGACGATTCTCATTTGGAAAAGAACACGTCATCCAAAAGCGTTCTTCCCGCAGGTACGCGATGTCCTGCACCTACCTACCGATCGAGCGCATAACTCCGGAGGATCATACTCAGGCAGGTAAAAACACCCGAGCGAGCGCTTCCGACGGAGGCCCAAAAGGGCGAACGAAATATGAGATTACTAGGTAAGTTGCTAATTGAGCATAACTATGCAGGGGAAAGTGGTGCCTCAAGAGGGACTCGAACCCCCGACCTTGTCCTTACGAAGGACCTGCTCTACCAGCTGAGCTATTGAGGCAAGCGACGGTTCCTTTAAACCCTCGGGCAGATGCGTGCAAGTCTCGATATCCTTGGACGCCTACCGGTGTGTGATGGTGATTCCCACAGCTCAGATTGCTTGAAGCCCTGTCCATCACCACACTCCAGCCAGAATATCACGCCTATTCGGACGCTTACCCACACCTTCGATGATCGTGTAATTTCGGTTGACTGGGTTGTCTTATTTTAATATTTCATGAAATATGATAGAACAGATAACAGACCAATTGGCCATCCTGGGTCATCCGCAGCGTATCCTTGTGTTTCGCATGCTCATGCGACGTTTTCCTGACAGCGTCCCGGCAGGCGAACTGGCGGCGGAACTCGACGTGAAGGCCAGCACCTTGTCGAACTATCTGAACGCGCTTCAGCGTTCGGGGTTGGTCACGCAGGAACGTTCCGGGACATCTCTGCTCTATTCGATTGAAATGAAGAACGTGCAGCAGATGCTCGATTATCTGATTGTCGATTGCTGTCGCGGTCGCCCTGATATCTGCATGCCATTTGCTCAGGGAAATAAGGCGGCGACGGATCGGAAATTCAACGTCTTGTTTTTGTGTGTGGGCAATTCTGCCCGCTCGATTTTTGCGGAATCCCTGCTGCGCACGCTGGGGGGTGACCGGTTCAACGTTTTCTCGGCCGGTACGCAACCCACATCCGAGCTCAACCCGATGGCCGTGCAAGTTCTGGACGACAAAGGGCATGACACATCCATCCTGCGGTCCAAGAACATGTCCGAATTTGCAGACCCCGGCGCGCCCGAGATGGATTTCGTCTTCACGGTCTGCAATCAGGCCGCAAATGAGGAATGTCCGGCCTGGGAAGGCCAGCCAATCAGTGGCCATTGGGGCATGCCGGACCCGGTCAGGGCCGAGGGCACGGATGCCGAAAGAAGCCTTGCATTTCAACATGCATATGGCGCGCTCAAGCGCCGGATTGAAGCCTTTACGTCTTTGCCGGTCGAAAGCCTCGACCGGATCGCACTGCAAACTGCTGTTGATGACATCGGCAGAACGCCCACTGAGGACATGAAATGACGACTTATGCTGTGAATGGGTTGGGCCGGATGGGAAAGCTGGCCTTGAAACCGCTGCTCGACAAAGGCGCCAAGATCGCCTGGATCAATGATGCGGTGGGTGACCCCGAAATGCACGCGCACCTGCTGGAGTTTGACACTGTTCATGGGCGCTGGGATGCCGCGTTCGCGCATGACGCCGACAGCGTTACGATCAACGGCATCCGCCTACCCTTTGTCGGCACCAGAGATCTGGCGGAACTACCGCTGGACGGTGTCGATGTGGTGATCGACTGCACCGGTGTCTTCAAGACCGAGGCCAAGCTGGCCCCCTATTTCGAAGCGGGTGTTAAGAAGGTTGTTGTCTCGGCCCCCGTCAAGGATGGCCCGACCGCCAACATCGTTATGGGCGTGAACGAGGCCACTTATGATCCGGATGTCCACAGCATCGTGACGGCGGCCTCCTGCACCACGAATTGTCTGGCCCCGGTGGTCAAGGTCATCCATGAAAACCTTGGTATTCGCCACGGATCAATGACCACAATTCACGACGTGACCAACACGCAAACCATCGTGGACCGCCCCGCCAAAGATCTGCGCCGGGCGCGATCTGCTTTGAACTCTCTGATCCCGACCACCACCGGGTCGGCTACTGCAATCACGCTGATCTACCCGGAACTCAAGGGGCGGCTGAATGGTCACGCCGTGCGGGTTCCGTTGCTAAACGCCTCGCTGACGGATTGCGTCTTCGAGGTTGAGCGTGAAACCACCGTCGAAGACGTCAACGCGCTGTTCAAGGCCGCTGCCGAAGGTGAGTTGAAAGACATCCTCGGCTATGAGACGCGACCGCTGGTTTCAACCGACTACACCAACGACGAACGGTCCTCGATTGTGGATGCGCCTTCGACCATGGTGGTGAACGGGACGCAGGTGAAAATCTATGCCTGGTACGACAATGAAATGGGTTACGCCCATCGTTTGGTCGACGTTGCCCTGATGGTTGGTGCCTCGCTGTGACCCAAAGGCCCGAAGGTATGTCGGCCTATATCACGGTCACAGCAGCCTATTGGGCCTTCATGCTGACTGACGGGGCCCTGCGTATGCTGGTGCTGCTGCACTTTCACAGCATGGGATTCTCACCGGTTCAGCTGGCGTATCTGTTTGTTTTGTATGAGATCGCCGGCATTGGCACGAACCTTGCCGCAGGTTGGATCGCGGCGCGGTTCGGGCTGACCTCGACGCTTTATGCGGGGCTGGCACTGCAGATTGGAGCGTTGCTGGTTCTTACGCAATTAGACCCTAATTGGGCGATTCCGGCGAAAGTTGTCTTTGTGATGATCGTGCAAGGGGCCAGCGGGGTTGCAAAGGATCTGGCCAAGATGTCCTCAAAATCCGCCGTCAAACTGCTGGCCCCGACCGAAGGCGGAGGTTTGTTCCGCTGGGTCGCGATTTTGACCGGCTCGAAGAACGCTGTGAAAGGGTTTGGGTTTCTGCTTGGAGCGGCACTGTTGGCGACAGTGGGCTTTATGTGGGCCGTTCTGGCAATGGCGATCATTCTTGCCGCATTCCTCGTCGCCGTCATCCTGTTCATGCCGACCGGCCTGCCCAAAGGGCGCAAAAGCGCCAAATTCTCCGAGGTCTTCTCAAAATCCGCCAACGTGAATTGGCTGTCCGCCGCTCGTGTCTTCTTGTTTGGCGCGCGGGATGTGTGGTTTGTAGTCGGCATCCCGATCTATTTCTACGCGGTGCTGTCGGATGGAACTGAGGATGGCAACCGTGCCGCATTTTTCATGATCGGTACATTCATGGCCGTTTGGGTCATACTTTACGGCGCTGTTCAGGCCAGCGCGCCGAAAATCCTGCGTGCAAAGGAACGCCCGGAAGGGGATCTGATCCATGCAGCCAAGAATTGGGCCGCGGCGCTGTTCTGCGTGCCTGCTGCCTTGACCATCGCAGTTCTGCTCTCATCCGGCCCCGAGACATGGCTGACCGTTACGCTAATCGCGGGCCTATTGGCTTTCGGGGCGATCTTCGCCGTCAATTCAGCGCTGCACTCATACCTTATCCTGGCTTTCACCAAGTCCGAGCGTGTGACGATGGATGTGGGCTTTTACTACATGGCCAACGCGACTGGCCGCCTGGTCGGCACTGTCCTGTCAGGACTTACCTATCAGATTGGCGGGCTTCCACTGGTTCTGGGCACCGTTGCTGCTATGGTCGCGCTGGCCGCCCTGACCTCCGGCAAACTAACCGACCAGACAACCGAGGCATATACATGAGCATCTTCGAACGCTACCTGACCGTCTGGGTCGCGCTGGCAATGGTCGGCGGCGTATTGATCGGACTGATTGCACCCGGGCTGGTTCAACTGATCGCCTCGGCCGAAGTGGCTAGCGTCAATCTGGTTGTGGCCTTGCTGATCTGGGCAATGGTCTACCCCATGATGGTCGGCGTCGATTTCGGTGCGGTGGCAGGCGTTGCACGCCAGCCGCGCGGGTTGATCGTAACGCTCGTCGTCAACTGGCTGATCAAACCATTCACCATGGCCTTTTTGGCAGTGCTGTTCTTTGAGCATGTCTTCGCACCATGGATCGAACCTGAAGACGCGTCTCAATACACCGCCGGGCTGATCCTGCTAGGTGCTGCACCGTGCACCGCAATGGTGTTCGTCTGGTCTCAGCTGACCAGGGGCGATGCGACCTATACGCTGGTACAGGTGTCAGTGAACGACTTGATCATGGTGGTGGCATTCGCCCCGATCGTGGCCTTTCTGCTGGGGGTGACCGATATCCAGGTGCCATGGCAGACTCTGGTTCTGGCAACTGTGCTGTACGTCGTTTTGCCGCTGATCGCCGGCCTGATAACGCGCCGTACATTGGGATCGCCCCAGGCCATCGACGCGTTTTCCGCACGAGTCAAACCCTGGTCGGTCATCGGCCTGATCGCCACTGTCGTCATTCTGTTCGGCTTGCAGGGACAGACTATTCTGGCCAAACCGCTGGTGATCGTCCTGATCGCAGTACCCATCCTGATCCAGAGCTACGGCATCTTTGCCCTGGCTTATGGTGCAGCCTATGCACTGAAGGTGCCACACCGGATCGCCGCACCTTGCGCGATGATCGGAACGTCGAACTTCTTTGAGCTGGCCGTCGCCGTGGCCATCAGCCTGTTCGGACTGAACTCGGGCGCGGCGCTAGCGACTGTGGTCGGCGTTTTGGTAGAGGTTCCGGTGATGCTGTCGCTGGTTGCCTTTGCAAACCGTACACGGGCGCGGTTTCCCGAACCCGCGCCGTCGTAGACCTAACTAACGCTCCATCGTGTGTGTCAGAGAACTGGAACAAAGAACGGCTTTAACCGTTCCTTTTCCGAGATCGCAGACAGCACCGCCCGGGCGGTATCCAGCGACTCGCGGATCGTGACATCCATATCCAGATATCGATAGGTGCCCAGACGACCAACAAATGTGACGTTTTGGGTGTCTTCCGCCAGCGCAACATACTCACCCAGCAGCGCTTTTTCCTTTAGCTGACGGATCGGGTAATACGGTATGTCATCCGGACCAGCGGCTCGAGAAAACTCGCGATAGCAGACCGAGCCGTCATGCGTTTCCCATGGCGAAAAGTGTTTGTGCTCAGTAATCCGGGTAAAGGGCACCTCTTCCTCGCCATAGTTCATCACCGCGCAGCCTTGATAGTCGCCGTCATAGGTGAACCGTTCGAAGTCAAGCGTGCGATAGCCCAGGCGGCCAAGCTCATAGTCGAAATAGCCATCCAGCGGGCCAGAATAGAACACGTGATCGAAGTTATCCGCCATGCTGCGATCGAAAGTGGTTTTCAGCTTCACCGTGATGCCGGGGTGATCGAGGATACCGGCGATCATATCGGTGTAACCGCTCTCGGGCATGCCCTGGAAATTATGGAAAAAGTAATTGTCGTCGTAGTTGAACCGAACCGGCAGGCGTTTCAGGATCGACGCCGGCAGCTCGGATGGGTGACATCCCCACTGTTTGATCGTGTAGCCTTTGAAAAACGCCTCATAAAGGTCGCGACCGACGAACCGCATCGCCTGTTCCTCGAAACTCTGCGGGTCGGTGATGGATGTATCAGCCTGTTCTTCGGTGATAAACGTGCGGGCCTCGTCCGGGTGCATGGTCTTTCCAAAGAACTGGTTGATTGTATGCAGGTTCACCGGCAGCGAGTAGACCTGCCCTTGGGACGTGGTTTTGACCCGGTTTTTATAGGGCAGGAAGTTGGTGTATTGGTTCACATACTGCCAGACCTCTTCATCATCAGTATGGAAGATGTGTGGCCCGTAGACATGAACCATGACGCCGGTATCGGCGTCACGTTCCGTGTGGCAATTGCCGCCGATATGGTCACGGCTGTCGACCACGGTGACATCATGCCCTTGTTCCGCAAGTTCCCGACCGATCACAGCCCCAGACAATCCGGCCCCAACCATCAAAAACTGCATATCAGGGGCTTTCCTGTTTCATCGAAATCGTCGTCATGTCGAGGGGTTTGATCAGCTGACGGCGGGCAATTTTGAAAATTCCCGAGCGCGCCTCGCTGGCACTGCGGAACTTCGGCAGGACCGACATCCATGCCCGGCACATGTGCCATCCCAACTGCAAACGACCTGAGATGGGTTGCCCACCTTGCAGGATCGCGGCAAAGACGACCGGAACGGTACGCCGCGACAGATCAAACATCTGCTTTAGAACGGCCTCTTCTTCCTCTGAGCTGAGGTTATTCGACTCGGCCATCGCAGCTTTCAGGTTCTTTCCGATCGGCCGCGTGTGGTGCATCGCGATCTCGTCCAGAATGGCGGTTCGAAACGCGCCAGCCTCAGCCCATCGGCACCAGATATAGTCCAGACCATAGCCACTCATGGTGCCCTGAAACAGCGGCAGTGCTTTCTTCAGGATATCCTTGTGCAGGCACGGGGCCATGATCTCAATATAGTTTGTGTACCGCAGCACGAAGCCCGGGCATTGGCTGAACACAAAATGCGAGAAATAGCTTTCGGGGGTCAGCGACGGTTGTGCAATACGCAATCCGTGAACCTGCATGGCATCAAACAGCGCATTTACATCCGCAGCGCTGATGTCCAGATCGTCATCCGGCAGCCAATAGTAGTCATACTTATCAAGGTCACGGTCGGCGAGGGTTTTGAACAATCCGTCCCATTTGCCGCCTTTTACCAGCACAGCCTCGACACCGGGTTCAGGTTTGAATGCCGCAAATGCCTCGTCTGAGAAATAGCTGATCAGAAGATCGTAGGTGCGATCTTCATAGGGGATTTCTTGCCACCGATGGTGCAATGACTTGTTGCCCGCACGGACAACCACAAGGCTATTCTTCATGCGCGGTTCCGAACCCGATTACCGGCCTGCATCAAAGGGCCGAGCCCCTCGATCATGTCTGGGTTCAACGGATGGCTCAACCGTCCGTACGTGTATTTTGTCTGGTACATTAGGTTTCGAACGAATCTGGCCATGGGCGAGCCGGGTTTCATTTTACTGCGGCAGTGGTCAATCGTGCTGTCTGTCTCTTTACGCTCTGCAACCATTTGCTCGGCGAGGGTGAGAATGGGCACGTTGTGTTCCCAATAGAACTTGAGGTCTATGTCGATGGGGCGCGTAATCGGGGCCTCGATCGCCAAAAGCTGAGCGGCGGCACGACGGCCAATGATGTAACCTGTGGTTCTGGGTGGCAGACGGTCCGACAGGACAAGATCCTGATCCGCAACGGATTTAATAACCTGCCCGTTGTTTCCGGACACACCATCGATCTTGATCATGACGTCTTCAAAACATTCACCACACTCAGCCAGTTCATTAAAAAATGGCCTGGGGTCCTGCACGAAAGTTGCGTCATCTTCCAAAACAAGGCTGACATAGTCGGAAGAGTCAGCAATTTCCTGCCAAATCTGACGATGCCCAAGGGTGCAGGCGACCTCGTTACGGCTGAGCGGGCGCTTGAATTTGATCCGGTTCATGTCGGCATCATACAAATGATGCAACTCAGAGTTGTTTAGCTGATCTCCGGCAATGGCGTCGCAAAACTCATGGCTCAAGCCAAAGCGGGCAAATTCGCTTTCGCAGAAACGTCGCCGTTCAACGTCTTTCGGCAAACTCAGAATGACGGCCTTAATCGACACTGTTCCATTACCAATAGTTTTTTGCACCGTGTTACTACGGGCCGTATTTACTAAGCACAAGCGAAACTGGTCTATCCTTTTCCCGCGACGCGTCAAGGATTTACTGCGGCAAAAAACCGCCGAAATTTAATCGTTACTCTCGCGCTACAGTAA
Organism: Ruegeria sp. CDSB113; assembly: GCF_059611045.1. NCBI lineage: Bacteria > Pseudomonadati > Pseudomonadota > Alphaproteobacteria > Rhodobacterales > Roseobacteraceae > Ruegeria > Ruegeria sp. CDSB113. The sequence goes on from NZ_JBXWOU010000004.1 coordinate 256,448, forward strand.
TTTGCCCCACAATATCAGAGCTTCCATTCTTCCAAGCATATACATATCACAATGAAACCAAAAAGAAAATCGCCTGGCCCCATCACGCGGGATAGCAATAGTTTCTGCCAACGCTTCAAGCTGCCCTTCACAATTCCGGATTCTAGTGCAGCAGGAGATGCAAACAAGACGCTATTAAGTTGTGCGGACTCCTTCCGGCTTAGACCTAAAAACTCCACGTAGAGGGCGGCGCGCGAAAGCCCACAATACATCGCGCGCCCTTGTTGAACGGGAGCATCAAAACCTTGTACAACGCAACGCCAACCCTTATCTGACGAGGCCCCTGCGCAACCTTGTGATTGGGCAACTCTGTCGCGTCATTTGATCTGCCCTTTAGGCGGGAGCGATTATAGGTTATCTGAGCGAGCGCATGATTTCACGATCTGGAGAAAGCAATGATTAAGCGTGCCTGGACCGAATGGCGATCAGGCTATATGGGCCGCCTCATTGGCGAGAGTTTTTTTGCCCAAGGACGCCTTTATGCCGTCGCCATCGTTGCGATGATCGCCGTTGCCGCGACCACCGCGGGCTCTGCGTTTATGATGGAGTATATTATCGATGCGATGACCAGTCCTGATATGCGCGAATGGGCGGTTGCAATCGCCCTCGGCGTAGTCGCGTTGTTTTTGGCAAAGGCAGTAGCGTCCTACATCCAGGCCATCTATTTGGCGCGCGCAGGCAATCGGATCGTGGCGATGCAACAGGATCGAGTGTATCGTAAACTACTTCGTCATGGTGTTTCATTTTTCGCCCAAAATGAGTCTTCGGATCTACTTACCAGGACAACTCTTGGCGCACAGTCAGCGCGAACGCTTATTGATGTTCTTGTAACTGGGTTTGTACGTGATGCGTTAACTTTGATTGGCCTTGTGATAGTCATGGTGTATCAGCAGCCCGTGCTGTCGATCATGTTTTTCCTGGTCGGACCGGTTGCCTTGCTGGGTGTGCGCTATCTTTTGAAAGGCGTGCGGTCGATCATGCAGCAGGAATTCAAATCTCTTGCCGAGATCATTCGTGTCCTCCAGGAGACAACCACCGGCATCAAGGTGATCAAGGTATTCGCACTTGAAGACAAGATGATCGACCGGATGGAAACAGCCATATTGAAGGTCGAAGAGCGATCGAACGACATTGCAAAATTGCAGTCTATTGCCAGCCCCTTAATGGAATTTCTGGCCGGTCTGGCTGTTGCTGGAGTTTTGATCGTTAGCACTCTCGGGATCGCAGGAAGCGAACCGCCAACTGCCGGTCAATTGATGTCCTTTATTACGGCTCTTCTGATGGCATACGAGCCTGCCAAGCGTCTATCAAAAATGCGCGTTCAGATTGAGGCGGCCATGGTCGGGGTCGGCATGTTGTTTAGCTTGCTGGATCAGGAAGACACTATGCAGGAAAGCCCCGAAGCGCGCGATTTGTTGGACGGGCCTGGCGAGATAACACTGCGCAACGTCACTTTTGGGTATCACGGCTCAATGCCCATTATCGAGAATATGAACCTGACCTTTGAAGCAAACAAAACAACAGCGCTGGTTGGTCAATCTGGCGGTGGAAAGTCTACAATCTTTGGTCTGATCATGCGGTTCTATGATCCCGACTCAGGAAGTGTCGAAATCGATGGGCAGAACATTCAGTTTGCAAGTTACCCCTCTCTGCGGCAAAAAATTTCTTACGTAGGGCAGGACACGTTCCTGTTTTCGACAACTGTCATGGAAAACCTGCGATGTTCAGCGCCAGAAGCGACCGACGAAGAGGTCATGGAAGCCGCAAAAGCTGCGCACGCGCATGATTTCATTTGCCAATTGTCGTCTGGTTATGACACGCAGGTTGGAGAAAACGGGACTTTCCTATCAGGCGGTCAGAAGCAACGCATTGCGATCGCTCGGGCGATCTTGCGCAATGCAGAAATATTGTTGCTGGATGAAGCCACCAGCGCGTTGGACGCGGAATCAGAAGCCTTGGTCAAATCAGCGTTGGATTCGCTGACGCAGAATATGACTGTGATTGTGATTGCGCACCGCCTCTCAACTGTCCTTGAGGCGGACAAAATCATGGTCGTTCAAGATGGTACCGTGGTCGAGCAAGGAAACCTAGATGAACTCATGCAACTTAATGGTCAATTCCGCAATCTGTTCGACCAGCAGTTCAAGAAACGCGAAACCGCAGCTATAGAGTGACGATTTCGTGAGGAAAGCTATTGGCAAGTAAGGTTTAGGTGAGCCGTTTTCCCGCTTCCTGGCCAAGGCTAGAAAACGAACGTAGCTTTAGGGAAAGATGTTGATCTGCCTTGCTTGATCTAGCTTGAAAACGCTCAATTTCCTGAGATGAGAGGCCCAAGACCCCATTCAAAGTTGCTAATATCTGGCGTAAATTCAAAAAACGGTTGGAGGCGCTTCTTTGGAAGCACCGTAACTGGCAATCGGAACGCAATACAAAGTTAGCTGTTTGGGTCATGACAACCCAAGAGCGAGGAACAATTTGACCTTACGTAACGACAAACTGGCAACGGAAATGGGCAAGCGGAACAATCAGGCCGCGCCGGAAAACACTCAAGAGCAACTTGAGTGCATGTCGCTAGGATCATCAAACGAAACGATTGAAATTTGTTTAGCGTTTGATCGCAATTTTGTTCAGCATGCAGCCGTAACACTCTTGTCCGCATCTCAGGCATTGAGCCCAACTGAAAAACTGATCGTGCACGTTTTGCAGGCGGGTGACATCGGTTCTGAAGTTCAGATCGCATTCGAGAACGTTGCGCCGGATTGCACATTTCACTGGTACGAAATCGACGTGGAACGTTTCAACAGCCTTCCAGATAACCGTGATCATGTTTCTCTGGCCACTTACCTCAGGCTTTTCATTCCCGAAGTACTAAGCGAGTTTTCCTCGCGGGTGATTTATCTGGATTGCGATACAATCGTCGCGGACGAACTTGGAAAGCTGTGGTGCCAAGACCTTGGCTCAAGCCCGATCGCAGCAGCACCGGATGAAGGCGGGTTGACACAAGCAAAGCGATTGAAGTTAGAAAACAACGCCTTCTATTTCAATGCCGGGGTTTTGGTTTTTGACCTAGAGGCGTTGGACCCTGCGAAGTATTGGCAATCAGTCAAAACAATCGTGTCTGATGAATCCATCAACCTCGAACTCCAGGACCAAGACATTTTAAACCTGGTCTTCAAGGGACGAACTCATTGCCTTGATCTTCGTTGGAACGCAAACACACGGCTGTTTATTCCTGACGATATTGAACCAGCTTACACACCAGAAGAAGCCCTAGCGTCAGCACTAACCCCTGGAATTCTCCATTTCACCGATAGAAAAAAGCCATGGTGCACCAACTGCAATCATCCATTGCGCCATCTCTACTGGGAACTTAGGAACCAAACACCTTGGCGTGAAACTACATCAAAGCGGTTCTTACGGCAGGTTAAAAACTCACTTCGAAATCGATTTAGCAAGTCCCGAAAGGCTGTAAACCGTGTCTGGTAAGAAGGCTTCAAAACTCATTCGTGAGATTGCACGGCCCGCGAAACAGTTAACAAAACTGACCCATAGGGTTTCGTCGCGGCTGTATTCGCCCTACCTCTATGACCTAACAGCACGCCGTCGCGTGCGGATTTCCCCAGGTGCGATCCACTGGAAAAACCATGCTGCGATCTATGTGATCGCGCCATTTCACGGTGTTTGGCCGTCGCACCTTCAAGCGCTCGATTTTTTGGTAGCATCAGGCGCCGCACCGATTGTTGTTTCAAATCTACCATTAAGCGAGACCGAGAAGAACAGCATCTCGGAGCGAGCGACTGTAGTTATCGAAAGACCAAATCAAGGATATGACTTCGGAGCATTTCGAGAAGGATACCTGTACCTGAGCGATCGTTTCGAAGAGTTATCGCGAGTAACTATGCTCAACGATTCTGTTTGGTTTCCTGCTCCGAATGCCACCAACTGGTTTTCGTCTCTAGATGCTCAGAACTCTATTTTTACAGGTGCAACTTCGAACTATGGGGGATCCCTTAAAGTTCCAAAATCACTGGGTCCGGAGACTTGGAGATACGGCCCACAGAGGAAGAACTTCCACTATCAGTCATACGCGCTTTCGTTCTCCGCGCGTGCATTCACAGATCCGGCATTTTCTAAGTATTGGGCTACTTTTCCACTGACAAATAGCAAGGACTTGACTGTCCTACGCGGAGAAATTGGTTTGTCTCAATGGGCACTTTCGCGGGGTTGGTCCACTTCGTCCACATACCCGATTGAAAGAATGAATGCGTTTATAGAACCCCTTTCAGAAACGCGCTTGAGAACCATCGCTGAGAACTTGATTGTGCTTGGAAATCCGGAATTTTTTGCGCTTAAACATCGAGTTTTGAAAGAAAAAACGGATAAAGACAGCCTGCGTGCACTGATCTTGTCTGCGGCACGATGTTTGGGAGTCGCCTACGCGACACCAGAATTCAACCTGAATGAAATGAAGTTCCCATTCCTGAAGAAGTCACCAGTTTGGCACCAACAGGAAGCATCCGACACGACGCTCCGCATAATTCGGGAGTATGGTGATACGTGGGGGATTTTGGAGGAAGCAGAGTTTCTAAGGCGCAAGTTGCTTTAGGCTGTCATGCTGCAATAGGATTCAAATGAGCCTTGTACAGCTGGAGGTGGCAACAACCTTGCCGCCGCCAAAAGAACTTATGAGCAGGTAGTTTTTGCGGTTCGGGGCCATAGTAGGAAGGATGCTGCGTTCACAGATGTAGTTGCCGATTTCAAGCCGCTCGTCGCTGAAATACTCCAGATCCCCGGCGGCATGCTGGCCGAACTGGCGCAAAGTACCGCCGCAGTCAGTGCAGTCTTCTCCTGCCGAAGGTACTGAGTCTCGCCGTTTCAGATGATCAGGCAGCGGCAAACGGCTTTGCTGACGTTTGGGTGGATCGCTCCTTTGCGGTTCAGCCGCGACTTCAATCTCTGAGTCTTTCGCCACATCTGCGTATTCCCTCTAGATTGCCGGTTGAATCCAAATTTCGCTGTGCTTTTGTCCCTTGGCCGCGGTGCTGAACAGCGAGACCTTCTACAGCCTACGGGACGCGCAAATCCTGATTGAACAATGGAGGAAACACCGCAACACAAAACGACCACATAGTGCCTTGGGCTACCGCCCACCGGCGCCGGAAACCATCGTGCCGATGGAACCTGGGCCGATCATGAACTAACATTCAAACTGGACCACTCAGGTAGGGCTGATCAGATCACGAAGCCAATTGTGGATCAGATTGGCGTTCATCGAATACCGACGCGCCACCTGCGCAACCCAGACGCCCGGCACCTGCGTCTAAGAACAGATCGACAGCTTCTTCTGACCATTCTTCCCGGCCATTGAATGCACCAAGATCTCTACTATGAAAGTGGGCATTTTCAACTCACTCCAAAAGTCGTCAGAGCAGGCAAACCGGACAAATACTTTGTAACTAAATTACCATCATGAGCATCTAACAACAAAATTATGCACTGTATTGAACGTCAACGGTTTGAAAAACCGTAAAGCACGACCAAAACCAGATTAGGGTGCCCACCTCTTTCAAAATGCCCTGTCGGAATTTTCGGCCTGGGTAGCGGTCTCGGCAAGCTCATAAAGGTATTGCCCATATGCATTTTTCTTTAGCATTGTCGCCAGTTCTTTCAATTTTGTGACACTTATCCATCCTTTGCGAAAAGCGATTTCCTCTGGGCTACCAACCTGTTGACCCTGTCGCTCGGACAAGGTTCTGACAAAGTTTCCTGCGTCAAGTAGGCTAGAATGAGTTCCCGTATCCAACCATGCAAATCCTCGACCCATTTGCTGAACTTCAAGCGTGCCCTCATCAAGATAGCTTTTTAGAAGATCAACGATTTCCAATTCCCCGCGCGCAGAAGGTTTTACCCCTCGCGCACGTTCAGGCGCTGTTCCATCCATGAAGTAAAGGCCTGTCACGGCGTAATTCGATGGGGGCACAATCGGCTTTTCAACGATTTCAGTTACCCGGCCACTCACGTCATACCCAACAACGCCGTATCGCTGTGGGTCAGAAACCCGGTATCCAAAAACGGTGCCGCCCTTATTGCCCACGTCAGCTGCTGCGAGCACGTCTTGCAAACCGTGCCCGAAAAACAGGTTATCTCCAAGAACCAACGCAGATGGCGCTCCGTCCAGAAATTCTTCGGCCAAAAGATAGGCTTGCGCCAGGCCATCTGGACTCGCTTGTTCAATGTAGGTGAAGGAAACGCCCCATTTGCCTCCGTCGCCCAAGACGCGCTTAAACTGATCTTGATCAAGTGGCGTCGTAATAATCGCGATTTCGCGGATACCAGCTAACATAAGCACACTGATTGGGTAGTAGATCATCGGCTTATCATAGATTGGCAGCAATTGCTTTGAGACTCCGATTGTGATCGGATAAAGCCGCGTTCCCGATCCACCAGCCAAGATAATTCCTTTGCGATCTGTCATGATTTCATCGCCTCTGATTCAAAAATTGTATCTTTAAGCCCATTGCGCCAATCTGGTCTTTCAATTCCAAAAACGCTCTCAAGACCACTGTTGTCCAATCTGGAGTTCAGGGGGCGCTTTGCCGGCGTCGGAAATGCGGTGCTTGGAATATCAGTGACTCGGCAACTAACCCCGCTCAACCGAAAAATCTCTCGGGCGAATTCGGCCCAACTTGTATCCGGCCCGCCCGAGTAGTGATAGGTTCCTGATTTTTCGGGCTGGCGAATAAGTTGTCTGGCACAGTTCAGACACGTATCTGCAATATCTTTTGCAGGCGTAGGCCCGCCGATCTGATCGGCAACGACCGAAATCTCATCTCGATCGGTACCCAAGCGTAGCATCGTTTTGACGAAGTTTTTTCCATGACTCGAAAAAACCCACGATGTCCGCAAAATCAAGTGTACTCCGCCTGCGACCCGCACGGCATCTTCGCCCTGCAGCTTTGTGCGTCCGTAGGCACCTAATGGACCTGTGGGATGGTCCACTTTGAAGGGCGCGGTGCCACTACCATCGAACACGTAATCAGTTGACAGGTGCAAAAAAGGCAAACCGCGTTCTGCTGCTGCTGACGCCATAGCTGCTGGAGAAACGGCGTTAACTATCCGCGCCGCTTCTTCTTGTCCTTCAGCAGCATCAACAGCCGTGAATGCCGCTGCGTTGATGACAGCGTCGGCATCAGTTGCCCTGACTAAAGATGCGCACGCATCAGGATCCGATAAATCGGCTACGTTTCGGCCGATTGCCTCCACAACAACGTCGCTTGCGTGCCGCTGCAATTCCTGGGCTACTTGGCCTGTCTTCCCGAAAACGACAACCTTCACGTTTTTGTCCCGAGCCGCTTGCCTACGCCGTCACGCTGCTGCAGCGGGCCCCACCATGCTTCGTTATCCAGATACCATTGCACTGTTTTGCGCAGGCCCTCGTCAAGAGTCACTGCGGGCTCCCATCCCAATTCCTCACTAATTCGCTTCGCATCGATGGCATATCGGGCGTCGTGTCCTAGCCTATCCTCCACAAAGGTGATTTGATCAGCGTAGCTACCGGCACTCTTTGGACGTAGCTCATCTAAAATAGCGCAAAGCGCCTTAACAAGATCAAGGTTGGAGGATTCGTTGTTCCCACCAATATTGTAGGAACGGCCAATCTGGCCTTTCGTCATGACCTCGATCAAAGCATCAGCGTGATCTTCCACATACAACCAGTCTCGAACGTTCGATCCATCACCGTAGATCGGCAACGGCTTACCAAACAACGCATTCAAAATGGTGACGGGGATGAGCTTTTCGGGAAAATGAAAAGGGCCGTAATTGTTTGAACAGTTACTTAAAACGACCGGCAATCCATAGGTAGCGTTCCAGGCGCGAACTAAGTGATCGCTCGCAGCTTTAGACGCGGAATATGGCGACCTTGGATCGTATGAAGTTTCTTCAGTGAACTTAATCGAAGTATCCATAGGAAGAGAGCCAAAGACTTCATCTGTAGAAACGTGATGAAACCTGAATTTCTTAGGTCGACCAGTCCGTTCCCAATGGTTGCGGGCCGCCTCGAGAAGGTTATAAGTTCCCTTTATGTTTGTATCGATAAAGTCCTCAGGCCCATCTATCGACCGGTCAACGTGACTTTCTGCCGCCAGATGCATAATCGCATCCGGCTTGTGTTTTTCCACAACTTCTTCGACTGCCGCTCGATGGCGCAAGTCCGCTTGTTCAAAACAGTAGTTTGGATGATCGGCGACACTTGCGACGTTTTCGAGGCAAGCAGCATAGGTCAAGGCGTCCAGGTTTACGACGTCATGCCGGCGAGCAATCGCCAATCGTACGACCGCAGAACCGATAAAACCGGCCCCACCGGTCACAAGAACTTTCATTATTGAGATCCTTCAAAAACGAATGGGCTAGCCACATCCCTTAACCGTCGGGCGGTCGAGTCTTTTGGGGATAGTATGGGCACTTGGCCCGCCAGACCCCAGTCAACATTAATATCGGGGTCATCGAAGCACACAGTTCCCTCGGACTCCGGCGAATAGTAGTCCGAGCATTTGTAGACTATTTCTGCATTCGATTCACGGGTTAGAAATCCATGCAAAAATCCTTTTGGAATATACAATTGCTTGCCATTTTCCGAACTAAGCTCCACACCCAACCATTTGCCGTAACTTGGGCTCCCGCGGCGGATGTCTACAATTACATCAAATAGGCGGCCATGACCGCAACGTACAAGTTTGGCTTGCGCAAACGGTGGCGCTTGGAAGTGAAAGCCACGCAATGTTCCCGATGATGTGGACAAAGAATGATTGTCCTGAACAAATTGCGTGTGGACACCAAACGACTTCATCTTCTCGTGGTTCCAAGTCTCACTGAAGTAGCCGCGATCATCTTCGAACCGTTCTGGTGTGACGACCAAAACCCCCGGAAAGGCAGTTCTTTCAACCTTCATTCAACGCTCCATCGTCTTTCTCGCCTATCTGAGTGCACGCTTGGAGCCAGGAATGAATCCGTCCAAATTTAGTAGCCCGGCTATGCAAATATTTGCACTAAAAAGGTTCTTGATCGTTGATCGAACCTTTATTCAACTTGCCGTGTCACTACAAGTACTTCGCTGGAGATCCAGCCACCGGCTGCTATTCATTGAAAAAACCACCAGGCAGATTTCACCGGTTTTATCACATATCGGATCGCACAAATTTGTTAGATCAATATTAGCAAGATATACTTTGTAAAATTTTGGCGACCCCGGCAGGATTCGAACCTGCAACCTGCCCCTTAGGAGGGGGCTGCTCTATCCAGTTGAGCCACGGGGCCGCGCGACGCTCTCTTTAGCCGGGTTTTTCAACCTTGTCATGGCCTTTGCGCGACGGTTGTAAGTCTCACTCTGTTCACGCTACCATCGGGCAAAACAACATCGCAGGTGCCCCAGTGACAACAGAAACCAAACGCCCGCTTACCCTTCGTGATGTTTCGGAAGCGTCCGGAGTGTCGGAAATGACGGTCAGTCGGGTTCTACGGAACAGGGGCGATGTTTCGGACGCCACGCGCACCCGCGTCTTGGCCGCCGCGAAAGAGCTGGGGTATGTCCCCAACAAAATTGCGGGCGCATTGGCATCTAGCCGGGTGAATTTGGTGGCGGTGATCATTCCCTCGCTGTCGAACATGGTCTTCCCCGAGGTTCTAACCGGCATCAATCAGGTGCTGGAAGACACCGAGCTGCAACCGGTTGTGGGCGTCACCGACTATATGCCGGAAAAAGAGGAAAAAGTGCTGTACGAGATGCTCTCGTGGCGGCCGTCCGGAGTAATCATTGCTGGCCTCGAACACACCGAGGCCGCGCGGGCGATGCTGGATTCAGCTGGTATTCCGGTGGTCGAAATCATGGACACAGACGGCAAGCCGGTGGACGCGATGGTCGGGATCTCTCATCGTCGTGCCGGGCGCGAAATGGCGCAGGCGATCCTGAAGGCTGGCTATGAGCATATCGGGTTCATGGGCACCAAAATGCCGCTGGATCACAGGGCCCGCAAACGGTTCGAAGGCTTCACCGAAGTTCTGGGCAAACACGGGGTCGAGATCGAGGATCGCGAATTCTACTCTGGTGGATCGGCTCTGGCCAAAGGGCGTGAGATGACCCAGACCATGCTGGAACGGTCCCCAGATCTGGATTTCCTCTACTACTCCAACGACATGATCGGTGCCGGTGGACTGCTGTATCTGCTGGATCAGGGTATTGATGTGCCGGGACAGATCGGCCTCGCCGGGTTCAACAATGTCGAGCTTCTGCAGGGTCTGCCGCGAAAATTGGCCACAATGGACGCCTGCAGGTTGGAGATCGGACGCACAGCCGCAGAGATCATCGCAGCGCAATTGGCTGATCCCAATGCCGAGGTCGACACGCGTGTGACCCTAACCCCCAAGATCAGCTTTGGCGACACCTTAAAGCGGCGCTGAACACGTGGCGCTGCAACGGCTTGACAACCGAACAGCTCGCGCGCTGTTCATGGATCATCATGCATTGGCCGAGCCGCCATCGGGCGGCGCAAAAGGCGCGGAATTGCTGGACCTGATCCATCGTCTTGGCTTTGTGCAATTGGACAGCATCAACACGGTTGCGCGCGCCCATGACATGATCCTGTTTTCGCGGCGCCCATCTTATCGCGCAGGCAATCTCAAACGCTTGTACGAGAGCGACAAGGCGCTTTTTGAACACTGGACCCATGACGCCGCTGTCATTCCGATGGCGTTTTATCCGCACTGGCATTTGCGGTTTCAGCGCGATGCGGATTTGCTGAAGTCCCGATGGAAGAACTGGCGCCGCGATGGGTTCGAGCAGCGATTTGCAACCGTTCTGCAACATATTCGGGATCACGGGCCGGTCTCTTCGTCCGACGTTGGCAAGGACGAGAAAAAGGGATCCGGCGGCTGGTGGGATTGGCATCCGTCAAAAACGGCGTTGGAGTTTCTTTGGCGCTCGGGTGCTCTGACGGTCATAGGGCGGCAAGGATTTCAAAAGCGCTATGATCTGACAGAACGGGTGATCGAATCGCATCTTTGCCCGGGCAATATGCCCTGTGAAGCCGAGGAGACAGTGGATTGGCTGTGCAACGCGGCACTTGACCGGCTGGGGTTCGCGACGTCTGGCGAACTGGCCGCATTTTGGGACACTGTCACAACGAGTGAGGCAAAGTCCTGGTATGAACAGGGTCTAATTCAGGGAAAATTGGAAGAGATCGAGGTGACCTGCGCGGACGGCAAGCTGCGCAAGGTGATCGCCCGACCAACCGTTTCCGAGAATGCACAGGCTGCACCCCGTCCCTCGGGCCGTATTCGGGTCCTTAGCCCATTTGATCCCATGCTGCGCGACCGCAACCGTGCGGAACGGTTGTTCGGCTTTCACTATCGCATCGAGGTTTTTGTACCCGCCCCAAAACGCACCTACGGCTACTATGTGTTCCCGCTGCTTGAGGGCGACCGATTGATCGGGCGGATTGACATGAAAGCCAACCGGGACCGCGGCGTGTTGCAGGTCAGCGCCTTTTGGCCGGAAAGATCCGTGCGCTGGTCTGATGCCAGGGCCAAAAAGTTGCAGTCAGAGCTCGACCGGGTCCGACGATTCACCGGGTTGGACAACGTAGAATTCGCCCGTGATTGGTTAAAAGACCCATTGTAAGTTGTTACAGAAGCACGACAACCGTAAACAATGACCTAGAAGCCTTGCCCAATATGGCCGTCCGTAGGTTTGTTGCTTCTTCACAGAAATTCTGTTCGAACTGAACAATGATTCACAGGTCTGATAAAAGTACAGATGAACTGCTTTAACGGATGAGTATCAGGACTGGTTTCCCACCTTGATCACATATATCAGTCCGTGACCGCACCCTGGGCTCAAAGGAGAATCCATGTCGAGTGAACTGCCGAAAGTTTCCGTGGTCGTGTTGACATATCAGCACGAGAAATACATCGAAGCTTGCCTGCGTAGCTTGTCATCTATCCGTTACCCAAATTTCGAGGTCGTTGTTTTGGACGACGGCTCGGCCGATCGCACTGCCGAAGTTGCCATATCCTTTGCCTCTCAAGCGAATTGCCCTATCAGGATCTTGCAGCAGGAAAATACGGGCCGCACGGCCGCGAATACTCAAAAATTAATCGACGCCACCGATGGGCCATATGTTCTAATGATGTCCGGGGATGATATGCTAACGCCTGGATATCCCCTTGATGATATTGTCGCAGGCCTAGAGAAAAATAAAAACTTAGATTTAGTCCTCCCCTATCTTGTTTATTTTGATGAAGATCCGGCCCAAAGAACACCTCATTTTTATGACACTGGTTTTATTGAACCACTACGAAGCGGCGATGCGAAAAGGGTGCTGGAAGAGCATTTATTTAGACAGGTCTCACGGATATTCCTTCAGGGAACCGTGATGCGTCGAGATCTAATAAACTCCGTGGGCGGGTTTGACGAAGAATTGCTTGCTGATGATTACTCATTTGTTCTTCGCGTTTTTACACACATGGCTAATAATGATCGTATTTTCGAATTCCACGAGAAAGCAACTTGGTTGTACCGAGTACACCAAAAAAACGTGCACCAAGTAAAATTGCGTCAGAGCAAACTGATATTGGAAGTAGTCGCCAAATATGTCCCCAATATATTTTGGAGTAGCTTTGACTGGTCACATATAGAAATTCGCAATTGGCACGACTACCAAACTATTCGACAATGGGTTTTTGAACATTTTGGTCCGACCTTCGGACCGGAAATATTGGGTCATATCGAACTGACAACTATTAGAGGAGCGCGCAATCGACAGGACCAAAAACTCTTGGTCAAATTTTGCAAATCCGCAAACACTACTTCCTCTTTGAGGCTCCGGGCACTGAGGTATTATTTAAAAAACAGATTAAAGGTCACGTTTATTAAGTGATGGAATACCGCCTTGCCATCCGGACGTCAAAGAATTGCTCAGCAAGTCCTGCACTCACATCCAGAACAGACAGACTCGGTGGTAGTTTCGGGTGAATTAACCGCAACAAGGATCCTTTGCTTAGGTTCTTGGCTGCAATAAATGAGAGAATTTTCACCTATACTTCAAAACCTACGCTCTTTTCGTGTGGTTTTTGGTCAACATCCAAAAAGATGCCCGAAAACGGTGTGCCCAAGAAACAGCGCAGTCAAACTATAGATTTGGCGAAGCAGATCAACCCAATGAAGGCTATCCTTTGTTTTAGAGCATCTAAGCGATACTCAGACAAGGTTACAGTTGTTTCAGGGCAACAATACCTCTCCCAATCTGCACGACAGTCTTTGATACGCAGCAAGTTCTCGATCAATTCTGGTGCCGTCGACGCGACGAAAGGAACCGACAGTGTAAGTTCACAACCGAAATCACCACCTTGGGGTTGCGCGTTTTAGCTCTGGATAATAGGGTCGCCGTCGACAAACGAATTCCAATACGATGATCACGGGACGCAGACTCCTCTGGCCGTCATAAACTCAGGCGAAAATTATGCCTAATAACGATAACAAACTCTATAACTTGCTCCGCCGCAAAGTTATGTCAAAGTCTTTTGAGTTAACCGATATATCCAAGATCTATGACGCTGACGGCGTCAAATTAACTAGACTCGCTCCTTCACAAGTCAAAAAAGGCCTTGCTCCAACTTTTTTTGGAGAAATTGGCGATATTGACACTAATGATTACAATGGGACGTTTAATTGCCCTGAATTAAAGATCTGTGAAATTAAAGATGTAAGTGTCGTTGGTCGCACGGAGTTTATTTTGAAAGATTCCACCGCGTATTATCCGACGGTGGTTGATCCATTGCGCGACATGTTTACCGCTGAGATCGAAGGAAGGGCTAAGCTCTCTTCCGGTTTCCAAAAGGTATCACTTTGGCTGAAAACAAAAAAGCTTAGGGTGGAACGGGGCATCAGTATTCTTGGGCAGTGTAATGGAAACTTCGCTCATTTCTTGATCGAGGCCATGCCTAGGCTGGCACTTATAGACGAAATACCTGAGTTTGATGGTTATCCACTTCTTATCGATCGCCCACTTCATCCACGACTACTTGAAACCCTCGCCCTGCTTAATCGCAAAAATCGCGAAGTTATACATGTTCCTAATTGGCAGCGAGTGCACGTCCAAAATTTGGTGTATTTGACACCTACAACTTATATTCCACCTGAAGATCGAGCACACGACACAGGCGGCGCTCAAAATGTGTCTCACACGCAGACGATGTACTTTTCGGATATGGCCCTCGCAAACTTAAGGGAAGTTGCATGCAAACAAGCTGAACATTTGTCGAACCGGACAGCGACCGCCGCGAGGTTACCGACAATTCAGTGGGTAAGAAAGACATCAAGCGGTGAGACAGACGCTTTAGTTTATGACGCTGGCGAGTCTAAGATTGGCGAAATGTCCAGCGCTGAACTGAAACGTGTGTACTTGCGAAGGGAAGATCGGACTTCCGGCAACGGCCGTAGTCTTCTCAACACCTTCAGTGTGGAAAATATGTTGTCAGAGAAAGGTTTTGTAGCGGTTGATCCAGCCGATCTCTCTGTCGCTCAACAAGTTCAATTGTTGAAAGACTGTGAGTGCGTCGTTTCTCCAATAGGCGCTGCATCTCTGAATTTATTGTTTCGGGCGCCGGGTGCTTCTGTCGTTTTGCTGGCACCTTCATATCGGGGCGCAAACTATTTCTACTTTTCCAATCTGTTTGCAGCGCTAGGCCATCGAGTATCTTTTGTCCTCGGTAGACAGATACCGAACCCCGATCAACCACGCTCGAATCGCGATTTTTTTGCCGACCTTTCTGCTTTAGAAGAGGCGCTGGACTGGGCGCTAAACGAATCCAAAACTCACAAAGAGATGGACGAACAATGAAAGCACTTCTCATCGGCTCCAGTTTCAGTGCGGCCCCAATATTTGAGGCAATGCGAGTACTCGGTGCTCAGGTAACCGTCATTGGCCGCAATCCGGATGATCCCTGCCACGCCTATGCACATGCGTCCATCTACGAAGATTACTCAAACCCTGAGACTTTGCTTGAAGCATGCAAGGCGAATGACTTCGATTGCATTGTACCATCGTGCAATGACTATGCGTATATGGCCGCAACCTATGTTGCCGACAAACTTGGCTACCCGGGTTTTGACACCCCGGAAGTTGCGCGTGTTCTTCACACGAAAGATGCATATCGGGAGAAGTTAGAGGAACTAACGATTCCTTCGCCCCGTAAATACGGTGAGTTTACTCCTGACAGCCTGTTTGACGCCGGTCATATCCCAATGCCCGCGATCGTAAAGCCAGTTGATAGTTTTAGCGGTCGTGGCGTTAATGTCGTTTACCAGCAAGGAGATTTAGAACGCGCGATCCAGGATGCGTTTGGCAGTTCCAGGCAGAAACGTGTCTTGATCGAACAGTTTGTTGAAGGAAGTCTGCATAGCCATACGGCATTTGTTTTCAATGGTGAGGTCTTTTGGCATGAATTCGCAGATGAGTATTGCGAGGTGTATCCCTATGCAGTCGATCGCTCGGTTTTTCCGTCCACCCTCCCGGAACAGATTAAGACGGGCGTACAAGAAAGCATGTGCCGCCTTGTCGACGATATGAAACCCAATAACGGACTGATGCACACACAATTCATCGCAAAGGGCGATGAATATTGGATTATTGAATGCATGAGAAGGTGTCCCGGCGATCTCTACGGACATAAGATCGAACTTTCATGCGGCATCGATTACGCAAAGTACTATGTGATGCCCTTCCTCGGTTTGACCTACGACACTCAAAAAGTGATGCCTCAGGCTACGGTTCAGGTTGAGCGTCGCATTTTGACAGTCTCTCAAAAACAGCCCTTGTTCTCTGTTACATTCAAAAATTCTGGAAACAGATTGGAATATGTACCATTAAAAACTAGTGGTGGGGAATTGGAAGTCGCCCCTTACGATAAAGCCGGGATACTATTCTCTGTAAGTAGCAGTGAGGATACTCCTAACCCACAATTTGAAGTGGATATGCAAGGTTATGACCACTCGCACTCCCAAAACTGAGAATAACTCTTTAGAAAGCTGAAAAATTGGAAAACAAACATAAATCCGAAGAGCGCACAAACATAGCTAAAGCGTTCTGCTCCCGGTTTCTCAATGCCGACACACGACAACGGTTCGTGTTTGGACGTAATGTTTATACAAAGAGCATTCTTGAACACGTCAGTATTGCCGGAGTAATCGACGATTTCACTAACGAGCAAGTTTACTGTGGAATTCCCGTGTTAAAGATCAGCGATCTTCCGGCAGATGCACTCGTTGTGGCTGCATCGGGCGGTAAACCCCTGACAGTGGCAAAGCTCCTGGACGATCTAAGCATTGATCACCTCGACTATTTTTCATTCCTAAAGCACTCGAATCTGTCGCTCCGCGATATTGTTTTCAATGAAGGGTTTGACGAAGCACTAGCCCAAAACCCTGAACGTGTTGAGTGGCTAAGAAATCTAATGGCGGATCCGACGTCGAGCGAGATTCTCGACAAGCTTTTTGGCTTTAGGTCCTCACTTGACCTGACACATTTGGACGGATTTTCGGATCGGCAAAAAGAACAGTATTTTGAACCCTTCATAACCTTTCCTGATGGCGCTGTTTTCTGGGACGTCGGTGGTTTTGATGGGTATACCTCTCAAGAGTTCGCCAGGCGATTCCCAGGATACGATTCCATCAAAATCTTCGAACCGGAACCGAGAAATCAAGAGAACTGCAAAAAGGCGACCGAAGACCTGCATGACGTGGAAATCATGCCCTACGGCGCCGGATCGGAGCCCGGTGAAGCGCGGTTTTCATCTGATGGCTCGGCATCCACCCTGGCAAAAAACGGCGAATTGGTAATCAATATACGCAAACTGGATGAGTTTGGAAGTGTTCCACCCACATTCCTAAAAATGGATATTGAAGGGGCAGAAATTGGCGCGTTAAAGGGCGCCGGGGAACTTATTTCAAAACACAGACCAACACTGGCGATTTCCGTCTATCATCGTCCCAGCGATTTTTGGGAAGTCCCAGAAATCGTGCTGGGCTTCAATCCCAATTATCAGGTCCATTTGCGACACTACACGGAATCGATTTATGAAACGGTGATGTACTTCATCCCGTCATAGCCACACTATGACGGGTTAGCACTCCGGGGCGTTGGTACTTTTAGATACCGCCCCGGTTCATCAAGTGCCTGACGGACAACCAACGCTGTGTTCAATGCGTTCGTTCCATCCCGCGCCGAAATTCTTGGCACAGCCTTGCCTAGAGCAACATCGTGAAAATGGGCGAGCTGATCTGAAAAAACACTCTGCCAGCTTTGCGTCAGCCTATTGCGATCTTCAGTTTCAAACGGCTTCGTCCAATCTGGGTCTTCTTGCTTCCAAATCTTTAATTGGGGAAACTCCACCGCCCCCCGGTCAAACAGAAACCGGTATGGGTTTTTCCGGGATTGAGGAAAAGTAGGTGCGTTCTCCCCAGTCGCTTGCTCCCAACTCCAAGGAGACGCAGCGCTGTCACTCAAGAGTATTGTCCCTAACGCCCCACTCTCGAATTCCATATTCAACGAAATTGTAGCTTCAACTTCTGGCCGGCGTCGCCGATTGGCGCAGAACGCCGACAGACCGTGGATTCGACCAACCATCGCCTGCAGATACTCAATTTCATGAATCAAGTTGATCATGATTGGCCCACCCGAAGGACCAACACGCCAATCAGTATTGAAGTAGTCGTCGGGCTTTCGAACAGACCAAACGCCCGAAAACCCTACCAAAGACCCCAGTTCTCCTCCTCGAATGAGGTCATGCATTTCTTGGATGACTGGATTGTACCTACGGTGATGCCCAACGAGTACCGGCACACCAGTGCGCGCTTCCGCGTCTAAGATGGCCTCACATTCTTCCAGAGATGCTGCGATGGGCTTTTCAATCAAAACGGGCATACCTGCTTCAAGCAAGTCAATTGCAATTTCCGCATGTGTCTCATTCGGGCTTGAGATAATCGCAGCCTCGGCAACGCCCGCGTCAATCAGATCTCGGTGCGACCCAAAATTTGGAACGCTATACGCTTCCATAATGTCTATTGGGGTGTGATTTGGATTCACAATTGCCGCCAATTCCAGACTAGGGTTCTCTGCAATCAAATCGATGTGTTTTCGACCGATCAATCCGCTTCCAATTACAGCGATCTTCATTTCTTAAACACCTTTTCCAGTGTGCAGCTCAACTCTCTGAGTACTTTGTTTTGGTCGTTTTGCGAAAAGTGTGGTCCGATTGGCAAGCTCAGCAGACTCTCGGCCATTTGGGTTGCAACTGGAAAGGCGTTGCTAGGAATAGCAGAATCTTGGTAGGCCTCCTGAAGGTGCGGAGGGACCGGGTAGTGAATCAGCGTGTTTATGCCAGCTTCTGTCAATTTGGACTGAACAATATCCCGTTGATCTACCTGAACTACAAACAAGTGCCAAACGGGCTCCGCCCAGTTTGGTACATAAGGCATGATCAGACCCGAGACATCGATCGAATCAAGGTAGTTCTTGGCAACAAGACGACGTCTTTCATTCCAATCGTCCAAATGCTGGAGTTTGACACGCAGTATTGCCGCCTGGATCGGATCCAATCGACTATTGGTCCCTTTGACTTGATGATAGTATTTTTTCTGAGATCCATAATTTCTATAGAGAGCAATTCGATCAGCAATATCGGGATTGTTCGTGGTCACTGCACCGCCATCGCCCATGGCACCAAGATTCTTGCCCGGATAGAAACTCCAACAAACTACATCGCCATGAGATCCAATGCGCTTTCCCTTGTACCGAGCTCCGTGCGATTGAGCGGCATCCTCTATAACGAATAGCCCGCGCTCTTTTGCCAAAGAGCAAATCGGATCAAGATCTGCCGGCTGTCCATAGAGGTGAACTGGCATAATTGCACGAGTCCGATCGGTTATCGCCCCTGAGATATTGTTGGATTCAATATTAAATGTCAAAGGGTTAGGGTCTACTCCTACAGGAGTTGCACCGACCGCAGAAACAGCGAGCCAGGACGCAATATACGTATTTGATGGCACTATGACCTCGTCACCGGGACCGATCCCGAGCGCCCGTAGAGATAGTATCAAGGCATCTAATCCATTACCGACACCTATTGCTCTTTCAGCCTCACAGTAATTGGCAAAATCATGCTCGAAGGATTCGACTTCTGGGCCCGAAATATAGTAGCCACTCGAGAGGACACGTCCAACAGCGGCGTCAATATCGACCTTTAGCTCTTGGTATGCTGCGGCGAGGTCAAGAAACGGCACAGTCATCGATTTTCTTCCTTCGCTTTCAGTAGAAATTCGTCATAGTCCCGATAGTAATCGGCTTCGTCGTAGGTTTCTGAAGCTAAAACCATACAGACTGCACCAGAAGTGAAATTATTGAGATCGCGCCATACCATCGGGCCGATGTACAGCCCTTTATGTGATCTGTTCAGTTGAATTGTTTTCTTCGAATGACCATCATCCAGTGTTACATCAAAGGCACCTGAAATTGCCACCATCAGTTGGTGCAGCGCCTTGTGTGCGTGACCGCCGCGAACACTTCCGCCGGGCACGTCATACAAATAGTAAACTCTTCGTATGCTAAAATCTATATGGTTGCCGCCTTCAATAAAGGTCAGATTACCGCGATGGTCCTCTATTTTGGGAAGGTCAAGGACCTTACAACCGTCAATTTTCATTCTGAAAACAATCCTTTAATCTTTGGATATTGACCCCAGCTCTAGCACATCGGACATCCGGCTATCGTTAAGAGAGAACGCCATTATCTACTCTATTATAACGTTTTTAGTAGTTACTTAAATGTCAGCAAATGGTAAAGGGTTCTGATCCAAAAACAACGGCTTAGGGCAAGGATTTGCCGCATCACCTCTCACTGTGCAATACAATGATTCAAAAAGCAGGCCGACTGGCGAATATTGACGCCAATAGCGGCTAAAATGGTGCAATCGCCCGCTGCAAGATCCACAACGAGAAAGAGTGTTTTCAGCAACCACCCCAATTTGGCCGACTACCAAAGTAATATCTTGTGCATCTTGAGTATTGACCTCTAACGGCCCTCAGACCAAGCAGAGCCCGAACACCCGGTAATCCGAGCTGACCAATCCGCAAGAAACCAGCCTCTAAAGCACCCAAGCCACCAAACAATCGGTAAACATTGACCGGAATTACAAATTATATATCAATCTCTTAACGCAATCTTGTTTTGCGTGCTTAGATTGCCAATCCTGCCTATAGTCCACCGGCGCAAACTATTTAAGCAGAGTCTTCAGACTCTAAAACAGCCATTCCGATGCGCTGTAACCCGTCAATCCCGCCTTCCAGGACATCGCCCGCCAACACCGGGCCAACCCCAGCCGGTGTACCAGTCAGGATCAGATCACCGGGCCGCAGGTGATAGTATCCAGACAAATGGCAGATGACCTCATCTATCTTCCAGATCAGCTCTTCCAGCGTCGCGTCCTGCCGCGTTTCCCCGTTCACGTTAAGATAAATGCGTTTATTGTCGTCCGGGGACCAATCTGCCGCGCGGGTCAAAGCGGCCAACACAGTGCCGTTTTCCAGATCCTTGCCCAGATCCCACGGGCGCTGTTTATTCCGTTCGCGGATTTGCAGGTCACGACGCGTCATGTCCAGCGCACAACCATAGCCATAAACCGTGTCCAGCGCCTCGGCCCGCGTCGCACGAAAAACGGGTCTGCCGATCGCGACCGCCAGCTCCATCTCGTGGTGAAAATTCTCAGTTCCCGGCGGATAAGGCACGGTTGCACCCGACAGAACCGCGTTCGGGGCAGATTTTGTAAAGTAGAACGGCGCCTCACGATCGACCTCATTTCCCATTTCGGCCGCATGGGCCGCATAATTGCGGCCAACACAGAAAATGCGTCCCACGGGATACGTCGACAATTCACCCTCAACCGGGATCGAAATCGGGTCGGGTAAGGAAAACAGATTGTCCGGCATCAAAGCCCCCTAACTGTAACTGGCGGCTTGTTTCTAAGTTGGCAGGACCAGTTGAACAAGCCATGCAGGGTCGCGCCTAGCATCACCATCACCATCACCATCACCATCACCATCACGCGAACTAGCCCCGTCGCTGGCTGTTCACAATTCAAAGTTTCGCCTTGGAAAGCCTTGGGTGCGCGCTACCTTTGGTTGTATCATGGATCACGCCACCATCGTTTTGACACTCATTCCCTGGCGATATCCGAAATCCACCCGTCGCTGATCAGGTGATTTGCCTGTAGGCGGGTGCAACTGAATCAGAGAGCGACGGCCAAAGACCTGTACCCCCACACGGTCTTTGCGTCCGGATGTCCGCTTATTTTCAGGTGGCTGTTTCTCTGAGGTGTGAGCCGGATAAATCCATCCGGCCACAGGCCAGACACGCAGTCCAGTCAAAGTCTGGCCACCCCGCCGGAGGATACCCATACTTCTCTGGCGGGGGCAAAAGCCTTTGCATGCCCGACGTGCGATCAGGTCTTCAAATCATGCAGATCGTTCAGCAGGTCCAGCAGCGCTTCGTGCCGATCCGGGCCTAGCTGGGTCTTGATCTCTTCAGCCAGACGAAGTGTCACCTGCATGTTGTCTTGGATGATCTTTTCGCCTTTGGCCGTGATATCGATGATCTGACGACGCTTATCCTCGGGATGGACCCGGCGCCGGATCAAATCCTTGGCTTCCAGTTTTTGCAGAATGCGCGTCAGACTGGGCAGCAAAAGGCACGATCGATCCGCGATATGCGTTGGCTCTTGAGGGCCTTCTTCTTTCAGAACACGCAGAACGCGCCATTGCTGTTCCGTAACACCCGCATCAGCCAGCATATGTCGAATGGGCCCCATGACCCTTTCGCGCGCCCGCAGCAGTGCAATCGGCAATGAGCGGGACGTATTAGGCAAGTCGCTGGTCATAGTGGAATTTTTGCCCAAATTGGATCAAACTGCAACTGGCCAAGCGTTTTACCCATGATATCATAAACTTGACCGTGTAATATACGACCCTTTTAGGCACATCGCGGCTTCGAGCCGCATCTCAAAATTAGTAAACAAAGCAATTAATATTGACGTTTTCTTCAGAATGACGATCACTGGACGCACAAAGAAACTAAGTCCCGGTCCGATCCCGGGGTTAGCAGAAATCTGAGGGTTGCGATGAAGTGGGACGAGTTTTCGGATTGGGGCAAACGAATTGCCGAGTGGACGCAGGATTACCACCTGACTGTAGGCGACAAACCCGTCCGCGCCCGGACTGAGCCGGGGGATATCCTCAACGCCCTACCCGCGCTGCCACCCGAGCACGCACAGCCACTGGAGGACGTGTTTCAGGATTTCGAACAGATCGTGATGCCGGGGATAACCCATTGGCAACATCCAAGGTTCTTTGCCTATTTCAATTCGAACGCCTCTGCCCCGTCGGTCCTAGCCGAGTTTCTGGCCAGCGCCATCGCACCGCAATGTATGTTGTGGCAGACCTCACCAGCCGCGACCGAGATGGAAACGCGGATGATGGACTGGTTGCGCCACGCGCTGGATCTGCCCGAGGGATTCGCTGGCGTTATTCAGGACTCCGCCTCATCCGCGACATTGGCTGCCGTGCTAACGATGCGGGAGAAGGCGTTGAAATGGCAGGGAAATCAACAGGGTCTTTTTGGGCAGAAACCCCTGCGCGTCTATTGCTCGGCCGAAGTGCACACCTCGGTCGATCGTGCCATTTGGGTTGCGGGGATCGGGCAAGACAATCTGGTGCGGATTCCGATCAAAGGACATTGGCGCGGGATGGATCCCGCAGCACTGGAGGCAGCGATCCAGGCCGATTTAGACTCTGGTTTGCATCCGGCGGGCGTCATCCTTTGCGTTGGTGGCACGGGAACGGGGGCCACCGATCCCGTTGATGAATGCCTGAAGATCGCCCAGAAATACGGGCTTTATTCCCACGTAGATGCGGCCTGGGCCGGATCGGCTATGATTTGCCCGGAATACCGCCACTACTGGCCTGGCGTGGATCAAGCCGACAGCATCGTGTTCAACCCGCATAAATGGCTGGGCGTGCAGTTCGATTGCTGCGCGCATTTCCTGAAAGACCCCGATGATCTGGTGCAGACGCTGGCGATCAGCCCGGAATACCTCAAAACTCACGGCAAGGATGGGATCATCAACTATTCGGAATGGTCGGTGCCTCTGGGTCGCCGGTTCCGGGCGCTCAAGCTGTGGTTTGTAATACGGGCCTATGGTTTGGAAGGGCTGCGCGCGCGGCTGCGCAATCACGTGAACTGGTCCGTGGCGCTGCATGAACGACTGGCTGCCGAGGCGGATTTCCAAATCGTGACCCAGCCCATGTGGTCGCTTTGGACGTTCCGCTATGCACCCACGGGCCAAACAGATCTGGACGATTTGAACCTGCGCCTGGTGAACGCCATCAATGACGACGGCCGCATCTATTTGACGCAAACCCGCGTGGATGGCGACCTG
Organism: Ruegeria sp. CDSB113; assembly: GCF_059611045.1. Taxonomy (NCBI): domain Bacteria; kingdom Pseudomonadati; phylum Pseudomonadota; class Alphaproteobacteria; order Rhodobacterales; family Roseobacteraceae; genus Ruegeria; species Ruegeria sp. CDSB113. Next base: position 280,025 of record NZ_JBXWOU010000004.1, read on the forward strand.
GTGATCCGGTTCCAGGCCGGTCAGTTCGAAACCACCGAAGACGATGTTCGAATGGCCTATGACGTCATAACCGAAATCGCCCGCTCACTTACATAAACAGGAGGTCCGGCCATGCCAGTCCAGAAAAACAGCTTCAAACAGGCTCTAAGAAGGGGAGATCGACAGATCGGCTGCTGGATGAGTTTTGCCGAATCCATCACTGCCGAAATTATGGGCACCGCCGGGTTCGACTGGCTGGTCATTGATGGTGAACATGCGCCGAACGATATCCGATCAATACGTGATCAGCTTATGGCGTTGGCGGCCTGCGCCTCGCATCCGGTGGTGCGGGTTCCGGTTGGCGACACCGCTTTGATCAAGATGGTGCTGGATGCCGGGGCGCAAACCGTTCTGGTACCTATGGTCGAAACCGCCGATCAGGCGCGACAGTTGGTTCGGGACTGCCACTATCCGCCGTCAGGTGTGCGTGGCGTTGGGGCCGGTGCGGCCCGGGCGACAATGTACGGCTCGATCCCCGAGTACATTCAAACTGCAGACGACCAAATCTGCCTTCTGGTGCAAGTGGAAAACCGCGCCGGAATTGCCGCGCTGGATGATATCCTGAAGGTCGACGGCATCGACGGGGTGTTCATTGGCCCAGCGGACCTGTCCACGGACATGGGGTTTCAGGGAAACAGCGCAGCACCCGAAGTGCGCGCTGTCATTGCGGATGCCATAGCGCGTATCAAGGCCGCCGGCAAAGCGCCCGGCATTCTGGGCACCAATGACGAGGCCAGCCAAGCATATTATGAAATGGGTGCACAGTTTCTTGCGGTCGGCATTGATGTGATGTTGCTGGCGCAGGCATCCCGGACGTTGGCGGCAAAATGGAAAGCTAAATAGCGCGTCAGGCGTACATGGTGGCAGCGGCCTGCGCATAACCACCCGAAGCCCCATCCACAAAGTGAACATGATCGTCGCGCGTCGCCGAGGGGACGATACAGGTCATCATCGCCTCGTCCTGCGCATGCAGTCCATAGCGGATCTTTCCCTGTCCGCGCGCCTGTTCAAGCATCATCCGGATTTGCGTCAACGTGGCGGCGTCACAATCCAGCGTCATTTTCAGCCCGTCATCGAATTTACGGTAATCGGCGTTACGGCTGACCATACGCTTGTAGTGCCCGGGTTCGAAATTGCCCAACCGTTTGCCTGATGCGAACAACAGGGCGATCAAAAAGTTCTGGCCCAGCAATTTGATCCGTTGCAGCAACAAATTGTTCCCGGCTCGTGATACGCGGGCATCCAGGCCAACATCCGGCGGCGGCCAGCTGATCGGCGGGCCATCTTCTGGTACTGGATGACCTGAACGCTCCAACCCCTCCGAAGCTGACAGAACCGAACGGGCCAGATCCGCAAAGTCACTCTCGGTCGCATTTGCTGTGGGCTGAACGACGACCGAGACGATCTGACCATTGCGTGCCTTGCTGTTGGACCACCGGCAGGACAAACCGGTTAGGTCGGGCTGTGCACCAGGTTTGGCAGGCGGCACCGAAAAGGTACCAGCCTTCATCTGCGCCTCGGCCCAGGCCAACCCGCCACCTGAGAACATGGCGTAATCCACCCCATCAGACGGCGCATAGCGCGCGACCCGCAGGTCTTTTCCTGCCTTACGAATTTCGGCAACCGGGACCAGCGCTGCGCGCAGCGAGATCGAGAATTCTTCGTCCGCCCAGCGCCTGAGGTCTGCCAATACCGCTTTAGCGGTGTCGATCTCACTTGCGGGCACGGCGAATCCGGCTCCGTCGCCGCCAAAAACATAAGGGAACTCCTTGCCGTGGAGCGCGTTGATCATGGCCGAGATCACCGCCGCGCCGACCATATTCACCGTCTTGTATCGCCCTTTTGCGATCTCACCGGTGGAGTCAACGATATCTGCGACGCCCAACGCCCAATCGCCCGGAACAGCAGAGAAACGCGCCGGGTCCACCAAACGGGTAAAGTCCCGCAACAGGGGAAGACTGTCATAGAACGCGGCCTGGGCGTCTTTCATTGGCACCTCGGATATTCGGTAAGGACAAGGATAGCCCGAATGTGATCACTGTCCGGCAAAATCAGTATAGCACACGCGCTTGTGTGTGGCACCGTGACGTGCCAAGCATTTCTTCGCCGGTTTGGGGGAGAGGGTTTTCATGAAGGCAGGTCTGGTGGTGTTGTGCCTGGGCTATGTGCTCAGCCAGTTCTTTCGCGCCTTTCTCGCGGTTCTCAGTGTTGATCTGGGGCGCGATATCGGGGCCACACCCGAGGATCTGGCCTTTGCGTCAGGTCTTTGGTTTCTGATCTTTGCCGCCATGCAGTTGCCCGTAGGCTGGGCACTGGACCGAGTTGGACCGCGCCTGACAGCGGCGGTCTTGCTGCTGGTCGGTGGTGCCGGCGGAGCGGCATTGTTTGCCCTATCCAGCTCCCCTTTTCACATCGCCATCGCCATGGGGCTGATCGGGGTCGGCTGCTCACCGGTGTTGATGGCATCTTACTATATCTTCGCCCGCGAATTCCCACCTGCCCGCTTCGCCACTTTGGCGGCTGTCATGCTGGGCGTTGGATCGGTCGGCAATCTGGTTGCCTCGTACCCTACTGCGCTGGCGGTTGAGCTGATGGGATGGCGGACCACGATGGGGACGCTGGCCGTTTTTTCCGCCGCGATCGCGTTGGGCATCTGGTTCAGCGTGCATGATCCCAAACGTGTCGAGACCGAACACAGGGGATCGGTGCTGGACCTGCTGAAAGAGCCCGCCCTGTGGGCGATCTTGCCGCTGATGCTGGTGGCCTATGCCCCGTCGGCGGCAACGCGCGGCCTTTGGGCCGGGCCATACCTCAGCGATATCTTCGGCCTTAGCACCACCCAGATCGGGACAGCGACCCTGATCATGGGGGCGGCGATGATTGCAGGTACCTTTGCGTATGGGCCGCTCGATCGAATGCTGGGCACGCGAAAATGGGTGATCTTTGGCGGCAACGCTCTGGGCACAGTGGGGTTGGTTCTGATGTGCCTTTGGGTCGACAACGCGGTTTGGCTGTCGGTTGTTTTGATGGCAGCGATCGGGTTTCTGGGGGCAAGCTTTCCGGTCATCATGGCTCATGGCCGGGCCTTTGTGCCGCCGCATCTGGTTGGGCGCGGCATGACCCTGTTGAACCTCTTCGGCATTGGCGGTGTAGGACTGGCGCAATTCGTCACCGGCCGCATCCATGCCGCCACGGTGGACATCAGCCCGACCGCGCCCTACACAGCGATATTCGGCTTTTTTGCGGTCACGCTGGCCATCGGCTGCGTGATCTATTTGTTCAGCCGCGACAGCGTCGACTAACGCTGGAACTGCCAGGAGTGTCCATGTCCGACCCGCGCGTCATTGCCCCCAACCTCAAACGCAGACTTTCGGGTGTGACCGCGACGATTGCCCGGTTGGTGCCGCTGCAAGTGCAATGGATCGACATCGCGGCCACCGGGCCGGGTCTGCCGGATGACATCCCACATATCCCGCTGGGCCGCCTACCCTTTTTGTCGCGCAAAACACTGCGCGTCTGGCACGCGCGCCGCAATACAGAGATGCTGCTGGGCCTGATCCTGCGCAATGTGCTGCGGCTGCGATTGAAGCTGCTGTTCACCAGCGCCTCGCAACGCGCGCATAGCGGCTACACCAAATGGCTGATTGACAAAATGGACGCGGTCGTCGCGACTTCGCGCAAAACCGCCGAGTATTTGGAGAGAGATGCGCAGGTCATCATGCATGGCATCAACTTGCAGGATTTCACACCGCCCGAAGACAAAGCAGCTGTTCGGGCGCGACTGGGTTTGCCAGATGGTCTATTGCTGGGCTGCTACGGCCGCATTCGTCACCAGAAGGGCACCGATGCTTTCGTCGATGCAATGATCGAACTGTGCGGCCGCTTTGACGACGTCCATGGCATCGTCATGGGCCGCGCCACGGAAAAGCACACCAGCTTCCTGACCGAACTGAAAGACAAGGTCGCCGAGGCGGGCCTGTCCGACCGCATTCTGTTCATGCCCGAGGTGACCGTCGATCAGATCGCCGAATGGTATCAGGTGCTGGACCTGTTCATCGCCCCGCAACGGTGGGAAGGGTTCGGCCTGACGCCGCTGGAAGCAATGGCATGCGGCGTGCCGGTTGTTGCGACCGACGTGGGCGCGTTTTCCGAGATTGTCACCGACCCGTCGCTGGGCCGCGTGGTCGAACCCGGCGATATCCCCGCGCTGGCCAACGCCGCCGCCGAGGTGTTGGCCGACCGCGATTCCCTTGCGCGTTCTGGTGCCGTCGCCCGTGTCCATGTCGAGCAGAATTTCGACATCAACGGCGAGGCAAAGACGCTAGTCGCGCTATATGAACGCCTTTTGACCGACACCTGAGGCGATGCGCCACGTCAAATCGGTGTCATTGCGCGAAATAAACCCCGAAAACTCTTTTTTATTTGCTGCAACGCGGCTATGAACGCGCGTCCTTAACATTGGAGACATGAAATGGGCTATCGCGTCGTAGTCGTCGGCGCCACGGGTAACGTGGGCCGCGAAATGCTGAACATTCTGGCTGAACGCCAGTTCCCCGTCGATGAACTTGCTGTTCTGGCAAGCCGTCGTTCGCTGGGCACCGAAGTAAGCTTTGGCGACACGACACTCACTACCAAGGATCTGGACACGTTCGATTTCACCGGCTGGGACATGGCGCTGTTCGCCGTGGGGTCCGAGGCGACCAAGGTATACGCCCCCAAGGCAGCCAAAGCTGGCTGCGTGGTGATCGATAACTCGTCGCTCTATCGCTATGACCCGGACATTCCGCTGATCGTGCCGGAATGTAACCCGCAGGCGATCCACGACTACAAAAACAAGAACATCATCGCCAACCCCAACTGCTCGACCGCGCAGATGGTTGTCGCGCTGAAGCCGCTGCATGACCGCGCGCGCATCAAGCGCGTCGTCGTGTCGACCTATCAGTCGGTGTCTGGCGCCGGTAAGGAAGGCATGGACGAGCTGTGGGATCAGACCAAAGCGATCTATAATCCCACTACGGACGTGCCGCCGAACAAGTTCCAGAAACAGATCGCCTTCAACGTCATTCCCCAGATCGACGTCTTCATGGAAGACGGCTCGACCAAGGAAGAGTGGAAGATGGTTGTTGAGACCAAAAAGATCGTCGATCCGTCGATCAAGGTCACAGCCACCTGCGTCCGCGTTCCAGTCTTTGTTGGCCACTCTGAGGCCGTGAACATCGAGTTCGAGGAATTCCTGGACGAAGATGAGGCCCGTGACATCCTGCGTGAGGCTCCGGGCATCATGGTGATCGACAAGCGCGAACCCGGCGGCTACGTCTCGCCGATCGAATGCGCGGGCGATTTTGCCACGTTCATCAGCCGGATCCGTCAGGACTCGACCGTTGAAAATGGTATCAACTTGTGGTGCGTATCTGACAACCTGCGTAAAGGTGCTGCTCTGAACGCAGTACAGATTGCGGAACTGCTGGGCCGTGAGGTTCTGAAAAAGGGCTGATCATACACCCCAAAGACGTTATGTCAGAAGAACCCGCCGACCCGGCGGGTTCTTTTTTGCGTATAGCCAATTCGCGGCCACCAGCTTCGGACAAAGGGATGGAAGACGGCAGGCTTTTGAACCTGTGAAGGCTACGATCAAAGTCTTCAGAGAATGACAGCATCCAACGACTTTGGATGTTCGGTTACAGCTTCCCAGCCATCTTCCGTAACAATGAAACTGTCGCCTACCTGCGCACGAAACGTATCCACTGTTACCGACCCATCTACGGCAAAAACCATTCCAGGCTGCAAGACGGTCGTGTCGCCAGTAACCAACTGCGGTTTCTCTAAATAGCTAAATCCCGTCGCACGTCCACATCGAAACGGATACTCATACCCCGCGCTCTGAATGGCCTCTGCATAGGCAGCATGTACGCTTTCGGCGGTCACGCCCGGACGCAGAGCATCTAACGCTGCCGCTTGGCTGGCAACAGCAACTTCGTAGATGCGTTCTTGTTCCTTATCCACGATCTCGCCGATCCAGAAAGTGCGGTCGAAGCCCAGTTTGAAACGGTGGAAATTGGTCATTCCGCAGAAACAAAGAAATACCGGCTCGCCTCGTCTCATGATCCGGGTGGTCGCGCGATGATGAGTTTTGGTGATGGTGTCTCCCGAGGCCATGATTTGCAGAAAATGAGTGTTGGGAGACATATCTGCCGCATCGTAATGCGCAGCTAGAAGCTCTGCAGCCTTTCGTGTGCCCGCCTGAGACGTCGCGAGCGCGACTTCAAATTCCGGTACTCCATCTCCAATGGTATTGCGTCCGGCCTCCATCATCGCCATGGCCACCTGCCCCGCATGGCGGGCCAACTTGAGTTCATCGACGGACTTAATCATGCGCATCTCAGCGAGTATTGGCGTGACGCTGACCATCCGTTCTGCAGGAACAAGTTTTTCCACAAAGGCGCGAACAACCGGTGGCATAAGATCGGGTTCAACCCCGACACTTAATGCGCCCTTTACTGCGGCGGGAAGTTCGGCTCTCCACTCGTCGCCCATTCCGTCGTTCCACGCGGCGATACGCCCGACTTTTGCCAAAGAGAGGGCTGCGTTCAGATCAATGGTGGGCGTGATCAACAGGCATTCGCCATCGCTGTGCACGACCAGGATCGTTGGTCTGCCGAACTCCATGTGAAGGTAGTCGTAGTAACCGGTCAAATAGTAGACGTTGTCGTCGTCCGTAACGAGGGCAACGTCGATTCCGGATTCACACATATGGCTCTGGAACTTTTGCATCCTCTTAGCAAACATCAACGGCTCCCTCCTGAGGTTGTAGGGCGAGCATTTTATGAGATTTCAGGCATTTGCCGCTCACCCTTGCTGCTCAACCAATGCCTTGAGGTTTGTCAGACCGCGCTCGTAATCTCCGCCGACCCACTTATCCATCATCAGGCCCATCCAGCGAGACATCGGGTTCATGCCTAGATCGGATTCGAACCCCCAGGTCACCTGAGTCTGTTCACCCTCCGGCGTCAGATCGAACGAGGCCGATGCGGACCCCATCGGACCGAAATCAAGCGCCGTTTTGACGGTTTGATCCGGAACGCTTTCGACGATTTCCTGTGATCCGGTGCCGACCTGCGGGTGTTCAGATGCCCAACTCAAGGTGTTGCCAACGCCCGCCTCGGGGCCGCTGTAGGACAGCTGGGTTTCGGGATCGCGCGTCAACCAAGGTGACCATTTTTCAGTTTCCTGCATCGAATTCACGTAAGGAAAGATCGTGCTGGCGGGCGCGTTGATCGTGATGCTGCGGGACAGTTCAGCCTTGCCGGGCAAAAGGTAAGACACGCCAACCAGAACCAGGATAAGAACAAGCAGAGTGATGAGAATACGTTTAATGAATCGCATGACGCGCTCCTGATCGAAAGAGTTTGGTTTCGATCATAACAAAAAATGGCGCGAAATCAGAGACCTGATCCGCGCCATTCGAAAATTCTCAGATGCCAGCCCGTTTAGACAACCACGAATTTCTTCTCGGCCGGGTCATAGCATTGCAGGCCACCTTCACCGATGTCGGTCCACAGCCCATGCAAGCTCAGCGAGCCGTCATCTACCGCAGAGGAAACGAAGGGAAAGGTCATCAGGTTCTCCAGCGACGCGACGACTGCCTGCCGTTCAAACTGACGCGCTTGATCGACGCTGTCTTCAACATCGGCAACCAGTTCATATTTCGGTTTCAGGATATCCATCCAGCGACCAACGAAGCTTTCTTTTGCTTCCAGCTGAGGGGCGTTACCCTTGCACATGTCGATGCAGCCTTGAACGCCACCGCATTGCGAATGGCCCAGCACAATCAGATGCGCAACTTTCAGCGCCGTAACCGCGTATTCGATGGCCGCACTGGTGCCATGGTGATCTCCATCGGGGGCATAAGGCGGTACAAGATTGGCGATGTTGCGATGAATAAAGAACTCGCCCTGATCGGCACCGAAGATCGATGTGACGTGAACCCGGCTGTCACAGCACGAAATCACCATCGCACGCGGGCGCTGCCCTTCGGTGGCCAGACGGCGATACCAGACCTGGTTTTCCGAATAGGTGGTGGCTTTCCATCCGTGGTACCGCTTGACCAGATAGGTCGGCAGAGGTTTGGCTAAGTCCATTCTCATGTCCCCGTTCTTTTGTCTGTCGGCTGCTGTAACCTGAATTCGCAGAAAATTCGACCCATTTTCCAGCATCGACGCAAGGTTTTGCAAAGGATTCTACCGCCAATGTCCAGCTATGCCGTGGGGGCGTAGAGAATTGGGGTAGATGTGGTGGATAAAATAGTCACGCTTGAACAAAAGGAAACCGTTCGGCTGGATACAGACCGCTTGAACGGGCTGTATCGCCAATTGGGCGACAAGAACGCATTGGATGTATTGTGCCGCACGGTCGAGGAATTGGCCGTGCGCCTGTCAAACTGCGAGCGGTTTTGGCGTCAGCGCGACTGGGCCGGGCTGCGGAAATGCGCGCGGTCACTGGTGGCCATTGCCGAACAGATTGGCATGACCGCGTTGGCCCGTGTCGCCGGTGATGTGGCGCAATCTGTGGATGCCGGGGATGCGGTCGCGACGGGGGCCACCCTGTCGCGCCTGATCCGTGTAGGTGAGAAATCGCTGACCGTGATCTGGGATCAGCAGGATCTTTCCCTCTGACGGGGCTTGCGGACGGATCGTGGGCAGCTAGGCTGGGCACAAATCGAACCAGCCGAGATGTCCATGACCCTGTCCTTCGCTTCGCCGTCCGAACCCTCTGTGCCGCTGCATATCATTTCGCAACCCGATCTCGACAGTTGGCTGAAAGACCAGCCAAGCCACATCGCATCGTGGGTCGAGGCCAGCGGATTCACCGGGGCCATGGGACAGGCTCTGCTGATCCCTCAATCGGATGGTGTGCCCCTAATGGCTTTGGCGGGTTACGGAAAAGGCAGCAAGCGCGCGCGCAAACGGTTCCCGCTGGCAGCGGCGGCCCAAGCCTTGCGGAAGGGAACTTATCACATCGCGTCCGGTGTGCCCGCAGATGCGCTAAGCAACGAGTGCCTGGGTTGGCTGCTCACAGGATATTCCTTTGACCGTTACGCCAATCAATCACCTGCCAAGGCACGACTCGTTGCACCCGAAGGTGTCGATGCCGCGCGGATTGAGGCGCTGGCCAGTGCCGAGGCGCTGACCCGCGATTTGGTCAACACACCGGCCTCGGACATGGGGCCGGATCAACTGCAGGCCGCAGCCGAGGATTTGGCGCAGGAATTTGGCGCGACATGCACTACGGTTCAAGGCGACGCCCTGCTGGATCAGAATTTCCCGCTGATTCACACGGTCGGACGCGCCGCCGCGCAAGCGCCGCGCCTGATCGAGATGACATGGGGCGACACCGGGCCCAAACTGACCCTTGTCGGCAAGGGTGTGTGCTTTGACACTGGCGGGCTGAATCTGAAACCAGGGAATTCGATGTCCCTGATGAAAAAGGACATGGGCGGCGCGGCCAATGTGCTGGGTTTGGCGGGGATGATCATGGCAACAAAGCTGCCTGTGCAACTGCGCGTGCTGATCCCGGCGGTCGAAAACTCGGTCGCCGGTAACGCATTTCGTCCGGGTGATATCCTGACCTCGCGCAAGGGTCTGACGGTTGAGATCAACAACACCGACGCCGAAGGGCGGTTGGTTCTGGCCGACGCATTGGCGCTGGCGGATGAGGGTGAACCTGACCTGATTATCTCGATGGCGACCCTTACCGGCGCGGCACGGGTAGCGGTTGGCCCCGATCTGGCGCCCTTTTACACTGATGACGATGGCGCGGCAGACGCGCTGGCCAACGCTGGTCGGCAATCGGCCGACCCGGTCTGGCGGATGCCTTTCCATGAACCCTATGAGGCGATGATCGAACCCGGAATCGCCGATCTGGACAACGCGCCTTCCGGCGGATTTGCTGGCTCGATAACCGCAGCCCTGTTCCTGCGCCGCTTTGTCGGTGACAGCCGCTATATGCATTTCGACATCTATTCCTGGCAGCCCAGCAAGGCCCCCGGGCGCAGCAGAGGGGGGCTGGGCCAAGGGCCGCGTGCCGTTCTGACCGCCCTGCCCGAGATTCTGAACCTATGACCCGCCTGCGCGTCATAAAGCCGGTTGTCGACCTTTTGCGCAGCCCAAAGGGTCCCAGGGACCGGCAGCTGTTGTTTGGCGACCCGGTAGATGTTGTTGACGAAACCGATGGGTGGAGCCGGATTACCTCGGACAAGGACGGCTATCCCGGTTGGGTCAGGTCCGATCAGCTGGGACCTGAGGCGCAACAGACCCACTGGGTCACCGCGCCCGCGACACATGCCTATCAACAGCCCGACATGAAAAGCCCGGACCGCGTATCGCTGAGTTTCGGTAGCAAATTATACGTGCTGTCGGAACAGAATAGATTTCTGGAAACAGAACTGGGGTTCATTCCGGCGATTCACGCCAAACTCAGCGCAACGCACCTGACCGATCCCGTAGCGGTGGCTGAGCTGTTTCTGGGCACACCCTATCTTTGGGGGGGAAACAGTCGCTTCGGCATTGATTGTTCCGGGTTGGTTCAGGCCGGTTTGCTGGCCTGCGGCATACCTTCCCCCGGTGATAGCGGCGATCAGGAACGCGAACTGGGTACGGCGCCGCCCGCCGGAACGCCAGTCAAACGCGGGGATCTGTTATTCTGGAAAGGCCACGTAGCATGGGTCTATGGCGAGAACATGCTGCTTCATGCCAACGCCTACCACATGGACGTGACGTTCGAGCCAATGGATCAGGCGATCACACGAATTCTGGAGCAGGGCGACGGGCCTGTAACAGCCCACAAAAGGCTCTAATCAAGGTCTACAGACCGGATCAGCTTGCGTTCCAGCACGCGTAGCACGGTGCGCAGGTCATGGCCTCGCTTCAGGATGCGCCCGTCCATGCCGATCACTGAATACATCCCCTGTTTGGACCGCAGACGAGGGTGTTTTTCGACCCGGTAGATCGGATGCTCTGCCGTGCGTCTGAAAATGGAAAAAACCGCCATATCGCGCAGGTTGGAAATGCCATAGTCGCGCCATTCTCCGGCGGCGACCATCTTGCCATAGACAGACAGTATATGTGACATCTCGCGCCGGTCGAACGCGACCGGCATCTGGGCCGAGTTTGCAGAAAACCGGCTGGGAGGCTGCATGTTCATACCCTCAGCCTTGCCGGAAAACGCATTTGAATCAAGTCCGGTGCCAACAGGTGTGGTAATTTTGAATCGTTTCGTCCTACCGCCGCCCAACTTGGCGACAGATCAGAATCACCGGCAAAAGCCCAACTGCCAGGATCACAAGCGAGGGAACCGCAGCCCCCTCCAACCGCTCGTCTGATGCCAGACGATAGGCCTGGACCGCAAGCGTATCAAAGTTGAAGGGGCGCATGATCAAGGTCGCGGGCAGCTCTTTCATCACATCCACAAATACGATCAGCAAGGCTGTCAGCAGCGAGGGTGTCAAGATAGGTAGATGCACACGGCGCAAGGTGCCCAGAGGCGATTGGCCCAAAGACCGGGACGCAGCATCCATATTGGCGTGCACTGTGCTCTGCCCGCCTTCGTAAGCGCTGAGCGCTGCCGCCAGAAAGCGCACCATGTAAGCTGCCACCAGCAACCAGATCGACCCGGTTACCAGCAGACCCGTCGAGACGTCGAACGTCTGGCGCATCCACGAATCCAGCGCGTTGTCGAATCTGGCGAAGGGTACCATCAGGCCAACGGCGATCACGCCGCCGGGCACCGCATAGCCCAACCGCGCCAGATAGCCTGTGGTCGATGATCCCCGACCCGGGCGAAGGCGCTGAAAGAACCCAACACAGATCGCGGCGCAAACCGTGACCACGGCGGCCACCCCTGCAAGTGTCAGCGAGTTTTGAATGAACCCAATGTAACGCCGCGACAGCAGGTTTTGTTCCGAGGTCAGGCCCATCTGGATCAAGATAAATACCGGCAGCAAGAACCCCAGCACTACTGGAATAGCGCACAAGGTTATGGCAGCTGCGGATTGCCAGCCCTTAAGTTGCGCCGAAGGCAGCGAGGCATGGCTTTTGCCTGCCTGATAGTACTTTGCCTTGCCGCGCTGCGTCCGCTCGGCCACGGCCATGACCAGCGCAAAGCCCAGTAGGCACAAGGCCAACTGCGCCGCACCCCCCCGGTCGCCGATTGAGAACCAGCTTGTGTAGATGCCCGTGGCAAAGGTCTGAACGCCAAAATAGGCGACGGTTCCAAAATCGGCGATGGTTTCCATGATGGCCAGCAGGACACCACCGGCAATGGCCGGGCGGGCCATCGGCAAAGACACGTGCCAGAACGCCAACCACGGGCTTTTGCCCAGCGCACGAGCGGCCAGAAAAGCGGCGGCGCTCTGCTGCAGAAACGCGGCCCGCGCCAGCAGGTAGACATAGGGGTAGAGCACAAGGATCAGCATCACCGCCGCGCCCTCGGTCGAGCGGATTTCCGGGAACCAATAGTCGCGCGGCCCCCAACCTGTCACGTCGCGCAGCGTGGTCTGGACGATACCGGGGTGATCCAGAATGAACGTATAGGCATAAGCCAGAACATAGGCCGGAAAAGCCAACGGCAGGACCAGTGCAATTTCCAGAAAGCGCACACCGGGAAAGCGTGTCATCGTCACCAGCCACGCCGCGCCAACCCCAATAGAGAACGTGCCGACAGCCACCAAAACGACAAGGATCACGGTTGTCAGCGCATACCCGGGTAAAACCGTCTCGAACAGATGTGAGACCGTATCCGTACCCCCCGTCACCGCCGCCAGAACAACCGCAACCATCGGCAGAAGACAAGCCGCTGCCACCAAATAGGCCACAGTGGCCACCAACCGGGTGCCCAGCGCGCCGCGATTGCGTTTCCCGTGTTCTGAATACTCGATTTCGGCCATGGACCCGGATTGTAACTGGCGTTGGCTATTGATCAGCCTTTAATCGACTAAAATGCTAAGAAACACCAGTGCAGGAAAAACAAATCTGCGGCACATACTGCCGCAGACATGGCTCGGGGCTATTCGTAAACGCGCTGATCCTCGATCACCAACCCGTCCTTCGGCAGTGATCCGGGGGTTACAACCTCGATTGCGCCTTTCAGTTTCAGCACTTCGACCACGGATTTGGCATAGGCCATGTCGTCTCCGCCTGCGCTTTCGATCTGAACGGTCATCGTGTCCATCTCACCCTGTCGGGCAGCGATGACACGGGCTTTGACGATTTCCTCGTGTTTGTCGACCAACGCGGCCACCTGTTCAGGACGCACAAACATGCCCTTGATCTTGGTGGTCTGGTCCGCGCGACCCATCCAACCCTTGATCCGAAGGTTGGTCCGCCCACAGGGCGAGACACCCGGCATAATCGCAGACAGGTCACCGGTGGCGAACCGGATTAGAGGGTAATCAGGATTCAGAGAAGTCACCACAACTTCACCCACTTCACCCATCGCCACCGGTGTTCCTGTGCCCGGGGTGACAACCTCGATGATGACATGTTCGTCGATGATCATCCCCTCCATCGCGACGCTTTCGTAGGCGATGTTGCCCAGATCAGCCGTGGCATAGCATTGCAGGCAGGAAATCCCCCGATCAGCATAGTCCTGACGCAAAGATGGGAACAGCGCGCCGCCGCCCACAACAGCCTTAGAGAAGTTCAGGGCCACGCCCATCTCATCCGCCTTGTCCAGAATGACCTTCAGATAATCTGGTGTGCCCGCATAAGACGTGCAGCCCACATCGCGTGCCGCGGTCACCTGCAATTCGGTCTGGCCGGTACCCGCTGGCAGCACAGCGGCCCCTACCGCGCGCGCGCCGCTCTCAAAAATCATACCAGCTGGCGTGAGGTGATAGCCGAAACAGTTTTGCACGATATCTCCGGGTCCGACGCCGGCGGCGTTCAGGAAACGCCCCATGCGCCACCAGTCATGATCCGTGCTGCCGGGCTCATAAATCGGACCGGGAGACTGGAACACATGATGGAAGTGCCGCGCCGGCTTGACGGTAAACCCGCCGAATGGCGGACGCGACGCCTGTGCTTGCGCCAGATCGGATTTCCGCAATACCGGCAGTTTCACCAGATCGTCGGCTGAAATCACCGCGCTGGTATCCGCATCCGCCAGATGCGCAGCAAAGCCCGGAGCGGACAGGGCGCGGTCAATCTGAGTACGCAGCGCCTGCGCCTGATCAGCTGAGCGTTCATCGGCTGATCGGGTTTCGAGAGCGTCGTAATAGGTCATCGCCAGATCCTCCATTCGCTTACAACCACCTCTTGCGGCGGCGGTAAGACCGCACGTCACGGAAGCTTTTGCGGCCTTCGTCGGACATGCCCAGATAGAACTCTTTCACGTCTGGGTTTTCGCGCAAATCTGCTGCCGGACCGTCCATTACGACGCGCCCGGATTCCAGAATATAGCCGTAATGGGCAAACCTTAGAGCCACATTGGTGTTCTGTTCGGCCAACAAGAAGGACACACCTTCTTTCTCGTTCAGGTCCTTCACGATACCGAAAATCTCTTCGACCAGCTGCGGCGCAAGTCCCATCGAGGGTTCGTCCAGCAGGATCGTCTCGGGCCGCGACATCAACGCCCGACCCATTGCAACCATCTGTTGCTCACCACCCGAGGTGTAGCCTGCCTGCGACCGGCGGCGTTCCTTCAGACGGGGAAAATACGTGTAGACCAGTTCAAGGTCCTGCTGGATCGCTGCCTTGCCATCCTTGCGGGTATAGGCGCCCGTCAGCAGGTTTTCTTCAACCGTCAGGTGTTCAAAACAATGGCGGCCTTCCATCACCTGGATGACGCCCTTTTCCACCAGATCGGCGGGATCGCTTTCATGCACGCTGGTGCCGCGATACTCGATCGTACCCTTGGTGACCTCACCGCGTTCCGAATGCAGCAGGTTCGACACCGCCTTGAGCGTTGTCGTCTTACCCGCACCGTTACCGCCCAGCAGGGCCGTGATACCACCCTTGGGCACAGTCAGGCTGACGCCTTTCAGGACGAGGATCACGTGATTGTAGATCACCTCGATATTATTGACCTCAAGCAGGGTTTCCGACTTGGTGTCAGTGGTTTGTGCCGCATCCAGCATCTGCGCGTGTCCTTAAGCGAGTGTGGGGTTCGGGACGGCGGTCTGCCGCCGCCCCGGGTTGTTCAAAGCGCTGTATCAGCAACGCCCTTCAATGTTGTTTTCTGCCGCATAGGCCGCAGAATCTTCATCGATCAACGCGCCGATCACTTCACCGTCGGTCTGCTTGAAGTCCGAGATCAGCGTCCAGGTCTTGTTCGCTGCATCCCACTGCGTCACACCCACAAGGGCGTCACCACCGTGGTTCTCGCAGGAGACCGAGAAGGTCGGACCAAAGTTCGCCAGGCCCAGTTCGGCCATCTTCTCTTCTGTCATCTCCAGTGCTTCCATACCGGCTCGCATCTCAGACGGGGTAATTTCCGCATTGCCCGAGATTTCCTGGGCTTTCTTGATGGCTTCGGCAGCCAGAACAGCCGCATAGAGACCACGGTTATACAGAACCGTGCCAACCTGATCACCCGCGCCTGCAGCCTTACCTGCATCGACAACGTGTTTCTGCAGATCGTCAAAGACCGGGAAGTCCGTGCCAACGTTGTGGAAAGTCAATGCTTTGTACCCATTGGCAGCTTCGCCCGCTGGCAGCACGTCGTTTTCAGAACCGGACCACCAGATGCCGATGAAGTTTTCCATCGGGAACCGGATGTTGGCGGCCTCTTGCACGGCAACCTGGTTCATAACCCCCCAGCCCCACATCAGGACATAGTCGGGACGATCACGACGGATTTGCAGCCACTGTGACTTCTGCTCCTGACCCGGATGATCCACCGGCAGGGCGACCAGCTCAAAGCCGTGCTTCTTGGACAGCTCTTCCAGGGTGCGGATCGGTTCCTTGCCATAGGCCGAGTTGTGATAGACCAGCGCGATTTTCTTGCCGCTCAGATCGCCACCGTTTTCCTCAAGCAGGTAATTGACCGCGCCCGAGGCCCCGTCCCAATAGTTGGCCGGGTAGTTGAAGGTATGGCTGAACACGTCTCCGTTCTTGGCCGAGGTCCGGCCATAACCCATCGTGTGCAGCGGAATGTCGTCTGCGGTGACTTTTGGGATCAGCTGATAGGTGATGCCAGTCGACAGCGGCTGATATACCAAAGCGCCTTCGCCCTTGGTGGATTCATAGCATTCCACGCCTTTTTCGGTGTTGTAGCCGGTTTCGCATTCGACCATCCGGATCGGAACACCGCCGATGCCGCCATCGCGCTCATTCAGCAGGGTGAAATAGTCGTTATAGCCATCCGAGAACGGAATGCCGCCAGCGGCGTAAGGCCCGGTACGATAGCTCAGATCGGGGATCACAAGATCCGCCAGAGCGGGTCCTGCAGCCATCAGGGCGCTTAGCGCCGCGGTTGCCAGTTTCAATTTCATCGGGTGTCTCCTCCCTTGGTTAGTCCGATGTTGCATTCAGGCTTGTTCCGCCCGTTTTTTCCTTGGGCCGATCCCTTAGTGTGGGAACGGCCATAGTCTGAGTTTTTCTTTCGCCACACGCCACAGCTGCGCCAGTCCGTGCGGTTCCAGGATCAGGAACATGATGATCAGCGCGCCGACGATCACCAGCTGTAGATGCGCCACGATGTCCGTGGGCCAGCCCAAAACGTCGACGCCCACCACTTTCAGGACCACCGGCAGCAAAACAAGGAAAGCTGCACCGGCGAACGATCCGAAAATAGACCCTAACCCGCCAATAATGATCATGAACAGGACCAGGAACGACTTCTGGATGCCAAAGACTTCGCCAACCTCGACCGCGCCGAGATAGACCGCGAAGAACAGCGCGCCCGCGATACCGATGAAGAACGAGCTGACGGCAAATGCGCTCATCTTGGCTTTCAATGGGTTTACCCCGATGATCTCGGCTGCGATGTCCATGTCGCGGATCGCCATCCATGTCCGGCCCGTAGTTCCGCGCGTCAGGTTGCGTGCGATCAGGGCGCTGAAGGCCAGGAAGATCAGGCAGAACATATAGGTGGCCCATGCCGGTGCATTCGGACCGGTGATGATGATGCCAAACACATCCCGTTCCGGCGCGTTGATCTGACCCGAGGCCGAATAGTTGTAGAACCACGGCACCCGGTTAAAGAGCCACACAAGGAAGAACTGCGCCGCCAGCGTGGCCACCGCCAGATAGAATCCCTTGATCCGCAGGCTTGGCAGGCCGAACAGCACACCGACAATAGCCGTTATGCCGCCCGCCAGAATGACATGGATGAACATGCTGACATCAGGGAATGAGGTCATCAGCTTGTAGCAGGCATAGGCACCCACAGCCATGAAACCACCGGTACCCAAGGATACCTGCCCGCAATAGCCCACAAGGATGTTCAACCCGATTGCCGCAATGGCGTAAATCAGGAACGGCAACAGCAGTGCATTGGCCCAGTAGTCGTTGATTATGAACGGAATGATCCCGAAAGCCACCGCCAGAACCACATAATACCGATACCGGTCGAACTTGATCGGAAAGGTCTGGCTGTCATCTGTGTAGGAGGTTTTGAAATCCCCGGCCTCACGATAAAACATGTCTTACTTTCCCCATTCTTCCTGCGCCCGGTTGCGGGCCTCGGCGTCCAGCTGCCTGGAGCCTTTTGCATATCCGCTCGCCTCTGAGGCGCGCACAAGTTTCATGTAAGCTAGGATGCCCATGACCAGCCCGGCAAACGCGAGGATCGCCGCAATCACCAATTGTCCATCGGTCAGGTCGTCGGAGGTGAACGCAATGTAGCCAAAAGCCCAGAACCCGGCCCACGCGATCACGTTGATGATGGCGATCAGCTTGGTCATGCTGCTAGACCCTCTCGATGATCTTCTCACCGAACAGACCTTGCGGCCGGAACACGAGGAAGATCAGCGCCAGAACATAAGCAAACCAGTTTTCGGTCGCACCGCCGACCAGCGGGCCGATGGCGAACTCGAACAGTTTCTCACCGACACCGATGATCAAACCACCCACGATGGCACCGGGGATCGAGGTGAACCCGCCCAACATCAGCACCGGCAGCGCCTTGAGCGCGATCAGCGACAGTGAGAACTGTACGCCTGACTTGGTGCCCCACATGATGCCTGCAACCAGCGCGACAAAACCCGCAACCGACCACACCATGATCCAGATGAAGTTCAGTGAGATGCCGACCGACAGAGCCGCCTGGTGGTCATCCGCCACGGCGCGCATCGCTCGGCCCTGCTTGGTGTATTGGCTGAACGCGACCAGTGCGGTCACCAGCAGCGCGGCTATCACCGTCGCCACAAGGTCCAGATTGTCGATAAAGAAGCCGTAGCCAAAGATATTGAACGTGGTCTCGTCGATCCAAAGGTTGATACCCTGCGGTAGACCGACATCCAGTTTCTTGATTTCAGACCCCCACATCAGGTCCGCCACACCCTCAAGGAAATAGGCCAGACCGATGGTCGCCATGAACAGGATGATTGGCTCCTGCCCGACCAGATGCCGCATCACAAAGCGCTGCACCGCCCAGGCCAGCAAAACCATGACACCCATCGTCAGTATAATCGCCACAAACGCAGGCACATTCCATCCGAACTTGTGGATATGGGTCCCGAAAGTCGCGTTGATCAGATGGGCAAACGGGACCTGCCCGTTCATGATCCCCACCAGCGTCATGGCGGCAAACAGGGCCATAACCCCTTGAGCATAGTTGAAGATTCCGGACGCCTTGTAGATCAGAACAAAGCCCAGTGCGACCAGAGCGTACAGCACACCGGCCATAAGACCGTTGAGGAAAACCTCCATCGCGAAAATCAGCTGATCAGGCATGTGCGCCCCCTCTCATGTCTGTCAGTTGCTCAGTCATGGCTCACACCCAGATAGGCGTCGATGACTTCCTGATTGCTGCGCACCTCGTCCGGGGTGCCGTCGCCGATCTTTTTGCCGTAATCCATCACGACCACGCGGTCGCTCAGGTCCATCACAACGCCCATGTCGTGCTCGATCAGTGCGATGGTGGTGCCAAACTCGTCATTCACGTCGAGGATAAAGCGGCTCATGTCCTCTTTCTCTTCAACGTTCATGCCGGCCATAGGTTCATCCAGCAGCAACAGCTTGGGTTCGGCCGCCAAAGCGCGGGCTAACTCGACCCGCTTTTTCAGCCCGTAAGGCAGGCGGGAAACTGGCGTCTTGCGGATGTGCTGAATTTCGAGAAAGTCGATGATTTTCTCGACCGCTTCGCGGTTTTCAACCTCTTCCGCCTCAGCCTTGCCCTTCCACATGGCCTGCTGAAAGAGGTTGGTTTTCATATAGTTCAGCCGCCCGGTCATAACGTTGTCCAGAACGCTCATGCCTTCGAAAAGGGCAATGTTCTGGAACGTCCGGGCAATACCTTGCCGCGCAACTTCATAAGGGCGCATCTGCGGACGCTTGGCCCCATGGAACCAGACCTCGCCCTCCTGCGGGATATAGAACCCGGATATCACGTTCAGCATCGAGGATTTACCGGCCCCGTTCGGACCGATGATCGCGCGGATCTCGCCCTCACGGATATCGAACGAGATATCCTTGATCGCCACCACGCCGCCAAAGCGCAGAGTGATGTTCTTCATCTCCATCACCACACCGCCGATTTTGCGGCCGTCTTCGGTGACATATCCTTCGGAGTTATCCAGCATCAGTCACTCCCAGACTTGCGGAAAAACGGGACGGCGGGCGGGGCGATGACCACAGGTCGAGCGGCGCATGACCGGCCCTCATTCCGCCGCCACCTTGTGCTGAGCAACCGGCACGACCGGTGCATCGATAATCTCAAGCGTTGCGCTGATCGAACCCTTTCGCCCGTCCTCATAAGTCACTTCGGTCGTGGTTGAGACCTGCTTGGACCCGTCATAAAGCGCATCGATGATGTCGCTGAACTTATCCTCAACAAATCCGCGGCGCACCTTCCGCGTGCGGGTCATCTCACCGTCATCCGCATCCAGTTCTTTGTGCAGAACCACAAAGCGATGCACCTGACAGCCCGACAACATCTCATCAGCGGCAACAGACTTGTTCACCTCTTCGACATGGCTACGAATCGTCTCTAAGACACGGGGATTCGCTGTCAGTTCCTGATAGGACGCATAGGCCACGTTGTTACGTTCGGCCCAGTTCCCAACAGCCGTCAGGTCGATATTGATAAACGCAACGCAGCGATCCTTGCCGTTTCCGAACAAAACAACCTCAAGGATGTCGGGATAGAATTTCAGCTTGTTCTCGACGTATTTCGGCGCAAACATCGACCCGTCGGCCATCTTGCCCACATCCTTTGCGCGGTCGATGATCCGCAGATGCCCCGAACTTTCCTCGATGAACCCCGCATCCCCAGTGGCCACCCAGCCTTCGGCATCTTTGGTCGAGGCCGTTGAATCCGGGTTGTTGTAATATTCGACGAACACACCGGGTGAGCGATAGTGGATCTCACCCTTGTCGTCGATCTTCAGTTCAACATCGGGCGCAGGCACACCAACGGTGTCGGCGCGCACCTCACCATCCGGCTGAACGGTGATGAAAACCGTCGCTTCAGTTTGACCATAAA
Source organism: Ruegeria sp. CDSB113 (assembly GCF_059611045.1). NCBI lineage: Bacteria > Pseudomonadati > Pseudomonadota > Alphaproteobacteria > Rhodobacterales > Roseobacteraceae > Ruegeria > Ruegeria sp. CDSB113. The sequence continues at coordinate 300,704 of NZ_JBXWOU010000004.1, forward strand.
GTTGTTTCAGGTTGATGCCGAGCGAGCGGTAGAAATCAAAAATCTCCGGCCCGATCGCCTCACCCGCCGTATAGCCAACGCGAAAGCGGCCATAACCCAGCGTATCCTTGAGCGGGCCATAGACCAGTAGGTTGCCCAGCGCGTATTTCACGCGGTCGCCAAAGCTCACCGGCTTGCCGTCCAGCAACAGGCCACCCACTTTCTTGGCATGCGCCATGAAATGGTGGAACATCCGTTGCTTCAGTTTACCTGCGTCCTCCATCCGGATCATCACATTGGTCAGCTGAGTCTCAAAAACCCGCGGCGGAGCAAAGAAATAAGTCGGCCCGATCTCACGCAGGTCCGTCATCATCGTATCGGCGCTTTCGGGGCAGTTCACGCAAAAGCCGCACCAATACGCCTGACCGATGGAAAAGATGAAATCGCCAACCCAGGCCATCGGCAGGTAAGACAGGATGTCTTCGTTCCGGTTCAAATGATCGAATTCGGCCGAGTTCTTGGCGCTTTCGATCACGTTGCGGTTCGACAACACCACTCCCTTGGGTTTACCCGTGGTGCCCGACGTATACAGCATGACGCAGGTGCCGTCGTATTCGATCTCGGCAATCCGACGATCCAGTTCCGCATCAAAACGCGCGTGACCGGCGCTGCCTTCGGCCATCAGATCGTCCAATGCGTTCATCTGGCTGTGATCGTATTTCCGCATCCCCCGCTTGTCGGTGTAGAGGATGTGTTTGACCTGATGCAGGTTCTCTTGAATCTCGATGACCTTGTCGACCTGCTCCTGATCACCACAAACGACGTATTTTGCGCCGCAATGATCCAGCACATAAGCCATCTCTTCGGCGACTGCGTCCTGATAAAGCGGCACCGGCACGGCACCCACCATCTGAGCCGCAACCATCGACCAGTAATGCGCCGGACGATTGCGCCCGATCACTGCGATGTGGTCGCCTTTCGCGACGCCAAGTTCCAGAAAGCCCAGGGCAATCGAACGGATTTCCCTGGCCGTTTCGGCCCAGGTCCAGCATTGCCAGATTCCGAATTCCTTTTCCCGGTAGGCCGGGGCGTCCCCGAACTGGGTCGCATTGCGGTGTAGCAGCGCCGGAAGAGAGTGCATCCCTTCAGCGCCCGACTGCGTCTGAGCCAATCTCTTTCTCCTCCCCATCCGACCCCTCCTCCGGGCCGGAAACGGCGGACCCGAGGACAACCCCGGACGCCAATGCCCCGATAAGGGACGCAGGAAAGTTCAGCGTCAACTTTTTCCTGATGTTTTCTCAATTCTTACGAATTGTAACAGTGGGGGCGCGGTCAACCTCAGCAGACTAAAAAACATACAAATCGCATTGAATGAAAATTGGATACTGCAATTTCAAGAAACGCCTAGTCGCCTCGGAAGGCTGTCTCGAGGAGATCGTTTTTTTGGTTTTTTGGTTCAATCCGTCAGTAGCGGAGTTTAGGGTCTAAAATTTCTTAGAAGATAAAAGGTTGATGAACGCCCACGACAACAAATGTCGATACCGCAATGACCATCGCAGAGGCGAAATACCTGAAACTATACTGTTTCTTTTCAGGCTTCATTGTCCACGTCGCCCACTTTTTCTGCAGGTCATCGTCAGTGGAACTTGAATCACTTTTCATAACATCACCATTCCAGTCAGTGCCATCTTTCAACGCAACCATACCTGATCTGATCCTTGGGCAACTTTGCATATCTCTCTCAGGCAGGCACACAAACTTCTTTTCTACTCGCCATGAGTAGATTGAGATTGCACTATTAACGATTAATACAGAAGCAACATATCGTTCACGCTACATTCACATTCTCTTGGGCGAGGCGATGAATAAGTTCGTTCCTGCGTCAGATCTGGCATTCGGCTTGGCAGTGAGAACTCAGCTAAAAATGATCTACACGGTGAGTAGCTTGTGACGAGGGGCCTTACGCAATGTAAGATGATGCGAGCTAGACAGGCCTTTAAAAGTTTGACAGCAACAATCAATAGGCTGGCCGAATTACAACCAATCCCGCAAAATCGGGATCAGCGGTACATCCGCCGCAGGCATCGGGTAGTTCCGCAACTCATTCGCACGGGCCCATTTCAGCGACTGACCTTCCTTGGATTGGGGGATGCCCTCCCACTTTCGGCAGGCAAACAGCGGCATCAACAGATGGAAATCGTCATAGCTGTGGCTGGCAAAGGTCAGCGGGGCGAGGCATGAGGCCCAGGTGTCGATGCCCAGTTCCTCGTGCAATTCGCGGATCAGGGCAGCCTCGGGGGTTTCGCCTGGTTCGATCTTGCCACCGGGGAATTCCCAGAGGCCGGCCATAGATTTGCCCTCGGGTCGTTGGGCCAGTAGCACCCGGCCCTCGATATCGATCAGGGCGACAGCGGACACCAGTAAGGTCTTCACGAGCGATAATCCGCATTGATTTCGATATAGCCGTGGGTCAGATCGCAGGTCCAAACGGTGGACTTGCCTTCACCAAGTCCCAGATCCACCGCAATCACAAGGTCCTGACCTTTCATATAGGCGGCGGCCTCATCCTCACGGTAATCCGGGCTGACCCAGCCCTTTTCGGCAACCAGAATATCCCCGAAGGAAATGCTCAGCAGGTCGCGGTCAGCGGCGGCACCGGATTTACCGATGGCCATGACGATGCGGCCCCAGTTCGGGTCTTCTCCAGCAATGGCCGTTTTCACCAAAGGTGAGTTGGCAATCGCCAGTCCGTGCACCTTGGCGTCCGCATCCGAGGCGGCACCGGTTACACAAATTTCCACGAATTTCGTAGCACCTTCGCCGTCACGCACAACCTGTTGCGCCAAGTCAAGCATCGCGCCCTCCAACGCCTCGGCAAACGCCGCATCGCCGGTTGCGTCCACGCCTGAGGCCCCGGTTGCACAGAGCAACAGACTGTCCGAGGTCGATGTGTCGCTGTCGACGGTGATGCAGTTAAATGTCCGGTCGGTTTGGGCGCCCAGCATAGCCTGCAAGGCGGGCTGTTCGACCTGTGCATCGGTAAAGATGTAGACCAGCATCGTCGCCATATCCGGCGCGATCATGCCTGACCCCTTGGCAATCCCTGCAATAGAGACTGTTTTTCCGTCAATATCGACCTGTGCGCTGGCCCCTTTAGGGAACGTATCCGTGGTCATGATCGCCCGCGCCGCGTCCTCGATTGCGTGGCGGCTGAGACCTGCCTTCAACGTCTCAAGCTGTGCCACGATGCGGTCATGGGGCAGCGGCTCACCAATCACGCCGGTGGATGAGGTGAAGACGCGTTCGACAGGAACGCCGGTCGCTGTGGACACAGCTTGCGTGACCTCGGCCACCGAGGTCTGGCCGTAGTGGCCGGTAAAGGCATTGGCATTGCCCGAGTTCACCAAAATCGCCGCGGGTCCGTCGCTGGACCCGCCGATCTTGTCCTGACAGTCCAGCACGGGGGCTGCGCGTGTGGCCGATCGGGTGAACACCCCGGCCACAGATGTGCCCGGATCCAGAACCGCCAACATAACGTCGGTACGGCCCTGATAACGCACGCCAGCCTCGACGGTGGCAAAACGCACACCGTCAATGGCAGGCAGATCGGGAAAACCCGCTGGCGCGAGCGGCGAAACCTTGGTGATCGTGGCCACAGGGGTTACTCCTGAATCAGGTCGATCTGACGGATGACTTCGGGGCCAACACCGTCCAAAGCGGGGCGTTCGATCTGCGACTGCTGCGTCAACTCGTCGATCTTGGCTTGAATCGCGTCCTGCTGAAGGGTCTGGGCCAGCTGTTCACGTACGGCATCAAGCCCCGGCGCTTCGGATTTTCGCATGTCGTTGAGAATGATCAGGTGCCAGCCGAACTGTGTTTGCACCGGATCCGATATCTGACCCTTTTCCAACGCAACAACGGCGTTTTCGAATTCCGGAACCATCTGGCCCTTGCCAAACCATCCCAATGATCCGCCATTAGGGCCCGATGGGCCGGTCGACTTTTCCTTGGCCGTCTCGGCAAAATCGCCGCCGTCATCCAGCAGAGTTTTGATTTCCTTGGCTTCTTCTTCGGTGGCAACAAGAATATGGCTGGCGTCGAACTCATCTTCGCCTTCGAAGTTGCCAAATTCCGCATCATAGGCTGCCTGAATTGACTCTTCGGTCACGACATCGCCCAGCAACGCATTTACTGTTTGCACCGCCCGCATGGACCGGCCTTCGTTTTCCAGCCCCAACTGGTTCAGCCGGTTCAGATCGTCCTGCTGCTGCGCCAACAATTGCTGCTGGATCAATTGCTCGATGACGAATTCGTACAGAACGTCATCTTCAATCTCGGCGTAATTCGGCGGCAGGGCTGCAACGGATGCGATAACGTGACCCAATGTGATTTCATCCCCGTTCACATTGGCGACAACCGTATCCGCGTCCGGCTTGGTTTCGGCGGCAAGCGGCATCGCCATCACGGCAGCCAGAGCCAGAGATGGCAGAAAAGTGAGGCCTTTGGGCATGGAATCATCCTATTTCTTTGCCGCGACGGGGCGTGGCGTTGACACTCTGGGACCTGCCGCTTACATCGCTTTGAAGCCTTGGACAGGGCCGCCTTTCATCCCCCGTATCTATGGGTTGCAAGCAAGGTGGGCAAGCCTGTCGCAACCAAGACAAGAACAGATCCGCTGGAGTGAACATGCTGGGACTCGGAACGCTCGCCAAAAAGGTGTTCGGAACACCGAACGACCGCAAGATCAAGGCGACCCGCCCGCTGGTCGAAAAGATCAATGCGCTGGAACCTGAGTTCGAAAAGCTGTCCGATGAGGGCCTGATCGAAAAGACCGCCGAACTGCGCAAACGCGCGCTGGAAGGTGAGGCGCTGGACGACTTGCTGCCCGAAGCTTTTGCCAACGTTCGCGAAGGTGCCAGACGCGCGCTGGGTCTGCGCGCCTTTGACGTACAGCTGATGGGCGGTGCGTTCCTGCATCAGGGCAACATCTCGGAAATGAAAACGGGTGAGGGCAAGACGCTGGTTGCGACCTTCCCCGCCTATCTGAACGCATTGACCGGCAAGGGCGTGCACGTGGTTACGGTAAACGAATACCTGGCCAAGCGTGACGCCGAATGGATGGGCAAGGTGTTTGGTGCCCTTGGCATGACCACCGGCGTGATCTGGTCGGGTCAGCCGGACGCCGAGAAAAAAGCCGCCTACGCCTGTGACGTCACCTATGCCACCAACAACGAGTTGGGCTTTGATTATCTGCGCGACAACATGAAGGCGGAGCTGGATCAGATTTACCAAAAGTACCACAATTTCGCGATTGTGGACGAGGTCGACTCGATCCTGATTGACGAGGCGCGGACGCCATTGATCATCTCGGGCCCTTCCGAGGACCGCTCGGATCTGTACACCGCCATCGACGCCCTGATCCCGTCGCTGAGCGATGATCACTTTACGCTGGACGAAAAGTCCCGGAGTGTGACCTTCACCGATGAGGGCAACGAGTTCCTGGAACAACAGCTGAACGCCAACGGTCTGATCCCGGAAGGCCATTCGCTGTATGATCCGGAAAGCACCACGGTCGTGCACCACGTCAACCAGGGCCTGCGCGCGCACAAGCTGTTTACGCGTGACAAGGACTACATCGTCCGTGACGGCAACGTCATTCTGATTGATGAATTCACTGGCCGGATGATGCCCGGGCGTCGCCTGTCCGAAGGCCTGCATCAGGCCATCGAAGCCAAGGAAGGCGTGCAGATTCAGCCTGAAAACGTGACACTGGCCAGTGTGACCTTCCAGAACTACTTCCGCCTGTATGACAAGCTAGGCGGCATGACCGGCACCGCGCTGACCGAGGCCGAAGAATTCGCCGAAATCTACGGTCTGGGCGTGGTCGAGGTTCCGACCAACAGGCCGATTGCCCGTCTTGACGAAGACGATCAGGTCTATCGCACTGCCGGTGAGAAATACGGCGCGATGATCAATGAGACCAAAGAAGCGCAGGAAAAGGGCCAGCCGGTTCTTTTGGGTACAACCTCGATCGAGAAATCCGAACTGCTAAGCCAGCTGCTGCAAAAGGAAGGTATCAAACACAACGTTCTGAACGCCCGCCAGCACGAGCAAGAAGCACAGATCGTGGCCGATGCCGGCCGGTATGGTGCGGTGACCATTGCCACCAACATGGCTGGCCGCGGCACCGACATTCAGCTGGGCGGCAATGTCGAGATGAATGTGCTGCAGGCGCTGGCCGAAAACCCCGAGGCCGATCCGGCTGAGCTGCGCGCCAAGGAAGAGGCCCACCACGCCGAGGAAAAGGAAAAGGTTCTGGCGGCCGGTGGTCTTTACGTCATGGCATCCGAACGTCACGAAAGCCGTCGGATCGACAACCAGCTGCGCGGTCGTTCGGGCCGTCAGGGCGACCCGGGCCGTACCGTGTTCTACCTGAGCCTCGAAGACGACCTGATGCGCATCTTCGGCTCAGAGCGGCTGGACAAGGTTCTGACCACGCTGGGCATGAAAGAGGGCGAGGCAATTGTTCATCCTTGGGTGAACAAGTCGCTGGAACGCGCACAGTCCAAGGTCGAAGGCCGAAACTTTGACATGCGTAAGAACGTTCTGAAATTTGACGACGTGATGAATGACCAACGTAAAGTGGTGTTCAGCCAGCGGCGCGAGATCATGTCGACCGACGACCTGTCCGAGATCGTCTCGGACATGCGCGAACAGGTGATCGACGATCTGATCGACGAATACATGCCGCCAAAAACCTATGCCGATCAGTGGGACACGGACGGCCTGCATGACGCGATCAAGGAAAAACTGACCATTGACGCACCGGTACAGGACTGGGCCGCCGAGGAAGGCGTCGATGATGAACAGGTGCGCGAGCGTCTGGTCAATGCCGCTGATGAGATGATGGCACAGAAAGCCGCGGCTTTTGGTCCCGAGAATATGCGCAACATCGAAAAGCAGGTTCTGCTGCAGACCATCGACGGCAAATGGCGCGAGCATCTGCTGACGCTGGAGCACCTGCGCTCGGTCGTTGGCTTCCGCGGTTACGCCCAGCGCGACCCGCTGAATGAATACAAGAACGAGAGCTTCCAGTTGTTTGAGTCCATGCTCGACAGTCTGCGCGAAACCGTGACTCAGCAATTGTCGCGCGTCCGTCCGCTGACCGAAGAGGAACAGCGCGAGATGCTGGCACAGATGCAGGCACAGCAAGCACAGGCACAACAGGCGGTGGATCAAGCTACCGATAAGGCAGAAGCACTGGCCGAAGCTCAGGCTTCAGGCGATGCACGCCCCGGCTTTGTCGAAGACGATTCCTCGACTTGGGGGAACCCGTCGCGCAACGATCTCTGCCCGTGTGGATCGGGCAAGAAATTCAAACATTGCCACGGCCGACTGACCTGACGTCACCTTGATCAAAACACATTGAGTCCGTTTCACGGCCACATATTGGCCGTGATTCAACTTCAGGATGCGACTCGCTCCTTCAACTGGGGAGGGTGTTTTGTTTGTAATAAAGAATTACGTGACCACTGGCGGCACCGTCGCTTGTGCCTTAGCCATTGGTTACCTGATGCAAAATGGATCGCCAGCGCAATCGGATGGCGCGCAGGCTCCTGTAACTGTGGTTGCCGCCAATCAGTCCTCGGTGATTGCCGGGCTGGAAGGAATTGTTCTGACCTCCTCGCTTCCGGCCGCTGATGCAACCACCGACATCAAGGCATCGCGGCGAGCCCTGCAACCCGCCCGATCGACCCCCTCTGATCAGAAAAGCTGCACTCTCAGTGCCCGCGCAAAATCCGTCCCCGGCGCTGCGGCGCGCCTGACCGTCAAAGCCCCCTGCCACGGCAATGAACGGATCGAAATCCATCACAGCGGACTAACAGTTACCCAACGAACGGACAAAAACGGCGCTTTGGATCTGACGATCCCGGCCCTGTCGGAATATGCGATCTTTCTGATCTCGGTAGATGATCAGACCGGGACCGTAGCCACCACTCACATCCCCGACCTGGCCAACTACAACCGCATCGCACTGCAATGGCAGGGTGAGACAGACCTGCAGATCCATGCGCTGGAATTTGGGGCCAGCTATGGAACCGCCGGACATGTATCGTCGAACCCTGACGCGAAAGGTGCGGGTAAGGTCGTGCATCTGGGCCAACAGGCGTTCGGCGACGCGCAGAATATCGAAATTTATTCCTTCCCTGCAGGCGAAACCAGCCAGACCGGTTCGATCGAACTGACGGTGGAGGCCGAAGTGACCGAAGCAAATTGCGGCCGGAATTTGGCCGTTCAATCACTCGAGCTGCGTGGCGATCGCCACCTGCGGTCGCGCGATTTGACGCTGCCCATGCCGGATTGCACGCAGGCCGGTGATTTTCTGGTGTTGAATAATCTGCTCCAAGACCTGACAATCGCGGCAAATTAAACCGTAGGCAGGCTCGACTTTCTTATGACATTTTTTCGTGTGGCAGTGGCTACACTGATTTCGGTGACTCTGGCGTCCTATGTGCACGCACAGGATATCACGCTGACCTCGCAAGACGGCAAAGTCGAGGTCACAGGCAACCTGCTGAGCTTTGATGGCGAGTTCTATCGCGTGGATACGCAGTTCGGTGAGCTGACAGTGGATGGGTCGGGTGTTACCTGCGAAGGACCCGCCTGCCCCAACCTTACGGATTTCGTGGCCGAGGTTCGGTTCTCTGGTTCCTCCGTCATGGCGGAAAAGGTACTGCCGGCCCTGATCGTTGGATTCGCCCAGCAAGAGGGGATGTCGGCGACGCCGCAGCGTTTGGATTCGGGCGCATTCACCTATGAGCTTCACCAGACCGGGCGCGATGCCCCTTTGGGACGGTTCTATTTCGCCCCCAACAACACAGGTGGCGGCTTTGCGGATCTGATCGCCGATGAGACCGATATCGTCATGGCGCTGCGTGAAATTCGCCCATCGGAACAAGAGGCTGTGCAAGCCGCTGGTCTGGGTGATCTGGCAGATGCAAGGCGATCCCGGGTCATCGCGCTGGACGCGCTGGTCCCAATTGTAGCCCGGGAAAACCCGGCGCGGCAAATTTCGCCCGCAGAACTGATGAGCGTGTTTTCCGGCGAGATCCAAAACTGGTCTGAATTAGGAGGACCTGATGCGCCCGTTTCCCTGCACTTACCAGACGCCGGTTCAGGTTTGGCGCAAGGGGTTGAGGATCGGTTGCTGGCCCCCGCTCAATCCACGCTGGCCGAGGGAATCGTCCGTCACACCCGTAGCAGCGATCTGGTTCTCGCTGTTGCTGACGACCCCTTTGCCATCGGTATCGCCAGCCATGCCGAGGTCGGGCCTGCCCGGGGCCTGCCTTTGTCCGGCGGTTGCGGTCACGCGCTGACCGCCACGCGGCAATCCATCAAGACCGAAGACTATCCGCTGACATCGCCGATGTTCCTGTATCTGCCGGAAATCCGCCTGCCCCGCATCGCACGGCAATTCCTGGCCTATTCGCAAAGCGCCGAGGCACAGATGGCGATCCGCGATGCCGGATTTGTGGATCAAGAACCCGAAACCATGCGGATCGGGTTGCAAGGGGATCGTCTGGCCAACGCAGTGGTTTCAGGTGGTGCCGAGGTCGGGTTGGAAGAGTTGCAGCGCATGATCGACACGCTGCGCCTGCAATCGCGCCTGTCGCTGTCGTTCCGGTTCGAGGCAGGTTCCTCAAAACCCGATGCGCAGTCACGCTCAAACATCCGGCAATTGGCCCATGCCCTTGAAACCGGAGCCATCGACGCGCGCAAACTGACCTTTGTCGGTTTCAGTGATGGTGACGGCGCGGCCTCATCCAATGCCAGGATCGCTTTGCTGCGGGCAAAAACCGTGCGCAACGCGGTGCTATCGGCGGTAGAAACAGCCATTCCGGATAGTGTCGAGATCGCCGTGGACGCATTTGGCGAGGCAATGCCCATGGCCTGTGATGACACAGACTGGGGCCGCAAAGTCAATCGCAGGGTCGAGGTCTGGGTTCAGTAACCCTTACAAATAGCCCTCGGACCGAAAGCTCAACTCATTCGATTTGCCAATGATCAGATGGTCATGCAGCGTCAGGCCCAGCGCGACGCAGGCATCCTGAATTCGGTTGGTCATATCGATATCCGATTGCGAAGGTGTCGGATCGCCCGATGGGTGATTGTGTACCAAGATTAGCGCCGAGGCATTCAGCTCCAGCGCGCGTTTGGCTACCTCACGCGGATAGACGGGAACGTGGTCGACAGTGCCTTTGGCCTGTTCTTCATCCGCGATAAGGACGTTCTTTCGATCGAGGTAGAACACGCGAAACTGCTCAGTCTCGCGATGCGCCATCGTCGTATGACAATAGTCCAGCAATGCGTCCCAGCCTGATACGACGTGCCGTTGCATGATCCGCGCGCGGGTCATCCGGTGCGCACAAGCCTCAAGGATTTTCAGGTCGGTGATCACCGTATCGCCGACGCCTTTGATTTGCCGCAGCCGTTCTTCGGGTGCGGTCAGCACGCGGTTAAAGTCGCCAAACGTATCCATCAGCGCACGGGCCAGGGGTTTGACATCCTGCCGGGGGATCGAGCGGAACAGGGCAAGTTCCAACAATTCGTAATCCGGCATTGCCGCCGATCCACCAGACATGAACCGTTCGCGCAAACGTTTGCGGTGATCTTTGATATACGACGGCAAGCGACCAGACGGCAGCGGTTGCACCGGGGCTTCGTCGGTTTCAAACAGCATCGGGGCTTCGGCAAAGGCGTCCTGAGTCATGGGACTACCGTGCCGCAGAATCGGTTTCTGAATGGTTAACGCGTCTCACCCGCAATGCGTGCGGTTGCCCGTCGAACGGTCAGGTGCAACAGGATCGAAAACACCCCCAGCGTCAGCATTGCCGCAAACATCAAATCGGTTTTGGCCCGCCCATTGGCTAGCAGCATTAGGTACCCCAATCCTTGCGACGACCCGACCCATTCGCCGATCACCGCTCCGATCGGGGCATAGACGGCCGCCAGCCGCATGCCCGAAGCCAATGAGGGCAAAGCTGCGGGGATACGAATGTGCCACAACAAGGCGCGCCGGCTGGCCTGCATGGTCCGCGCCAGATCAAGAAATCCGGGCGGCGTGCGCATCAACCCGTCAAAAAAGGAAGAGGTGATCGGGAAATAGATGATCAGCACTGCCATCGCGACCTTGGACCACAGACCATAGCCCAGCCAAAGCGTCAGCAACGGCGCCAGCGCGAAGACCGGCAACGCCTGCGTGAACACCAGCATCGGCTGCACCAGCACCCGCGCGGCGCGGGAATTCGCCAGTTGGAGCGCGGTAACGACCCCCAATACCGTCCCGCAGGCCAGGCCAATTATGACCTCAACGGCCGTGACCCATGTGTGCTCAGCAATGATCCAGCGGTATTGCCACCAGGTCTCAGCCACCAAAGCGGGGCCCGGAAGGATGAATTTCGGAAGGCCGGTTGCCGAGACGATTGCCTGCCAGATTGCCAACGCGAACAGAGTGGCGGCAAGGCCCGACAGCAGTTTCATGCCGCCTCCTCCCGCAACAGTCGCAGTAGCGCGCCTTGCGTTTCCAGCGTTTTCAGATCGTCCACCTTGCGCGGGGCCGGTGCATGTGGGGGCTGGCAGGGCGTTATGCCGTTCTGCGTCATGACCACGATGGATTGACCCAACCGCGCAGCCTCGCCCGGATCATGGGTGACCAGCAGAACAGTTCGGCCCTGTAACGCTTCGGCCGCAAGGTCCTGCATATCCGCGCGGGTGCGGGCGTCGAGGGCCGAAAACGGCTCATCCAACAAAACGATGGGCCGATCCTCCATCAACGTGCGAGCCAAGGCCACGCGTTGACGTTGCCCACCAGAGAGTTCGCCGGGCTTCTTCGTCATATGATCCTGCAGGCGCATCCGTTCGATCAGCTGATCACAGCGGCGCAAATCTGGCTTTTCTCCGCGCAACCGCGCACCCAACAAGACGTTCCGCGCCACAGTCGCCCAAGGCAGCAACAGATCGTCTTGCGCCATGTAGGCTACCCGCTCCCGCACAGATTGCCCGTCACTGGCGGTAATCTGACCGGTGAACTCTGCGCCAGTGTCCAAGCCCGCAATCAGGCGCAGAATGGTGGTTTTGCCGACCCCCGATCCACCCAGCAGACACGTCCACCGCCCTGCTGCAAGCGTCAGGGTCAACCGCGCGAACAATAACGCGTCGCCAATCGCAGCCGAACCACGGACGGTCAGATCGGGGGCTGGGGTCATGGGGTCAGGCCCATTTGCCAAAAATTGACCTCTAACTCGGTCGCGGTACGGAAGGTGTGGCACAGACGAGTCCAACGCGGGGATGCTTCGAAATTCTCGCCAATACGCCTCGTTAGAGCCTTATCCAACAATTCCCCAACCGCCACGCAGGCATCTTGGTAGTCATCGCTGGCATAGGTGGCGATCCAATCGCGATAGGTGTCAGACGTCGCCTCAGCGGCCAGCCGTGTGCCGATCTCTCCATAGCCCATCACACAAGGCACCAACGCCGCCAGGAGGTCGAGCAGATCGCCACTGTACCCCGCCTCAAGCACATAACGCGTATAGGCGAGGTTCTCAGCACGTTCCGGGGTGGAAAACAGCTGGTCCTGCGGGATGCCTTCGGCCTCGCAGATCCCGATATGCAGCTTCATCTCTTCGCTGATCAGCCCATTTACGGTGCGCGAGGCGGCCAACATTTCCGCGTGCGTTTCCGATTTCACCACCGCCAGCGCCCAGGCGCGCGAGAAATGAATCAGGAACACATAGTCCTGCCGCAGATAGTGCAGAAACGCCGCGCGCGGCAGAGTGCCGTCCTTCATCCCTTCGACAAAGGCGTGGCGGGTGTAATCCTGCCACGGCCCCTGCGCGGCATCGCGCATCAGCGCGAATGCTTTGCCATAGTCGCTCATTGCACGGTCACATCTATTGAGATGTCGCTGACCGGATTGATGCTGTCGATCATGCCGCTGTCTTTCAGGAACGCCTCGAAACGGGCATAGCGACCCGCATCAAAGCCCGCCGGGCGCAGCGCGAAACGGGGCAGTGTATCCACCCATGCGCGCGCGTTCAGCTCATCCTGCAATTCGGGCGAGGTGGCCGCAAAGATTTCCCAGCTTTTTTCCGGGTTGTTGACGATGAACTGGGTCGCTTTTTCGGTCGCAGCCAGGAAGCGGGCCACCTTGTCTGCATCCATCGTGTCGGGGTTGGCGACATAGATCAGCTCGTCATAGGACGGTACGCCTTCCTCCTCGATGTAGAAACAGCGACCCGCGACGCCTTCGATGTCCATCTGGTTCAGCTCAAAGTTCCGAAAGGCCCCGATCACCGCATCCACCTGACCGGTCATCAGCGAGGGCGACAGCGAGAAATTGACGTTGACCATCTCAATGTCGTCCAGCGCGACATCATGGGCGTTCAGCATGGCGCCCAGCACCGCCTCTTCCACGCCCGCGACCGAGAAGCCGATTTTTTTGCCCTTCAGATCGGCAAGCGTTTTGATCGGACCGTCCTGAAGCACCAGCAGACAATTCAACGGCGTCGCGACCAAGGTGCCGACGCGCTTCAGCGGCAGGCCCTCATGGATTTGCAGGTGAAGTTGCGGCTGGTAGGACACCGCCAGATCAGCTTGCCCGGCGGCAACCAGACGCGGAGGGGCCGATGGATCCGCGGGTGGCACAATCTCAATCTCCAGCCCCTCGTCGGCAAAGTATCCGTTCTCTTGCGCCACGATGATGGGCCCGTGGTCGGGGTTAACGAACCAGTCCAGCAGAACGGTCATCTTGTCTTCGGCCCAGGCCGGCGCGGCGGCCAGCAAGGCAATTGCTGTCATCAGCTTTTTCATATCTCGCGTATCCTTTTCATTCACGAGGTTGAGGCCGCGACGAGAACGATCTCGCCCGGCCAATCCGGTTGCAATTTTTCGGCGGCACGCCACGCACGCAGGCCCGTGGAACAGCAAAGTGCCAACCTTTTGTGCTTGTTAGGCTCATGTTTTACCGATTCAGGAGACCAGCGAAGCGCTTTGGGATGGATGGGTTCAGGGACCTCATCCGGGCTGCGCAACTCGATGATCAGATCCTCCGTGGTCAGTTGGCAGGCCGACACAAACGGGAAGTGATGGTTGGGCTCAGGCGCATCGTCAAAGCGGAACGTGCTGCTTCGCATCGTCTGGGCATCGAACTGTACCATCTGCCCCAAGGGCGAAGGGTCCAGCCCGAGAATAACGCTCAGCGCCATTTGCGCCTGCATTGCGCCAATCATTCCGACGATGGGACCCAACACACCGGCGGTGGCACAGCTTGCACCACTGCCCGGCGCGTCGGGAAAAACCGCCCGCAAAGATGGGGCACCGCCGCAGAAACCGGCGACATAGCCGGACAACCCCAGGACCGAAGCGCTTATCAACGGTTTGCACAGCGCGCGACACGTGTCCGACAACGTATAGCTTGCAGCATAACTGTCCGCGCAATCGAGAATGACGTCGGCTTGTGAGACAAAACGTTGCGAATTTAAATAAGTTAGAGCCTGATTTTTCGTGGAGATCGTAATTTCAGAGTTTAAGGCCTGACACCGCTCAGCCGCGACTTCGGCTTTGGGGCGGCCGCAATCCCGCTCGGCAAACAAGGTCTGGCGATGGAGGTTCGACAGGGCGACCTCATCGCGATCCTTGATGGTCAAATGCCCGACCCCGGCCCCAGCAAGCAAAGGCAAAACCGGCGCTGCCAGCCCCCCGGCCCCCACCACAAGAACCCGTGCGTCGGATAGGCGGGCTTGTCCACGCGCGCCGACCTCCGGCAAGATCATCTGACGGGCGTAGCGGCTCATCTGGTGACCTCGATCCACGCACGTACGCGGGCTTCTGGGTCTGCATTCAAGGTGATGTCTGTCACGACTGAGACAATGTCCGCCCCGGCCTGCAAGACGCCCGGCGCGCGCTCGACGCTCATCCCGCCAATACCGACTAAAGGGATATCCCCTACCCGCGCTTTCCATTCGGTGACCCGAGGAAGGCCCTGCTGTTCCCATTTCATCTTTTTCAGGATCGTTGGGTAGACCGGCCCCAGCGCGACATAGTCAGGGTTCATAGCCAGAACACGCTCAAGCTCGTCATCGTCATGGGTCGAGACACCCAGTTTCAGCCCTGCGCGTCGGATCGACTTCAGATCCGCATCATCCAGATCCTCTTGTCCCAGATGAATCCAGTCGCAGCCCGCCTCAATGGCAACCTGCCAATGGTCATTCACCACCAGAACAGCCCCATGCGCACGGCACAGATCCCGCGAAACCGCGATCTGTTCACGCACGACCGCATCCGCTTGGTCCTTGATCCGCAACTGCACCAGTTTCACGCCCAGGGGAAGCATCCGGCGCAACCAGTCGGAATGGTCGAAGATTGGATAAAACCGGTCGAGGTTCATGACAAAAACGCCTTTCCGATAACGGGGGTCGAGGGTTCGGCCATATCGCGCGCTTCGATCGGGTCGGCCTGATAGGCCAATCGCCCGGCCTCGATGGCCAGCTTCATCGCCTTGGCCATTGCGGCGGGATCGCCGGCCCGTGCCACCGCGGTGTTCAGCAGAACGGCATCATACCCAAGCTCCATCGCATGAGCGGCGTGGCTGGGCAGGCCGATACCTGCGTCGATCACCAGTGGTACTTCGGGAAACTCAACCCGCATTGCGCGCAGGGCGTATTCGTTGTTCAGACCGCGGCCCGAACCAATCGGGGCCCCCCAAGGCATCAGAACTTCACACCCTGCCGCCAAAAGGCGCTCACCCACGATCAGGTCGTCCGTGGTATAGGGAAACACCTCGAACCCGTCTTCGGTCAGAATGCGCGCGGCTTCGACCAGTTGGAACACATCAGGCTGCAGGCTGTCGGTATGCCCGATCAGTTCCAGCTTGATCCATTTGGTGTCAAACACCTCACGCGCCATATGAGCGGTGGTCACGGCCTCTTTCACAGTGTGGCAACCAGCCGTGTTCGGCAAAACCAGCGCACCCAAGTCGCGGATCATCTGCCAAAACGTCTGTCCTGCGCCAGCTTCGCGTCGCAAAGATACGGTGGCCACCCCGGCCCCGCTGTCCCGAAATGCCTGTTCCAAGATTGCGGGGCTTGGATATTGCGCGGTGCCCAGCATCAGCGGGTTCGTCAGTGATGTGCCGTAGAAGGTCTTCATCGCTCAGCCCCCCTGCATCGGGGCGACGACTTCGATCCGATCGCCATCCTTAATTTTACGGGCCTTGCGCAGGCTTGAGGGCACAAAACCCTCGTTCACAGCCGTCGCCACCCGGCCCGAAAACCCGCATTCCTGCAAAAGGTCGGCAAGAGTACCGGCCTGCACCTCGCGCATCTCGCCGTTAAGTACGATCTTCATCAACCAACTCCGAATGTTTGTTGTCCAACGCCAGGTCAGCCACGCCCTTTGCCAGCGCAGGAGCCAGCAGGTAGCCGTGGCGATAGAGGCCATTGGCGTAAATTGTCGGTCCCAGCCGCCGAATACGCGGCAGGTTGTCGGGGAAAGCCGGGCGCAGATCGACGCCGATTTCCAAAACTTCAGCCTCACCAAAGGCGGGGTTCAGGGCGTAGGCTGCGCTCAGCAACTCAAGCATCGAGCGTGCGGTAATTCGGCTGCTGTCCTCGGATTCGATCATTGTTGCGCCCAACATGTAGACGCAGTCGCCGCGTGGAACGATATACAGCGGCATCCGTGGATGAAGCAGGCGTATAGGCCGGGTCAGTGTCACGTCTGGGCACCGGATCACCAGCATCTCACCTTTCACGCCGCGCAAGTCCTGCAGGTATTCGCGCGCGTGCAGACCCCGGCAATCAATGGCGTTGTTCAACCCCGTCGGCGCACGCACATGGTGGAATTCAACACCGTGATCCTGAAGCTGGTGTGACAGATCCAGCAAGGCCTGACGCGGATCCAAATGGGCTTCCTCAGCAAAGTAGAGACCCTTACTGAAACCGTGGAGATCAGGCTCTAATAAAGCTAATTCTCTGTCATCAACTTCAGAAAATCCCTCCGTTCGTCGGGCGAAACGACGTAGATCCGGCAGGTCCCGTGGGTTTGCAACAGCCAGTGTGCCGCGCCTGTGAACCTGAGTTCGCTTTGCCCACCAGTCGATTGCCAATTGCCCCAGACGCAGGACAGGTTCCTCGGCGTTTTCATACTCGCACCACGGTGCCAACATTCCGCCCGCCCACCAGGAGCAACCATGCGGGCCCGGTGCACCGCCGGGATCAAACACCTGAACCTTGGCCCCACGCGCGACAAGTTCGGACGCGACGGCCAACCCGGCCACACCTGCCCCTATGATCGACCAGACGGTCACGCGGGCCAAACCTGATGGAAGTGATGAACAGGCCCGTGACCTTGCCCGATGTTCAAAGCATCGGCCTGAGCGATAGCGCCCTGCAGATAGTCATGTGCTTGCACCACGGTCTCGGTCAGCGAAAGGCTCTTGGCCAACCCGGCCGCTATGGATGAGGACAGGGTGCAGCCGGTTCCGTGGGTGTTGCGGGTCTGTCGGCGCGGCGCTTGAAACTGAGCAATCACGCCCGAATGTGAGATCAATATGTCGTGGCAGATGTCGCCCTTGCCGTGACCGCCCTTCATCAGAACCGCGCCAGCGCCAAGTGAACACAGATCTTGCCCTTGTGCGATCATCTGTTCGAGGCCGTCCGCGGACTCAAAGCCCAACAGACAGGCTGCTTCTGGAAGGTTTGGCGTCAACACGGTCGCGCGTGGCAACAATACGTCGCGCAGGGTTTGCACCGCCTCTTCTGCCAGCAAGGCATCGCCGGATTTCGCAATCATGACCGGATCTAAAACCACCGGCCCGTCAAAATCTGCGATACTGTCTGCGACACACTGGATGATCTGAGGGTTCGCCAGCATTCCAATCTTGATCGCACTAACATTCAGGTCGGTCAGAACAGCCTCGATCTGGGCTGAAATGACGTCCAGAGGGATGCCATGTACTGCCGTCACCGCGCGGGTATTCTGCGCTGTCACTGCGGTAATCACACTGGCACCGTAGACGCCAAGCGCCGACATGGCCTTGAGGTCTGCCTGAATTCCAGCCCCTCCGCCGCTGTCAGATCCTGCGATTGTTAAGGCAATAGGTGCCATGTCGTTGCTCCGGTTCAAAATGGGCAACGGGCATGGAAAACGTCTAAGCACTATAAGACCGTTCCCTACGCCGGTATTGCCCGGATCAGGTTCGATGGGTTAGCGCGTTCACGCCTCTCAGCCCTCAAGCAGGGCACCCCAACGGTTGGGGCGACACTCTCAGGGGAAGGCGGGGGAATCAAGGGCCAATTTTGGTGCAGATTACGGTCAAACTGGACTTATGAAATGCAAAAGCCGGCCTCAACGGACCGGCTTCTGTTTGATGTTCATGTGTGCAGGTTCAGCCCTTCATACCGTCCCAAAATGACTTGACGGACGAGAAAAAGCTTTTAGATTCCGGGTGGTTGTCTTCGCCCAGATCGTCGAACTCACGCAGCAGCTCTTTTTGACGGCTGGTCAGATTGACCGGGGTTTCGACGGCCAGTTCGATGAACATATCTCCAACGCCACCGCCGCGAAGGGCGGGCATGCCTTTGCTGCGCAAGCGCATCTGACGTCCTGACTGGCTGCCAGCCGGAATTTGCACGCGACCGCGACCACCGTCGATGGTGGGCACTTCGATCGAACCGCCCAGCGCTGCCTTGGCCATGCTGACCGGAACGCGGCAATACAAGTTCACACTGTCGCGTTCGAACAGCCTGTGGTCCGAGACCTCAACAAAAATGTACAGATCACCCGGAGGGCCTCCGCGCATCCCGGCCTCACCTTCGCCCGCAAGACGGATGCGTGTGCCGGTTTCGACACCGGCCGGAATGTTGACCGACAGCGCGCGTTCTTTTTCGACGCGCCCGGCGCCGCCGCATGATTTACAGGGGTTCTTGATAATTTGACCCAGACCCGAACAGGTCGGGCACGACCGTTCGACTGTAAAAAAGCCCTGTTGCGCCCGCACTTTCCCCATGCCCGAACAGGTCGGGCAGGTTGTGGGCTCAACCCCGCCTTCCGCACCCGAGCCGTCACAGGCCGAGCAGGCCACGGCAGCAGGCACGTTGATCGTCTTTTGCAGGCCCGCGAATGCTTCTTCCAAGCTTACGCGCAGGTTGTAGCGCAGGTCTGACCCGCGCGCGGCCCGTCGACCACCCCCGGTAGCACCGCGCTGACCACCCATGAAATCACCGAACAGGTCGTCGAACACGTCCGAGAAGGCACTGGAGAAATCGCCCTGTCCGCCAAATCCGCCGCCTGGACGGCCACCGCCGCCCATACCGTTTTCAAACGCGGCATGACCAAAACGGTCATACGCGGCCTTTTTTTCGGCATCGCGCAAGACGTCGTAAGCTTCGTTCGCTTCTTTGAACTGAGCCTCGGAATCCGGGTTGTCCTTGTTGCGGTCGGGATGCAATTCCTTGGCTTTCGTTCGAAAGCCCTTCTTGATCTCGTCCGCTGATGCGCCCTTGGACACGCCGAGCACATCATAGTAGTCGCGTTTTGACATCAGTATTTCCTTCTGCCGCAACGTAATCGGGCCGGCCCGGTGACCGGACCGGCCCGAATTGGCCCGGTTTCCCGTTACTTACGCTTTTCGTCGTCAAGATCTTCGAATTCGGCATCGACGATATCGTCTTCACCAGCCGGAGCAGCATCCGCCGCCGCAGGCTCATCCTCGGTCTCTTCAGACTGCGCCTTGTAGATGGCTTCGCCCAGCTTCATGGCGGCTTCGGTCACGTTCTGAATGCCTGACTTGATCTTGTCGGCATTCTCAGTTTCCAGCTCGTCCTTCAGCGCGACAATCGCCAGCTCGATGGCTTCGATGGTGGTCGGGTCGACCTTGTCGGCATGCTCTTCCATCGACTTCTCGGTCGAGTGGATGAGGCTTTCCGCCTGGTTCTTCGCCTCGATCAGCTCGCGGCGTTCCTTGTCCGCCTCGGCGTTCTCTTCGGCGTCCTTGACCATCTTGTCGATATCTTCGTCCGACAGACCACCCGATGCCTGGATGGTGATCTTCTGCTCTTTGCCGGTGCCTTTGTCCTTGGCCGAAACCGAGACAATGCCGTTGGCGTCGATGTCAAAAGTCACCTCGATCTGAGGCATGCCGCGCGGTGCGGGCGGGATATCTTCAAGGTTGAACTGACCCAGGATCTTGTTATCCGCAGCCATTTCGCGCTCACCCTGGAAACAGCGGATGGTCACAGCGTTCTGATTGTCCTCGGCGGTCGAGAAGACCTGAGACTTTTTCGTCGGGATCGTGGTGTTGCGATCGATCAGACGGGTGAACACGCCGCCCAGGGTTTCGATGCCCAAGCTCAGCGGGGTTACGTCCAGCAGAACCACGTCTTTGACGTCGCCCTGCAGAACACCGGCCTGAATGGCGGCGCCCATGGCAACAACTTCGTCCGGGTTCACGCCTTTGTGGGGCTCTTTGCCGAAGAATTTGGTGACCTCTTCGATCACCTTCGGCATGCGAGTCATACCACCGACCAGAACAACCTCATCAATGTCGCCCGCCGACAGACCGGCGTCTTTCAATGCGGCCTGACAGGGTTTCATCGACTTCTTGATCAGATCGCCGACCAGCGATTCCAGCTTGGCACGGGTCAGCTTCATGACCATGTGCAGCGGCTGACCGTTGGCGCCCATCGAGATGAACGGCTGGTTGATCTCGGTCTGCGAGGTCGAGGACAGTTCGATCTTGGCTTTTTCAGCGGCTTCTTTCAGACGCTGCAGGGCCATCTTGTCGCTGGACAGATCGACACCGTGTTCCTTTTTGAACTCATCCGCCAGGTAGTTGACGATGCGCATGTCAAAGTCTTCACCACCCAGGAAGGTGTCGCCATTGGTCGATTTGACCTCGAACAGCCCGTCGTCGATTTCCAGAATGGTCACGTCGAACGTACCACCACCAAGGTCATAGACCGCGATGGTTTGGGTTTCTTCTTTGTCCAGACCATAGGCCAGCGCAGCCGCTGTCGGTTCGTTGATGATCCGCAGCACTTCCAGACCGGCGATTTTGCCTGCGTCTTTGGTGGCCTGACGCTGGGCGTCATTGAAATACGCGGGAACGGTGATGACCGCCTGCGTGACTTCTTCACCCAGATAGCTCTCGGCGGTTTCCTTCATCTTGCCTAGAGTGAAGGCCGAAATCTGGCTTGGAGAGTATTTTTCACCGCGGGCTTCCACCCACGCGTCACCGTTGCCACCATCCACGATGGCGTACGGCACCATTTTCTTGTCCTTCTGGACTTCTGCATCATCCACACGACGACCGATCAGACGCTTGACGCCAAATATCGTGTTGTCGGGGTTGGTGACCGCCTGACGTTTTGCAGGCTGACCGACCAGACGCTCATCTTCGGTGAAGGCGACGATCGAAGGCGTGGTCCGCGCCCCTTCTGCGTTTTCGATGACCTTCGGCTGAGAGCCGTCCATGATGGCCACACACGAGTTGGTGGTCCCGAGGTCAATACCGATTACTTTTCCCATATGTTCAATCCCTTTCTCTTCAAGGCGATGTCTCGAGGTCCGGACCCGTTATGGCATCCGGTCCCGATCTGGTTTGCGCAACAGCACTACACCATCGCGCGTCCCGGCGTATATAAGGGCGAGATCAGAGGCCTGCAAGCGGTGTAAAAGGCAGGTTTTCGGGAATCTGCGGCCTTTTTGACAAGGTTTTGGCAAGGATTGGGGAATCTTCAATGGCGCGGCTGCTCTTGCGCGGATTTGACATCAGAAAAGCCTATCTGGACGTTGCGGCACAAACGCAACTGATTGAGGCGTTGCGCCCGATTCTGAAATCGGCGCCGCTGTTCCGGCCGGTTACGCCTTCGGGCAAGGAAATGTCGGTGCGCATGACCTCAGCCGGAGCGCTTGGCTGGGTCACTGACAAAGGGGGCTACCGATATCAGGCGCAGCACCCTAAAGGAACGGTGTGGCCCGACATTCCCGATACGATACTGGGCATCTGGCGCAAGCTTGCCAGCGCCCAACGCGATCCGGATTGCTGTCTGATCAACTACTACGGCGAAGGGGCGCGCATGGGGTTGCATCAAGACAAGGACGAGGCAGACTTTTCATGGCCAGTTCTGTCGATATCGCTGGGCGACGATGCCCTTTTCCGCATCGGAAACGAAACCCGGGGCGGCAAGACGGAGTCCATATGGTTGAGCTCGGGCGACGTCGTGGTCATGGGCGGCCCGGCCCGCCTAAAATATCACGGGGTAGACCGCATCCGTTTCGGTTCGTCCAAGCTGTTGCCCAAGGGCGGGCGGATCAACCTGACTTTACGGGTCGCGAATTAGCGGCGTGCGCCCCAACTGGCCGAGACATGCTGACGGGTGTAAAAAATCCCCAGCAATCCAATCATCAACAAGGCCAGCCCAACCCAGACCGCATATTCCCAACTGGAATTGCGCGGGAAGTAGTTACGAAAGACAAAGCCGCGGCACTGGTCGATCACATGAAACAGTGGATTCCAAGCAAAGAAACTCAGCATGAAGCCCCCCAGCGCATTTCCTACAACCATTTTGCCTGAAAAAATCATGTTCATGCGCCGGTACACGTTTTTCAGAATTTCAGAAGTCCCTGGGAACCACGGCTTGAGGGCCATGAAAACAACTCCCACCGCACATCCTGTGAACCAGGCCAGAATCAGCATATAGAACGCGCCGCCCGGCTCTTGGATCTCTAACGGCTCAATAATAACGCTGTAGGCGAAGAGGATCACAAGGACCGAGACCAATTGCGTATAAAGCGATCCGAAGGCAGTCGCCAACAGTGCGACCATCATATTCATCGGAGAGTGCAGCATCATCGGGTTGTTTCCTGTAGCCACGCCAGCGACCGCCGAGACGGCCTTAATGTGGGTCAGAAACAAAAAGACACCTGATAACAGAAACAGGATAAAGTTGCCCCTGATCTTGGCCACACGTGTGCCCAGCATCGTCATGATCAGATAAAACACAGTCACAAGTGCGAGAATTTGTACGATATTCACAATGATTGCGATCACGGCATTCGCATGATTGGAACGTATCCCACGCACCACCGCGTGATAGATAAGCTCAGCAGTCGTGAAAGCGCTGCCCAGAAGCGTCTGTTTTCGCTTAAAATAAAACACTCAGTACACTCTTTCCCGCTGAACTGCCTGCAAACTGCCACGAAATTCTTGCCGTTCCGTAACCGCCGCATCATAAGGCCCACAAGGATTTCGATCAACAAACTACAGCAACGGAGCATTTTTGTGACCTACGACGCCCTTATTCCCGTAATCAGACGTCTGGCGCTGGAAGCCGGGGACACGATCATGCAGATTTACGAGGCGGATGATTTCGACGTCAAAGTCAAATCCGACGCCAGCCCGGTGACCGAGGCGGATGAGGCAGCCGATGCCCTGATCTCGGCGGGCTTGCGCGCGGCATTCCCGGATATTCTGCTGGTGACCGAAGAACAGGCCGCCTCCCATTCCGAAAAAGGCGACACATTTCTGATCGTCGATCCGCTGGACGGCACCAAGGAATTCATCAACCGACGCGGTGATTTCACCGTGAATATCGCGCTGGTCGAAAACGGAGTGCCAACTCGGGGCGTTGTGTATGCACCGGCCAAGGGGCGCATGTTCTACACGCAAGCAGACGGTCAATCAGTTGAGGAAACCGGCGCGCTGAACAAAGCGCAGACCGGCGATGTGACCCCGATTTCGGTGTCTGAACCTGACAATTCGGCACTTTTGATCGTCGCGTCAAAATCACACCGCGATCAGGCGACCGAAGATTACATCAACAAATATCAGGTAAAGGACAGCAAAAGCGCAGGCTCGTCCCTGAAATTCTGTCTGGTCGCGACCGGAGAAGCGGATTTGTATCCCCGCGTCGGCCGCACAATGGAGTGGGACACCGCCGCTGGTCACGCCGTTTTGGCGGGTGCGGGTGGCAAGGTTGTTCGCTTCGATGACCACTCGTCATTGACCTATGGCAAGGACGGCTATGCAAACCCGTTCTTTATCGCCTACGCTCCGGGCGTTGACCTGAAGGAGGCCTGATGTCCGTATTGATTGCCATCCCCGCCCGCTATGCCTCGACCCGCTACCCCGGCAAGCCGCTGGTTCCGCTGACCGGGGCAAGCGGCAATGCGATGACCCTGATCGAACGATCCTGGCGCGCCGCCTGTTCCGTATCGGGCGTGGACAAGGTTGTTGTCGCCACCGACGACGACCGCATCCGCGACGTGGCCGAAGGGTTCGGGGCCGAGGTGGTGATGACATCCGAGACTTGCGGCAATGGCACCGAGCGCTGCGCCGAGGCCCATACAGCTTTGGGCGCGGGCTATGAGATCGTGGTGAACCTGCAAGGGGATGCACCACTGACACCACATTGGTTTGTCGAAGACCTGATCGCCGGTCTGCGCGCCGCACCCGAGGCAGGTGTCGCCACGCCGGTTCTGCGGTGTGACGGAGATGCTTTGAACAGCCTGCTGAACGATCGTAAAAACGGCCGGGTCGGCGGCACAACAGCCGTATTTGCGACTGATCACAGCGCAATGTATTTTTCGAAAGAGGTCGTGCCTTTTACCGCCGAAACTTTTGCTGGCATCGAACCGACGCCGGTGTTTCACCATGTCGGCGTTTACGCCTACCGCCCCGATGCGCTGTCAGCCTATCCAACCTGGCCAGTGGGACCTTTGGAACAATTGGAAGGGCTGGAACAGCTGCGCTTCATGGAAAACGGTCGCAAGGTTCTGTGCGTTGAGGTTGAGGCAAAGGGCCGCCAATTCTGGGAATTGAACAACCCGCAAGATGTGCCGAAACTCGAAGAGATGATGGCCGCTATGGGGTTGGATTGACCCATTTTCACCTGAACTCCTGTCAAGACGTCATCTAACCGGGCGTGGCACCACAATTTGGAACGAATATGAAAAACATTCTTGTCACTGGCGGCGCCGGGTACATTGGATCTCATGCCTGTAAGGCGCTTTCTCAGGCTGGTTATACGCCTGTAACCTTCGACAATCTGGTCACCGGCTGGCAGGACGCGGTGAAGTTTGGCCCGTTCGAACAGGGCGATCTGTTGGATCGTGCCCGGCTGGATGAGGTTTTCGCCAAATACGAACCCTTGGCCGTGATGCATTTTGCCGCCCTCAGCCAAGTGGGTGAGGCCATGTCCGAGCCTGGCAAATACTGGTCCAACAACGTGACCGGTTCACTAAATTTGATCGAAGCCGCCGTGGCCGCCGGATGTGAGAACTTTGTATTCTCGTCCACCTGCGCCACCTATGGCGAGCATGACAATGTGGTGCTGGACGAAGATACGCCGCAACTCCCGCTGAACGCATACGGTGCCTCAAAACGTGCCATCGAAGATATCCTGCGCGATTTCGAGGCCGCGCACGGGCTGAACCACGTGATCTTCCGGTATTTCAACGTGGCCGGTGCCGACCCTGATGGCGAAGTGGGTGAGTTCCACCGCCCGGAAACCCACCTTGTGCCACTGATGCTGGACGCCATCGACGGCAAGCGCGACGGATTGACTGTTTTCGGGACCGACTACGACACACCAGACGGCACCTGCATCCGCGATTATGTACATGTTTGCGATCTGGTCGATGCCCACGTTTTGGGATTGAACTGGTTGGAACAAGGCAAAGACAGCCGCGTCTTCAACCTGGGCACCGGATCGGGGTTTTCGGTGATGGAGGTGATCAGCCACTCCAACGCCGTCACCAACCGCGACGTGCCTTATGCAATCGGACCGCGCCGGGCTGGGGATTGCACAAAGTTGGTCTCTGGTTCTGTGCGCGCTGGCGAGGAACTTGGCTGGTTGCCCAAAAGGTCCACATTAGAGACGATGATTGCCGATGCGTGGCGCTGGCATCAGAACGGTCACTACGAAAAATGAGCCTGTTGTGACTGGTACAGGGGAAGATACGCTTCCGCCCATCTCATGGGTGCAAATGTACAAGCTTCGGCTAAAACGACAGCGGTTGTTGTGGCGGTCCTTTCGCAGCCGCCATCAATTGTCCAGTCTGAGCGACCGCACGGCGAACATCATTCCCGGTGGCATTCTGGCTTTCACTACGCTGCGCAATGAAATCACCCGCCTGCCCTGGTTCCTGCGCCATTATCGTGCATTGGGGGTTGATCACTTTCTGATCGTCGACAACGACAGCGACGATGGCTCGGTGCTCTTTCTCAAGGAACAGCCGGACGTGTCACTGTGGCAGACCCGGGACAGCTATCGCACGTCGCGCTATGGGCTGGATTGGCTGACTTGGTTGCAAATGCGCTATGGGCACCACCACTGGACTCTGATGGTCGATGCGGATGAGTTGTTGATTTACCCCGATCATGACACCCGGCCCCTACCGGACCTGACGAAATGGTTAGATGATCAGGGATGTGTAGCGTTTGGCGCGCTGATGCTGGATCTTTATCCCAAAGGCCCGTTGGGGGAACAAGGCTATGATCCTGAAACCGACCCGACTGAGGTGGTGAGTTGGTTTGATGCCGCCCCCTACCGGGCACAACGGCAAAGCCCGCTGGGCAACCTTTGGGTGCAGGGCGGCGCGCGCGAGCGTATGTTCTTTGCCGACGCCCCACGCCGATCCCCGACGCTTAACAAAATCCCGTTGGTCCGGTGGTCGCGGCGCAACGCCTATGTGAATTCGTGCCATTCCGCATTGCCACGACATCTGAACGCCAGTTACGGAGGGCCCGGCGGCACAGCACCATCTGGTGTCTTGTTACACACCAAATTCCTG
The DNA here is from genome assembly GCF_059611045.1 of Ruegeria sp. CDSB113. Classification (NCBI taxonomy): domain Bacteria; kingdom Pseudomonadati; phylum Pseudomonadota; class Alphaproteobacteria; order Rhodobacterales; family Roseobacteraceae; genus Ruegeria; species Ruegeria sp. CDSB113. Next base: position 327,536 of record NZ_JBXWOU010000004.1, read on the forward strand.
CCCGAAGTTGTGGAAAAATCAAAGATCGAGAAAGAGCGCCGGCAACACTTTCACGATCCCGAACAGTTTGCAGACTACTATGACGGCATCACGGATCGCCCCGTCATGTGGGCGCCAGAGTCCAAGCGATACACCGGTTGGAACTCATTGCAGCAACTGGGTCTGATGGGAACAATTGACTGGGAAAGCCACAACTCGAACTAACGGTTTTTAAAGTCGTTGCTTCGAAAGACGGAAAAATGGCATAAAACGGCAATTGTCCGGTACCACTCTGGCTTGTAAAGGCTCCGGGCACGCTCGCGTAATTAACAAAGGTTGGGCAGTCGCGTGGGCCTATTGGATTCATACCGAATGAGATTGCGGCGCAAGCGCCGTATATTGCGTTGCCTTCGAAAGCGGCGCGACCTTGTTCCCGTTTCCGTAAATACAAATTCGATAACACGGAAAGACGTCCTGCTAGTCAGCGTCATACGGAATGAGAAAATTCGCCTGCCATATTTTCTGACCTACTACCGGCAGCTGGGCATCAACCATTTTCTGTTCGTTGATAACGCCAGCAATGACGGGTCACTGGAATATCTGGCGGGTCAACCCGATGTGTCGGTCTGGCGCGCTGATGCAAGCTATAGGCGTGCGTCGTTTGGGGTGGACTGGACAAACTATCTGTTGCGCAAATATGCGCACCGCCACTGGGTTCTGACCGTCGACCCGGACGAATTCTTCATCTATCCATTCTGCGATACCCGGCCGATCCGCGCCCTGACTGACTGGCTGGACGGCTGCGCCGTGCGCAGTTTCAGCGCAATGCTGATCGACATGTATCCCGAAGGGCCGGTCGAAGACGCCATCTATTCCGAGGGGCAAAACCCGTTCGAAATCGCCAAATGGTTTGATGCAGGAAATTATTCGATTACAAAGAACCCGACCTACGGAAATCTCTGGATTCAAGGCGGACCTCGCGCGCGTGTGTTCTTTAAGGACACGCCGAAAAAAGCGCCTGCGCTAAACAAGATTCCTTTGGTGAAATGGGACAAGCGCTATGTCTATGTCAGCTCGACCCATGCGTTGTTGCCGCGCGGATTGAACCAGGTATTTGATGAATGGGGTGGTGAAAAAACAAGCGGTGCGTTGTTGCACGCCAAACTTATCAGCACATTGGGCGAGAAGGCCCAGGAAGAGATGGAGCGCGGCCAGCATTACCGCAGCTCTGACGAATATCGCGCCTATGCCGAACATTTGGCGGACATGCCCGAGTTCTGGTGCGACAAGTCCGAAGCTTATATCAACTGGCGACAACTTGAGATTTTAGGCCTCATGTCAAAAGGAAACTGGGCATGAGCAATCTGGGCATCATTATGCTGGTTCACACCGCGCTGAACCGTGCCGGGCAAGTGGCCCGCCACTGGACGTCTTCGGGGTGCCCGGTGGTGATCCATGTGGACCGCAAGGTGCCAAACAAGGTCTATGCGGAATTCGTTGCCGCCTGTGCGAATGACCCGCTTATCCGGTTTTCTGACCGTCATGTCTGCAACTGGGGTGGGTGGGGCATCGTTGCCGCCTCGCAGTCAGCCGCCGCACTGATGCTTGAGACATTTCCCGATGTGCGCCATGTTTTCCTGACTTCGGGGTCCTGTCTTCCTTTGCGGCCAGTGGATGAACTGGTCAATTACCTCTCGGACAGGCCGCGCGTGGATTTCATCGAAAGCGCCACTACCTCTGATGTGAGCTGGACCATCGGAGGCTTGGATCAGGAACGCTTTACCCTGAGATTTCCGTTCTCGTGGCGCAAGAACCGCAAACTGTTTGACGCCTATGTGAAACTGCAACGCGCGTTGCGCATTCGACGCCACATACCCGAAGGGCTTGTGCCGCATATGGGTAGCCAGTGGTGGTGTCTGACCCGCCAAACCCTGTCGGCCATATTGCAGGATCCAAAGCGCGAGACTTATGATCGGTATTTCCGGCGCGTCTGGATCCCCGACGAAAGCTATTTCCAGACGCTGGCGCGCCTGTATTCTACCCACATCGAAAGCCGGTCTCTGACCCTATCCAAGTTCGACTATCAAGGTCGTCCACATATTTTCTATGACGACCACTTGCAGCTACTGCGCAGGTCCGACTGTTTTGTTGCCCGTAAAGCATGGCCCAACGCGGATCGCCTGTATCAGGCCTTTCTGACCGATCAGGCCGGCGCCATGAAACCCACAGAGCCCAACCCAAGCAAAATTGACCGGGTGTTTTCCAAAGCGGTCGAACGGCGCACACGTGGGCGTGACGGGTTGTACATGCAAAGCCGGTTTCCACGGCACGGCAACGAAAACGGGCTGACGTCCTCTCCGTATTCGGTTTTTCAGGGCTTTTCCGAAGTGTTCGAAGATTTTGAACCCTGGTTGAGCAAAATCACCGGCGCGCGTGTCCACGGGCATCTGTTTGACCCGAAGCGCGCTGAATTCGCCGACGGAGAAACCATCGTCAACGGCGGCCTCAGCGATTGCGCAAAGCTGCGGGACTACAACCCAACGGCTTTCCTGTCGAACCTGATCTGGAACACGCGTGGCGAAAAACAGTGTTTTCAGTTCGGCCCCGCTGACACGCAAGAGATCAACTGGCTCTTGGCTCGGGACAAGAATGCGCTGATTTCCGTCATTACCGGGGCCTGGGCAATCCCGCTGTTTCGATCAAACCTGAACTTTGCCGATATCCGCGCCGAGGCCGCGCGGCTGCAGCAGATCGAAACCAAGCAACTGGAAATCCTGTCTTCTGTCTGGACCAAGGCGCGGGTTCGCAGGTGGACACTGGCAGAATTCGTAGAATCTCCGGTCGAGCCTTTGCAGACCGCGGTCGAGGATACCGGAACCACGCAAACCAGCCACCTGACCGAAGCACCGAAAATGGTGGATCTGTCCGGGTTTGGCCAGTTCCTACAAAACCTGAAGAACCAGGGCATGCACCCTTATCTGATGGGCGACTTCCCACCGGACGACAGCTTTGCCGACCGGGTCCGGCCATATCGAAAACCCTATCTGGTGCAGTAAAGATAAATGACACCCCAATTTGACTATTTTATCATCCTTGCAGCAATGCGGACCGGTTCCAACCTGCTAGAGGCGAACCTGAACGCCATCGAAGGGGTCACCAGCTATGGCGAGGCGTTCAATCCCCATTTCATCGGGCGTCTGAAATCCGACACCCTGCTGGGCATCTCGATGGAAGAGAGGGATCGTGACCCTTCCACATTGCTTGAGGCGATCCGGCAGGCACCAGGGGAACTGAACGGGTTTCGCCTTTTTCAGGGACATGATCCACGTGTGTTAGAGCCAGCTTTGGGCGATCCGCGTTGCGCCAAGATCATTCTGACCCGAAACCCGCTGGACAGTTTCATCTCATTGAAGATTGCGCGCGAAACCAAGCAGTGGCAGCTGAAAAACATCAAGCGTCGTCGCGAAGCACAGGTTGAGTTCGATGCCGAAGCGTTCATGAAATACCTGAACCGGCAGCATGAATACCACCTGATGCTGTCGCAGCGTTTGCAGCAAAGCGGCCAGACCCCATTTTACATTGCCTATGAAGACCTGAATCAGCTGCACCTGCTGAATGGTCTTGCCGCCTGGCTCGGTGTGTCCGGCAGGCTGTCGGCGATCGACGAAACACTCAAACCACAAAACCCCGAGCCGGCGCTGGCAAAGGTGACGAACCCCGACGAAATGGAGCAGGCGTTGTCACAGATCGACAGCTTCAACCTGCACAGCACTCCGAATTTTGAACCACGCCGACGTCCATTGGTGGCGAATTACGTTGCCGCACCAAAGACGCCACTGATGTACATGCCGATCCGCGGGGGAATGGAAAGCCCGGTTACAAAGTGGATGGCCGCGCTGGACCATGTTGATGTCGAACAATTGCTGACCAATCAGAACAGAAAGCAGACGCGTCAGTGGTTTCTATCCAATCCCGGGCATCGAAAGTTCACCGTGCTGCAACACCCAATGGCGCGCGCGCACCGGGCCTTTTGCAGACATATCCTCAACACAGGTTCCGACGCATATCCGAAAATCCGACACGTCCTGCGCAACCGGCTAAAGATTCCAATTCCCGGACAATTGCGCGATGGCAATTACCCGGTTGAGCAGCATTACGAGGCGTTTTCGGCGTTCCTGACATTCCTGCGTCAGAACCTTGCCCAACAGACCGCCATACGCGTGGATGCGGCATGGTGCGGTCAGTCGCAGGCCCTTGAGGGGATGGCGCCCTTCGCATTGCCCGACCTGATCCTGAGGGAGGCTGAAGTCGCAACCGCCCTGCCCGATCTAGCGCGCCGGATGGGGCATAGCACACCGCCCCTACCCGAACTCAGTGAACCGGATACCCCGTTCACTCTGGCTGAGATTTATGACGACAAACTGGAAACGCTGGCTGCTCAGGCGTACCAGCGTGACTATATGCAGTTCGGATTTGAGCCCTGGAAACCGATTAGGGGCGCAGAGTAATCAGCGTTCCCCGGTTTACCATTGAATAGATCTCTTCGATCTCGTCATTCTTGACAGCGATGCAGCCCGCAGTCCAATCCGACGTCTTTTTGGCGCGCTTACGCTCTTTGCGACGGTTCGGTTGTCCGTGGATAAAGATATCGCCGCCGGGATCGACACCCATGGCCTTCGCTTTTGCGACATCCTCAGAATTCGGGTACGAAATCCCAAGCGACAGATGATAGCGGCTATTGGGATTGCGCCGATCGATCAGGTAGCTGCCTTCCGGCGTACGCCCATCGCCGCGCTTTGCTTTGGTACCATTTGGCGCAAAACCAAGATCAACCCTGTATTCTTTCAGGATCTTTTCATTGTGCAGAAGATATAGTTTCCGCGAGCCCTTGTTGATGACCAGAGAGGTCACTTCGGGCCCGTTGTAAGTTAGAATTCTGGGGTTGGCCGAGGCACAAGCTGAGAGGCTCAGCGTTGCCATTGCACCCAATCCAAATGCTCGACGATCCATGTTCACTGCCTGCTGCTCTTTTTTTCTGTATTATGCCAGAAAATGTGAAAACTGAAATCACTTTTTGATGTTTTGCTGCTCTGTCAGGCGACGTTCGATGCTTTCAAGCCGCTCCAGCACTTCGTCACGATAGGCATCGGTTTTGACTTCGTCTTCGGCATGGTGCGCGTCTTGCATCGAATTCACGATCAGACCAACCAGCAGGTTTACCACCGCAAAAGTGGTCACCATGATGAACGGCACAAAGAACAGCCAGGCGTAAGGATAGATCTCCATTACCGGGCGCACGATCCCCATGGACCAGCTTTCCAGCGTCATGATCTGGAACAGCGTATAGGCCGACAGGCCCAGATCGCCGAACCAGTCCGGGAAGGTCTGCGAGAACAGTTTGGTTGAAATCACCGCTCCAATGTAAAACAGGATCGCCATAAGAAGGAACACGCTGGCCATGCCAGGCAAGGCCGAAATGAAACCTTCAACCACGCGGCGCAGGCGTGGCGCGACTGAGATGACACGCAGAACCCGCAAAATCCGCAAAGCCCGCAGCACCGATAGGCCGGACCCACCCGGTACCAGAGCGATGCCGACAATCACGAAATCAAAGACATTCCAGCCGTTGGTGAAAAACCTGCGCCCTGTGGCCAGCAGTTTAATCGCAATTTCAACAACGAAAATGGTCAGGCAAAGGCTGTCCAGCGTCACGATCAATGGACCTGCAGCTTCCATTAGGGTCGGTGACGTCTCCATCCCCAGCAGCACCGCGTTGAAGATGATGACACCGGTAATGAACTTCCCGAAAGCTGGTGCTTCGATAAGGGTCAGCAGGCGTTGGGTGATCCCCATTCGGGTGGTCTCCTGTAAGTCTTAAGGGTTCAGGGTGAACCGTGCCGCAAGTTCGGTGTGTGACGACCATCGAAATTGGTCAACGACCTGTACCCATTCAAGGGTGTAGCCCGCATTAACAAGAATTTTCGCATCACGGGCGAAGGTCACCGGGTTGCAGGACACATAGGCAATCACCGGGCGCAGGGCTTGCGCCAGTTCGGCCACTTGCGCCTCGGCCCCGGCGCGTGGCGGGTCGATCACCGCTGCATCAAAGGATTTCAGCTCATCGGGCATCAGTGGCCGCCGAAACAGGTCTCGCGCTTCAGTCGTTACCCGCTTGAGACCCCGCGCCCTGCGCCACCCCTGATCCAGCGCTTGCGTCATCGCAGCTTCGCCCTCGACGGCGTGAACCTCTGCCCCCTCTGCCAGAGGCAAAGAGAATGTGCCGCTACCCGCAAACAGATCCACAACGCGTTTGGAACCACCCACAGCTTCGGAAACGGCCTTTAATAGAGCCTGTTCTCCGTCTTTTGTCGCCTGCAGAAACGCGCCGGGCGGCGGTACAACATTTGCCTGACCAAAACACTGAACGGGTGGCTGGCGCATGGCAATCACTTCGCCGTCCCAGCTGAGCCGGGCAAGACCGTGTTTCTCGGTCGCTTGTGCCAAAGCCGACTCAAGCGGGCCGTCCGGCGCTTTGCCGCCTTTGACCGCCACATCAAGCCCGGCCTCGGACAAGGTTAGCGTCACCGCCAACACGCCTTTACGGCTGCCACCCAGAATCGCCAGTGCTTCGGCCACCGGAATGGCCGCGATCAGGGCTGGGTCGAGCAAATGGCAATCCGGGATCTCGGTGATCGTGTCTGACGCGCGGCCATGAAACCCGGCCAGAGTGCCCTTTTTGGTCCGTCGAACCGCGATCGTCGCGCGACGCCTGGACCGTTCTGGTGACGTATGGATCGGGCGCATCGTCGCCTCCAACCCCTGCGCGGCCAGCGCGGTGCGCACCACTTCGACCTTCCAATCCGCAACGAATCTATCTGCCGCGTGCTGCAACTGGCATCCACCACAGGACTTGTAGTGACGGCACGGTGCCTTGACCCGCTGGTCCGAGGGCGTCTCGACGCGAATATCTGTCAGAAATTGATCCAACAGCGTTCCGCTGACGACCTCACCCGGCAAGGTGCGCGGAGCGTAAATGGGGCCATCAGCGATGCCGTCGCCTTGATGACCAAGGCGGGTAATGGTGTAGGTTTGCGTCATGAGGTGCCTGATACCGGGGCTTGGCCCGCAACAAAACCCTTATTCCGCAGCCTCGGCCTGAATGAACCCACCCGACTGGCGATGCCAGAACCGCGCATATAGCCCGCCCTGATCCAACAAGGCGTCATGGGTGCCGGTTTCAACGATACGTCCCTGGTCCAGGACAATAATCCGGTCCATCTCGCTGAGTGTGGACAGACGGTGCGCAATAGCCAGAACCGTCTTGCCTTGCATCACCCGATGCAAAGCCGTCTGGATCGATGCCTCAACCTCGGAATCCAGTGCCGAGGTTGCCTCATCCAGCACCAAAATAGGCGCATCCTTCAATATGGCGCGCGCCAGAGCAATCCGCTGACGCTGACCACCGCTAAGCTTCACTCCGCGCTCGCCCAGATGTGCGTCATAGCCGGTGCGGCCGTGGGCATCCTGAAGACTGAGGATGAATTCATGCGCCTCGGCCTTTTTGGCCGCCTCGATCATTTCCTCTTCCGAGGCGTCTGGGCGGCCGTAAAGAATATTCTCCCGCGCCGACCGATTGAACATCGCGGTTTCCTGCGTGACCATGCCGATCTGACGGCGCAAGCTGTCCTGCGTTACTCCGGATACGTCCTGACCATCTATCAGGATCGTGCCCTTTTCACCGTCGTACAGGCGCAACAGCAGCGAAACCAAGGTTGATTTCCCTGCCCCCGAAGCGCCGACAATGCCCAGTTTCTCACCGGGGTGCACGGTCATGTTCAGGCCTGATACACCGCCAACATCCCGACCGTAGGCAAAGCTGACATGATCAAAGGTGATCTGACCTTCGGGCACGGCCAGCTCCGCCGCGCCCGTTTGATCCTCAACCCGTTCACGCTTGGCCAGCGTATTCATGCCGTTCTCGATCTCGCCAACATTGGCGTAAAGACCCATGAGAGTGAAACTGACCCAGCCGGTCATCTGGGCAATGCGGATGGAAATGGCACCTGCGGCCACAATGTCACCGGCTGTTGCAGACCCCGCTTGCCACAGCCACAGCGTTGCACCTATCAGCAAAACCGGCAGAACCCCGGCCAACAGCATCAAGATAAAGCGGAAACTGGCCGACAGACTTCCGAACGCCAACATCTTTTCACGTAGATCAACCATGGAATTCCGCGCGGCATGATCTTCGAATTCCGAATGAGCGAACAGTTTAACGGTCTTGATATTGGTGATCGTGTCGACAACTTGCCCGGACACCATCGCGCGAGCGCCTGCCCGCGCCGCTGAGCGTTTACGGATGCGCGGCAGATACCAACGGACAAGCAGGAAATACACGACCAGCCAAGCCGCAAATGGCAACATAACCAGCGGATGAATAGACCCTAACAAAAGCAATGAACCCGCCAGCGAGGCCAAGGCAAACACGATCGCACTGATCGTCTCGGACACGACCGACGCCATCGCGTTGGATGTTTGCATCTGCTTTTGCGCGATCCGTCCGGCAAAATCGTCGTCGAAATATGTGACCGACTGGCCCAGCGTCCACCGGTTCAGCTTAGCCAGAACCAACGGCGTGATGTTGGGCATGACGATATAGTTGTTGGTCAGCGACGAAAGCCCGAACAGGGCTGGCCGCAGTAGCATGAAAAAAGAAACGACCCAAAGGATCATCCAGACGTTGTTGGCGGTCAGAAAGTTCCCAGGCCCGCTTGTGGTTGCTGCGTCAATGACCAGGCCCAGCATCCACGCAGTGCCCGCCTCCATCGCACCCGCCGTAGCCGAGAAAAACGCCGCAACGAATATCATTGGCCATGCGCCAGACAAGCACCAGCGAATGAACGCCCCCAGCGTTTGCGGCGGGGGCGTTTCGATGTTCTTGAACGGGTTTATGAGGTCGGCAATCCTCATTCAGCGGCCTCCGGGTTCAGGAAGCCCCCAGATTGCCGTGCCCAGAACTGGGCGTAAAGCCCACCTTGCGCCAGCAGTTCTGAATGCCCGCCCTGTTCAACGATCCGACCACCATCCATGACCAGAATACGGTCCATCTGCGCGATGGTGCTCAGCCGGTGGGCGATGGCGATCACAGTTTTTCCTTGCATCATACCGTAGAGAGTTTCCTGAATTGACGCTTCGACCTCGGAATCTAGAGCGGATGTCGCCTCGTCCAACAGCAAAATGGGTGCGTCCTTCAGGATCACCCGCGCCAGCGTCACGCGCTGCCGCTGACCGCCGCTGAGCTTAACACCTCGCTCGCCCACATGCGCATCATACCCCGTGCGCCCTTCTGGGTCTTGCAGATCAAGGATGAACTCATGCGCCTCGGCCTGTTTGGCGGCGGCGATCATCTGTTCTTCGGCGGCATCGGGGCGACCATAGAGGATGTTGTCACGCACCGACCGATGCAACAGGGCGCTGTCCTGCTGAACCATACCGATATGGCTGCGCAAACTGTCCTGCGTGACCCTGGCGATATCTTGATCGTCAATCAGGATCGCGCCCTGTTCAACGTCGTAAAACCGCAAAAGCAGCTTAACTAGGGTCGATTTTCCCGCACCCGACCGCCCGATCAGGCCGATCTTTTCGCCTGGGTGGAGGGTCAGATTGATGTGATCCAGCCCCCCGGTCTTGCGACCGTAATGGTGTGACAGATCACGGATGTCGATCTGGCCCTTGCTCAGCTGCAAGGACTTGGCATTCGGAACATCCAACAGGTCAACGGGCTGGGCAATGGTCTGCATGCCTTCGGCCACGACACCAAGCTGACGAAAGAAGCTGGTCAGCGCCCACATGATCCATCCAGTCATCGCGTTCAGTCGCAGGGTCAAAGCAGTCGCCGCCGCAACGACACCCACAGATGCACTCCCTTGCATCCACAGGGAAATGGCCCAACCAACCACGCCGACGATCAGCAAACCGTTCAGAGCGACCAGTACCGCATCCATTATGGTGAAAATCCGCATTTCGACCTGAAAGGTACGACGCGTTTCTTCAATGGCTTCGCGGGCATAGTCCAACTCTTGTTCGTTATGGGCGAACATCTTGACCGAATGGATGTTGGTATAGCTGTCCACCACCCGACCCGTCACAGCCGAGCGCGCATCGGACGCAGCCTGCGAAGCCGGGCCGACCCTTTTCACCGTCCAGCGCACCAGAATGGCGTAAAGCGCGAACCAGATCAGAAGCGGCAACAGCAACCGTGGATCCGCCGCCATCAACAGGATCGCCGCGCCAATCAGATAGGCTATTGAAAATGAGATGGCGTCAAACACCTGAAACACAGCCTCGCCTGCGGCAGGCGGCGTTTGCATGATCCGGTTGGCAATCCGACCGGCAAAGTCATTTTCGAACCACCCAACGGATTGGCGCAGAACGTGTTTGTGGGCACGCCAGCGGATCAAGGTGCCAAAGTTCGGCAGGATCGTGTTGTTTAACAACAGCACATCCACGACATGCAGCATCGGGCGCAGCAGCAGCACAAACGCCGCGACCAGGATAAATTCGGTGCCGTGGTTCTGCCAGACCTCGGCCGGAGGGCCCGACAGCAGGTCAACCACTCGGCCCATGTAGTAAATCAGACCAACTTCAACTGCCGCAACAACGACAGAGATCAAACCAGCCCAGAAGAACACCCACATAAACGGTTGCGAGTAATCCAGCATGAATGGCCACAACCGCGTCGGCGGCGTGTCGGTTTCCTTGTAGGCAATAAAAGGGTCAACGAGGTTTTCGAAATAGCGAAACATGGAGAGTGCTCCGGTTGAGCAAAAAGTAAGTCATGCGAAGAAAGATGGCGTCAGAACACCACCCCTACGGGTCAAAGTGTTCCAGCCTTAGCTGTCCCAGATCCCGTAATACATTCGCATCCCTCCATTCATGTGACAGGGGCAAATAATCATAAACTCTTTTACTTGTCATCCCCTTTTGAGACTTCCTTTATCCACCCAGCAATTCTTCGCGGCCCAGTGTGAACCCCGAGGCGATCCACTTCGCCTCAAGATCGGCCAGTTTCTGGCCCAGCGCAGGACCGGTGAACTCGGGGATCAGATCGGTTGCCCTGATCGGGAAGGTCGCGCCCGCACCAACGTGGAGATCGTGCTTTATCGAGTCTAACCAAGGCTGTTCCAGAAAGGCACACCGCAATAGTGCTTCATGAAGCCCGTCTGTCTCACCGTACCGAAATCCCAATTCGGCAAAGCTGGCCGGGCTGGACGCCTCATCCCGCATTCGGGTCAGGCGCTGCAATTGCGCGCGGCTCAGGCGCAGAGATTTTGCGACTTCGGGCGGCGCGATCGCCGCCAGTCGCCGCACCGGTTCCGGATCAGCGCCAGCCTGCTGTTCCAATGCAATCAACGGGGCCAATGCACGATCATCAGCACCCGGCAACAGTTGCACCAGTACTCCGGCGCTGCGCATTGCGGCGACGGACGGCGCGGGGTCTGGTGCGCCCAGAAGCTTTAAAAGCTCAGCACCCACGCGTTCGCGAGACAAGCCGGCCAGACCGTCCAGGTTGGACGCAATGGCGGCCAAAGCGTCGGGATCGAACCCCACCTCGGCGTCGCCATACCATGCGTGAAACCGGAAATAGCGCAGCGAACGCAAGTAATCCTCGCGAATACGATTGGCGGCGGTGCCGATGAACCGGACGCGGCGCGCTTGCAAGTCTGGCAAACCGTTCAGAGGGTCCAGAACGGCGCCATCGGGCCGTGCATAGATCGCGTTCATCGTGAAATCGCGACGCGCGGCATCCTCTTCGACCTTGTCCGAAAAGGCGACGACGGCGCGGCGGCCATCCGTTTCCACGTCACGGCGAAAGGTGGTGATCTCATGCGGGATGCCCTGGCTAACCACGGTGATTGTGCCGTGATCGATCCCGGTGGGTATGGCCTTGAGCCCAGCTTGTTGTGCCAGCTCGACCACTTTGTCGGGCCGCGCATCTGTGGCGATGTCAATATCCGATACCGGAGCGCCCAACAACGCGTTGCGCACACACCCACCCACAAACAAGGCTTGGTACCCGGCATCGGTCACGGCAGCACAGACCCGTTGCGTTGCAGGTTCCGACACCCAGTCTTCTTTGATTTGCGTCATTCGTTGATCCGTGCTGCCAATCCCCGCAGAATTCGGGCTGTTGCGCCCCAGATGTAATAAGGGCCGAAAGGTACCGTGAAGTAATACCGCCTTTGCCCCCGCCAGCGGCGCGATTCAACGATATAATTCGCGGGGTTGAGCACATGTGCAAGCGGAACCGAAAACACCTCTGCCACTTCGCCCGGTTCCGGTACCGGCTGGAAGGGTTTCCGCAGGATCGCCACCACAGGTGTGACCGTGAAGGAGGTCACCGTTTCATGTGTCGGTAAGTGGCCAAGAATTTCCGACATTTCCTGCGGCAGTCCGATCTCTTCGCGCGCCTCACGCAGTGCGGTGGCGGTTACGTCCGCATCGCCGCTATCCTGCTTGCCGCCTGGAAACGCTATCTGCCCCGGATGATGCTTAAGCGCCGAGGATCGCTTGGTCAAAATCAAGCGCGGGGCGCCATCTGCTACTGAAATCGGAACCAAAACACCGGCAGGGCGCAGTTTGCGACCCTCAGGCAGGGCAAAATCGGGGTTCAGGTCGAAATCGCTGGACCCGTTGCCGGGGCGGCGCAAGGCCGCCCGCAGCTGATCTGTTGGATCAGGCGTTGTCAGCATCAAATCCGACCGTGGCAGGATCCAGCACATAATGTGCACCACAGAACTGACAATCAGCCGTCACGTCGCCTTCGGGCGTGGTCATCTTTTCGATGTCCTTGGCCGAATAGATCGACAGACTCTGGCGAACACGGTCTTCTGAACAGGTACAGCCGAATTGCACTGACTGCGCATCGTATACCCGCGGCTGTTCCTCGTGAAACAGCCGAACCAACAGATCCGTAGGTGCAATCGACGGGCCGATCAGTTCCAAATCGTCGACCGTATCCAGCAGGATGTTGACGCGGCCCCAATTTTCACCTTCTTCACCATCGACAAGGTCATCCGCTGTCAGGATGTTCCCGTCGCCTTCGCTGGATGCAACGAAGGGCGAAGCCTTGGGCATGTGCTGCAGCATGACACCACCAGCGCGCCAATGCTCATCAACACCCGGCTCTGTTGATTTGCCAAAGCTCAGCGAAAACCGGGTCGGCAACTGTTCTGATTGGGCAAAATAGGCCTCGGCACAGGCACTCAGCGACCCACCGGCCAAAGGAGTGATCCCCTGATAAGGTTGGGTCCCCTCACCCTGGTCGATCATGATGGCAAAATACCCCTCGCCCACCTGGTCGAACGGCGCGCCATCTGTCAGGCGATCGCGGTCAAAGCTGGCATAGGCGCGAATGCGAGCTGATTCACCCTCTTGCTGAGGCGCATAATAGTCGGTCGCAATCATGCGCACCGGACCTTTAGACTGAACCTGCAGGGACAGCTTCCACCGCAGTGCAACAGTCTGGCCGATCAATGCGGTCAGCAGGGCCATTTCGGCCACCAGAGCCTCGACCTTTTCGGGATAGTCATGCTGGCTCAGGATGCCATCAAGCACACCATCCAGACGGGCCACGCGGCCGCGCATATCCGATACATCAAGTTGAAAAGGCAGGACGGTGTCGTCCCACGCGATTTTTGTTCCAAGAGACATGGGGTTTCCTTACACGCCACAGGTTGGCATACCGCCAGCATATAGGTCGAACTATTCGGGTTTTAAGGGGCCATACATGATCAGACGGTTTGGTGAAACCCCTCAGGCCGGGCGAACATATACACGCCGGGTGGGTGTTTATGCGTTGCTGCCCCGTGGCCGAAGCCTTTTGCTGACCTGTCAGACAGAACCCGGGCCCGATCTGCAATTGCCCGGCGGCGGAATTGATCCGGGCGAATCACCCATCACTGCCCTGCACCGCGAAGTCTTCGAGGAAACCGGCTGGTTGATCGCGTCGCCCCGCCGCATCGGCGCTTTTCGTCGGTTCACTTATATGCCCGAATACGATTTGTGGGCCGAAAAGCTGTGCCATATCTATCGCGCGCGTCCCATCCAGCGCATGGGTCCACCGTCTGAGCCGTTCCATGAAGCCATATGGATGGACACCGCCGATGCGGTCCAATTGCTGGGCAATGACGGAGATCGCCACTTTGCCACGCTGCATGAACAGCGGCTTTAGTGACCGTTGTATTCAAAGAAAACAGCCGAAACATCATCATCCATACCTCGGCCAGGTGCCATCGCCTGTGTCAGCCGCCAGAACATATCGTCAAGGAACTCCGTTCCGTTCCGATCCGGCCCGCAATCCAGCGCCATCTGTCGCAAGCCATCCTCGTCCAGCAGGCCACCGTCGGCGAGACTGCATTCTGTGAACCCATCGGAATACAGCAGTAGCCGGTCGCCAGGTTGCATGTAGAACTCGGTCCGCTGAAAAGCGGCGTCCGGTAGCAATCCGATAGGTAACCCACCCTCGCCCAGAAATTCTGTTCTGCCGTCCTGACATAACAACAGCGGATGCGGATGCCCGGCCTGCACCATTTTCACATGCCCGTTGCGCAGGTCTACAATAGCATAGACCATCGTGAAATATTCCTCGATCCCCGTGTCCGCCATCAGTCGCGAGTTCAGGGTTTCGGCAACTTCTTCAGGCGGCAGCAGGGCATAAAACTTGTCGAAACGCCGCGCCATCGCCACGTTCTGATCAAAATGATTGCTGGACAGATAACCCCCCAAACGCGCCGTCATCATCGCAGACGTAATGCCATGCCCGGACACATCAATACTGTAAAACCCCAGCCTGTTCACACCCGGAGAGAACATCCCCACCAGATCGCCCCCAATATGACCACATGGCTTCAGCAGCATGCTGACCCGGGACTTACCGAAATCGCGCGTCAGCTCGGGCACCAGCGATTCCTGTATCTTGCGTGCCTGGATCAGGTCCTTGTCGATCGCGTCATGGGCGACGCGGAGCTCCTCAAGCGCGGTTTCGATCATCTGATTTTTCTTGGACAATTCGCGCTGCATATCCAGAATACGCGCACCGGCTGATATACGCGCCCGCAGTTCATCCGCCTCAAGCGGTTTGATCAGAAAATCGTCCGCACCGGCATCCAGACCGCGCGCCACTTCTTGCTTTTCGCTTTTGGAGGTCAGCAGGATGAAATAGCTGTATTGCTTGTTGTCCAAGGCGCGGAACGCCTTGCAGAAATCCAGCCCGCTCATCCCCGGCATAACCCAATCGCTGAGAACAAGATCCGGCGGGTCCGCCGCGCACATTTCAATCGCAACGTCGCCGCTATCGGCCTCAAGCACGTCGAAGCCCCATTTTTTGAGCGAGGCGACCAGAATACGGCGCTGCAGGCGGCTGTCATCGACGACAAGCACCTTTTGGATCACACCAAAATCCAGATCTGATCCACTGTCTGCCTGACTGACCCTTGTCACCTTAACCCTCTGCCCAGCGGCGCTTATCAGAATGGGAGGACCCTATCGCGCCGCAATTTAACAATGGGTGAAAGCCGAAATTCATTCCGCTTAACCTGCTCTTTACTGGTTCTGCGGTACCAAATTCCCTGGCAGATAAAGCGAGGATGGCATGATCAACTGGTCCAGGGTCCGGCAACTAAGGGACGAGGTTGGCGCCAACGAGTTTGATGAGGTGGTGCAGATCTTCCTTGATGAGGTGAACGAAGCCCTTACCCGGCTTCGGAACGACACCACCCGCACAGAGTTTGAACAAAACCTGCATTTTGTGAAAGGCAGCGCCCTGAGCCTTGGGTTCGAGGCTTTGGCCAAACTGTGTCAGGACGGGGAACGGCAATCGGCACAGGGGGACAGCCAGGCAGTCGATTTTGCCAATATCCTCAATGTATTCGAGGGCTCTGCCATCGAATTCAAGGCAGGGCTGGGCAGTCTTTAGAGGCCAGAACCATTTTCGGGACCTTCGGGCGCTAGATTTTCACGGCAAACCCGTCGGGAAAGCGGAATTTCTTAAGGTCGAACTCCATTCCTCTGTCCTGCGTGAAATATCCGTCGCCCATCTTTTTCAGCGTCTGCGACGCCTCTTGCCGACAAAGCTCCACACAGTCCTGCATCGGCAATTCTGGTATGTTGGACAGCTCTCGACTCATGCGTTTGAAGCGGCGCGAACGTCTGCGCCAGCCGACGATGCCGACAGATTGACCAGGGGACTTTCTGATCTTTACACCATCCGCCATAGTTTCATCGACCAGCGGAGATCTTTCCTGTTCCCGACGTTGCATTTCCCGCCAGTTCGCAAAATGGAAATGAAGATTAAATAGGCCCGGCAGCAACTCAAAATTGTCATGCATAACCCCGTGCCCTCCGGTCCCAAAAGAAACCTTGCGCTGTACCAGACAGGGTTTGGAGTGGGGAATTTCAAACACGCAATACTTGCTGTCTGAAATCAGCGCACCCTGAACTTCATCATCCCGGGTCGCGACCAGGTTGAACCCCACGGCACCAGCGGCATTTTTCTGAAATTCAAATGGGTATTCGACCAATGGGCTGCCATCAACGGTCATCAGCAACTCGTCACAATCCGAGACAATGACCCGCTCATAGAATTGGGTCAGCATAGCGGAAAAGTCCGACAGCATCCGCCAACGGGCATAGTCAAACGACTGATGCAGGCCATCCCGAAGAATGGCGACAACGTTGCAACCCTGGCCAATCCGGTCGATCTCAGGGTCGGCGCCATGCGACAGGATGTAAACATTCTCCCGGCCAAGCTGGGACGCATAGTACCCGACCCATTTCTCAAGGTACCAGTAGTCGTGCCAAACCATAGTTACTGCAGCAAGCGGCTTCATTTTTGCTTCCCGGTCTCAAAAGTCTAGAACTGGGTAGGTCAATTCCGACCGACCGACAAGATCACCAAAATCCGCGCAATCACTTCTGTGGCCTTGAGGCCGTGAAACCCCGTGTTCAGATCACAAACTGTGCCAGCGTTTCGTCTTCGGTGATGTCGGTATAGGTAAAGCCCGCATCATCAAGATGTGCGAACAGGCGCACAAAATTCTCAGGCTTTCGCGTTTCGATACCGATCAGGACAGATCCGAAATTGCGGGCCGATTTTTTCATATACTCAAAGCGGGCAATATCGTCCTCAGGACCTAGAATGCCCAGAAATTCCTTCAACGCGCCTGGACGTTGTGGCAGGCGGAGGATGAAGTACTTTTTGACGCCCGAATACCGCTGCGCCCGCTCCTTGACCTCGGGCAAGCGTTCGAAATCGAAATTGCCGCCCGAGGTGACGCACACCACGGTCTTGCCGCCAATGAAGCTTTGCACGTCGCCCACGGCCTCAACCGCCAGGGCCCCCGCTGGTTCCAGAACGATGCCCTCGACGTTCAGCATTTCTATCATGGTGGTACAGATGCGGTCTTCTGACAGAACCAAAACGTCGGACAAGTGGCGGGATTTCAACAGCTCAAACGGTTTTTCACCGATCCGGCCCACGGCCGCACCGTCGACAAATGTATCCACGTGATCCAGAGCCACCGGATGGCCCGCCGCCAATGCAGCACGCAGACAGGCCCCACCCGCCGGTTCCACGAACAAACAATGGGTGCGATCCGCGAACCATGTGGCCACACCAGACGACATGCCACCACCACCCACTGGCAAGATGACATGATCGGGAACCTTTCCAAGCTGCTCCTCAATCTCAACCGCTAAGGAAGCCTGCCCTTCGATCACGTCTTCATCATCAAAGGGCGACAGAAAGTATCCACCTTGCTGGGCGCACCAGTCTTGCGCGGCGGCCAGCGTGTCGTCGAAATAGTCTCCGGTCAGGTGGATCTCGATATTGTCGCCGCCGAAAATCCGGGTCTTCTGGATTTTCTGCTGCGGCGTGGTCACAGGCATGAAAATGACACCGCGTACGTTCAGATGTTTGCACATATAAGCAACACCCTGCGCATGATTGCCCGCACTGGCGCAGACGAACAGATCCTGCCCTTGTTGCTTGCGCATGGCATTGAACGCGCCGCGGATCTTGTAAGACCGCACCGGGCTGAGATCCTCACGCTTAAGCCAGATATCGGCGCCATAGCGGTCGGACAGGTGGGCATTCCGTTGCAACGGCGTTGCCGGAAAAACAGAACGCATCACCTGTTCGGCGGCGCGGGCGCGGGTCATGAAATCGGTCATGCCGGTTTCCCTGCCCCATCACTGCTGAAAGGGCAAGGAATACATATGTGTACGGCTCACAAGAGCTCGCGTTTCTCGATATAGACGCCATAGATCGTGGTCAGGATGCTGACATTGATCAATGGGATAACCAGCATACTTGCAAACAACACGATCAAGACACCGATAACCGGGACAAAGAACAACAATGACGCCAACAGTTGAAGCAGCAATTGGAGGAGAATGGATAAAATGACCAGAAGCACAATTGCACCGTTGGCACCCGAGGTTGCCTGCCAGGCCTCCGACAGCTTTATCGGTTTTCCTATGGCTGCGCCGGGTAAAATAGGCGAGGCCCGATAAAACCCGATGGTGAAAAAGATAATCAATGCCAACCAGACCAAAATCCCCAACACCGCTGAGGCTTGCGCCATCAATCCCATGATCAGCATCGCTGGTAACATAATCACAAAGGCTATGAGGCCAAGCATAAGAAGACGCCCGAAATAGGCGAGAACCCGGTCGAACCGGAAGGGTGGAACCAGCCCGGTCGGGTATTCCTCAAGCAGGACAAATCGGTGCCACGACACGACAATCCAGAGCATGACACCCAAGACAACCACCATTAAACACAACGTAAAACCCGTGAAGGAAGCTGCTGTTACTCCTTCGGGGAAGCCGGTCGTTTCACTGTCGAATTCTTCAAAAGGGATGCCGAACAGAAAAAACAATCCGATGACCAGAAGCCCGCCGATAAGCGCAGGCACAACTGAAATCTGCAGCGCTTGTTTGAGGTTCCTTAAAACCATCTTCACCGAATGCACCAAAATCTCTAATCCCAGCACGTATACCGCCCTTTCAACCAATCCTTGTTCTCTATCCGCCCGTTTCACCTCAATTCCTGCCCTGCGTCAATCCTCACAACTTGCCCCCGCGTCCAAAACCCGCTAGGGGCCAATCGTCTTACGAATAAGGGGAAGTCAGATGTCCGCGCCCAAGAAAGTTGTTCTGGCCTATTCCGGTGGCCTTGATACCTCGATCATCCTGAAATGGCTGCAGACCGAGTATGGTTGTGAGGTCGTAACCTTCACCGCCGATCTGGGTCAGGGTGAGGAACTTGAGCCAGCGCGCCAAAAGGCCGAGATGCTGGGAATCAAGCCCGAGAATATCTTTATTGAGGATGTCCGCGAGGAATTCGTTCGCGATTTTGTCTTCCCCATGTTCCGCGCCAATGCGCAGTATGAGGGCCTGTATCTGCTGGGCACCTCGATCGCGCGCCCGCTGATTTCGAAACGTTTGGTTGAGATTGCCGAAGCCACCGGCGCCGACGCGGTTGCCCACGGCGCAACCGGCAAGGGCAATGATCAGGTGCGGTTCGAACTGGCGGCTTACGCGCTGAACCCCGACATCAAGGTGATCGCGCCCTGGCGCGAATGGGACCTGACCAGCCGCACTAAGCTGCTGGAATTCGCCGAAGCAAACCAGATCCCGATCGCCAAGGACAAACGCGGCGAGGCACCCTTTTCGGTCGATGCCAACCTGCTGCATACCTCGTCCGAGGGTAAGGTTCTGGAAGACCCCGCCGATATGGCGCCCGACTATGTATATCAGCGCACGGTCCACCCCGAGGATGCGCCGAACGAGCCTGAATTCATCGAGATTGGTTTTGAAAAAGGCGACGCGGTCAGCATCAATGGCGAAGCGATGAGCCCTGCCACCATCCTGACCAAGCTGAACGAATACGGCGGCAAGCACGGCATAGGCCGTCTCGATCTGGTCGAGGGTCGCTTTGTGGGAATGAAATCGCGCGGCATCTATGAAACGCCTGGCGGCACCGTCCTACTGGAAGCACACCGTGGTATCGAGTCGATCACCATGGACCGTGGCGCGATGCACCTGAAAGACCAGTTGATGCCGCAATATGCGGAAGCAATCTATAACGGCTTCTGGTACTCACCCGAACGCGAAATGCTGCAAGCCGCGATCGACAAGTCGCAGGAACACGTCACCGGTACCGTCCGCGTCAAACTGTACAAAGGTCTGGCCTCGACCGTTGGCCGCTGGTCGGATCACTCGCTGTATTCAGAGGAACACGTGACCTTTGAAGACGATGCCGGGGCATATGATCAGAAAGACGCAGCCGGATTTATCCAGTTGAACGCCCTGCGTCTGAAATTGCTGGCCGCGCGCGAAAAGCGTCTGTCCAAGTAAGTCACGCCATTGTTGGATGACGAACCCGGTGTCCAAGAGGGCGCCGGGTTTTTCTTTGTCTCCACTGGCCAGGCAGTTCCAGTGGCGTCACCCTTGCCTGTTTTGCCCGTTTTTCTTTACGCAAGGGTCAACAGGGAAAGGGTAGACTATGCTTCAGGACATCGCCGACGGGATTCAAAATGGTTTGAAAGACAAGACGTTTGAAGGCTCTCTCAAGTTCGATTGCGGTGATGACGGGGTGATCGTGCTGATCGACAATCAGGCGACGACGCAAGATCAGGATGCAGACTGCACAATACGAATTTCACAGGAAAACCTGACCAAACTGCTGACCGGCAAGCTGAACCCAATGACCGGCGTAGCATTGGGCAAGCTCAAGATCTCAGGCAATATGGGTGTGGCGATGAAGCTGGGGCAGCTGCTGGGCTAAGCTCCGATAAACTCGTCTCACCAGCGCGTGACAAACCATGTCAGCGGATTGCAACGGCAGAAAAGTCGGGGCAGCCTGATCTCAGAAGGAGATCTGCCATGACCCGGACCGCATACCTCTGTTTCGTTAAACCGTCGCTTCTGTTTGTCCTGATCACACTGGCCGCGATGTTGCGCGCCCTGCCCGCACCAGCTGCCGGCACCGAAACCCTGACCGTCGCCGGAGGGTGTTTCTGGTGCGTTGAATCCGATTTTGAATCTGTTCCTGGCGTGATTGGTGCCGTCTCCGGCTTTACCGGCGGCAAGACAGCCAATCCGACTTATGACCAAGTGACGAAAGGTGGCACCGGCCATTACGAAGCTGTTCAGATCACCTTCGACTCTGCGCGGGTTTCCCGTGAAACGCTTCTGAGCATGTTCTTCCGTTCCGTTGATCCGACCGATGCAGGCGGCCAGTTCTGTGATCGCGGCAACAGCTATCGCACTGCTGTTTTTGTCTCTAACACAGGCGAAAAGACGTTGGCGCAGAAAGCCAAAGCCAATGCGCAGAAAGCGCTGGGTCAAACCGTAGTCACGCCCATCTTGAATGCGGGCGCCTTTTACCCGGCCGAGGCTTACCATCAGGATTACTACAAGGGCGACAAGCTGGTGCTCACCCGCTTTGGTCCGAAACGCCAGAAAAACGCATACAAAGCCTACCGCAAAGCCTGCGGTCGGGATGCGCGCGTCAAACAGCTCTGGGGTAGCAATGCACCTTTCGCCGGGTCCTAACCGAACCGGGCCTCCAGCACCTCTTTGAGGTCGGGAATAACATCCGCCGTACCGTGCCGCGTGACCATCAGGGCCGCGGCACGATTTGCTTGTGCAATCGCCTGCGGCATCGGCAACCCGCGGTCCATTCCGGCCAGAACGTATCCGGTAAAGGTATCCCCCGCGCCGGTCGTGTCCACGGCTTTCACTTTGTGTGCCGAAATCTCAAGTGCCTCACCATCCTTGGGTAGGTAGCGCGCGCCTTTAGACCCCAACGTGACCAGTACATGCTTAACAGGCAATTCAGCGACGGATTGACCCGTACTTTCGCGCAGCTGTTCTGCTTCGACCTCATTCAGGATCAGGAAGTCCAGATAGGGCAGCACCGCCTGCACGGCATCAGCCTGAAACGGCGCGGCGGCATAGCAGACGGTCAGTCCCAGATCTCGGCCCATGCGGGCAGCCTCGACCTGGGCGTTGGTCTCGTTCTGCATGACCAGCAGATCACCGGGAACAGCCTGTGACAAGGCCTGACCCAACTGATCCTGTTCGATGGCGTGGTTCGCGCCGGGATACAGAATGATCTGGTTCTCACCCTGCTCATCCACCGCAATGATCGCGTGACCTGTAGGCACGTCGACCTCGGCAATGAACCGGGTGTCGACGCCATATTCGGTCATGCGATCCAGGGCCCAGCGCCCGTCCGGCCCAATGCCACCGATATGCGCCACACGCGATCCGGCACGCGCCGCTGCAACGGACATGTTGGCCCCTTTGCCACCCAGAAACCGCTCCAAATTCGAAGCGGCCAAGGTTTCACCGGCAGTGGGCAGATGCGGCAGGGCATAGACCATGTCCGCATTGATCGAGCCTAGGTTCCAGATCGTCACGGTTTATCCAATATCGCAAGAGGCCAGAATGGCCATGTTCAGAATGTCATTTGCTGTCGAGCCAGTTGAACAGATCTGAATCGGCTTATCGACACCAGTCAGGATCGGGCCAATGACGTTCGCGCCACCCATCTCTTGCATCAGTTTGGTCGAGATCGAGGCCGAATGCCGTGCTGGAACAATCAGGATATTCGCCGGGCCCGTCAGACGCGAGAAGGGATAAGCCTCTTGCTGTTCCACGTTCAGCGCCACATCCACGGTCATCTCGCCATCATATTCGAAATCGACGCCGCGCTTATCCAGAATCTCGGGCGCTACGTGCATTTTCTCAGCCCGCTCAGATACCGGATAGCCGAAGGTGGAAAAGCTGACAAAGGCAACGCGTGGGTCTAGCCCCAAATGCCGCGCGACCGAGGCCGAACGTTCGGCGATATTGGCCAGATCATGCTCATCCGGCCATTCATGGACCAGCGTGTCACCAATCAGAACGATTTTACCCTTGTGCAACAGCGCCGTCACACCAACGGCCCCATGTTCGGCATCAGCGTCAAACACATGATTGATGCGTTCCAGCACATGTGCCGATTTCCGCGTTGCACCGGTGACCATGCCGTCGGCGTGACCATGCGCCAACATCAAGCAAGAGAACACATGGCGATCCCGCGCGGCCAGACGATGGATATCCTTGCGATCAAAACCACTGCGCTGCAGACGCTTGTAAAGGAAATCCTTATAGGCTTCGAGATGCGTGGTTGTGGAGGCGTTAATCACCTCCAGCTCGCGCACCGCGTCCTCCAGACCGGCGGCTTCCAGCTTTTCCTTCACATCGTCTGGACGACCAACAACCAGCGCCTTGCCAAAGCCCGATCGCTGATACATCACCGCCGCGCGCAAAACGCGTGGATCGTCGCCTTCGGCAAAGATCATCCGGCTTTGCGCCTGACGTGCGCGGGCGTTCAGGCCGCGCAGGATGCTGGCGGTCGGGTCCATGCGGGATTTCAGGCTCAGCTCATAGGCGTCCATGTCGATGATCGGGCGGCGGGCTGCCCCAGTGTCCATCCCGGCCCTTGCCACGGCGGGCGGAATACGGTGAATCAGGCGTGGGTCGAACGGCGTCGGGATAATGTAATCCCGGCCAAAAGTCAGAGATTTGCCATAGGCCATGGCGACCTCATCCGGCACATCCTCGCGCGCCAGATTGGCCAGTGCATGGGCACAGGCGATCTTCATCTCGTCATTGATAGCGCGGGCGTGAATGTCCAGCGCGCCGCGGAACAGGTAAGGGAAACCCAGAACGTTGTTCACCTGGTTCGGATAATCGCTGCGCCCGGTGGCGACGATGGCATCAACGCGAACCTCATGCGCCTCTTCCGGCGTGATCTCAGGATCTGGGTTCGCCATGGCAAAAATAACGGGATTGTCCGCCATGCTGGCAACCATATCCTGCGTCACCGCGCCTTTGACCGACACGCCAAGGAACACGTCCGCGCCCTTCATCGCCTCTTCCAAAGTGCGCAACTCGGTGGTGATCGCGTGGGCGGATTTCCACTGGTTCATGCCCTCGGTTCGGCCTTGGTAGATCACGCCCTTGGTGTCGCAGACGATGCAGTTTTCGTGTTTTGCGCCCATCGACTTGAGCAGCTCGATACAGGCGATACCCGCCGCACCCGCTCCGTTCAGCACGATTTTCACGTCTTCGATCTTTTTGCCCGAGATACGCAGCGCGTTCAGCAGACCCGCCGCACAGATCACCGCCGTGCCGTGTTGGTCGTCGTGGAAGACGGGGATGTCCATCTCTTCCTTCAGGCGCTGTTCGATGATGAAACACTCGGGCGCCTTGATGTCTTCCAGGTTGATACCGCCAAAGGTCGGTCCCATCAGACGCACAGCGCGGCAGAATTCGTCCGGGTCTTCGGTATCCAGCTCGATATCGATCGAGTTCACATCAGCGAACCGTTTGAACAGGACTGATTTGCCCTCCATCACCGGTTTCGAACCCAGCGCACCCAGATTTCCAAGGCCCAGAACCGCCGTGCCGTTCGAGATCACCGCAACCAGATTGCCCTTGTTGGTGTAGTCGTAAGCAGTCTCTGGGTTTTCGGCGATAGCTTCACATGGAACAGCGACACCGGGGCTATAAGCCAGCGACAGATCGCGCTGCGTCGTCATGGGAACGGTGGCCTGAACCTCCCACTTGCCGGGTGTCGGGTCGAGGTGAAAGGCCAGCGCCTCTTCTTTGGTGATCTTCGCTTTGGGCATGTGATGGGTCGTTTCTTTACATCTGCGGGACTTTTGCCTCATAGCGCAGGCAGGCGCGCGCCTCAACGAGAATACTTTTCACCTTTCGTCGAGATGGGTGGATTTGTAAGGTCGCGACCGGAATACGCCAAAAGGGGTCAGCCTTGTCCACAGTCACGCCGATGATGGCGCAATATCTCGAAATCAAAGAGGCGCATGCCGATGCCTTGCTGTTTTACCGCATGGGCGACTTTTACGAGATGTTCTTTCAGGACGCCGTCAACGCCGCCGAAGCGCTGGACATCGCCCTGACCAAACGCGGAAAGCACAACGACACCGACATTCCGATGTGCGGCGTACCCGTCCATGCGGCCGAGGGGTATCTACTGACACTGATCCGGAAAGGGTTTCGCGTGGCCGTCTGCGAACAGATGGAAAGCCCGGCTGAAGCCAAGAAAAGAGGCTCTAAATCAGTCGTAAGACGCGATGTTGTGCGTCTTGTGACACCTGGCACGTTGACCGAAGATGCCCTGCTTGAGGCTCGCCGCCACAACTTCTTGGCCGCCTATGCCGAGGTTCGCGATGAGGCCGCGCTGGCTTGGGCCGATATCTCAACTGGCGCGTTTCACGTGATGCCTTTGACCTCAGTGCGCCTCAGTCCCGAACTGGCCCGGTTGGCACCATCCGAGTTGATCGTGGCCGATGGTGTGCAGGACAAACTGAACGAACCCGTTATGGATCTGGGTATCTCGCTGACCCCAATCGGGCGTGCCAGCTTCGACAGCACTGCGGCGGAAAAGCGCATCTGCGGGCTGTTTCACGTGGGCGCACTGGACGCGTTTGGCAGTTTCGGCCGAGCTGAGATTTCCGCCATGGGCGCACTGATCGACTATCTGGAAATCACGCAAAAGGGTAAACTGCCACTTCTGCAAACGCCATTGAAAGAATCCGAGGACCGAGTCGTTCAGATCGACGCCGCCACACGGCGCAATCTGGAACTGACCCGATCCCTGTCCGGTGGCCGCGCTGGTTCGCTGCTATCTGTGATGGATCGTACTGTCACACCGGGTGGCGCAAGGCTATTGGATCAACGACTTTCCAGCCCATCCCGCAATCTGGATGTCATCCATGGGCGGCTGGATGCTGTAACTTTTGCGGCCGAAGACAGCCTGATCACATCAGACCTGCGCGAGGCTTTGCGCAAAACCCCAGATCTGGATCGGGCGCTGTCCCGCCTGTCACTGGATCGGGGTGGCCCGCGGGATCTGACCGCCATTCGCAACGGCCTGACACAGGCCGCCGCAATCGCTGAACTCTGCGCGAGTCAAGACCTGCCGGTTGTCCTAGCCACCGCCCTGCAAAATCTGGTCGGATTTGACGACCTGCTGAACCTGCTTGACGAAGCGCTTGTGGCCGAACCCCCATTGCTGGCCCGGGATGGCGGGTTCATCGCCCCAGGTTATGATGCCGAACTGGACGAAGCCCGCACCCTACGCGACGAAGGTCGTTCCGTCATTGCCGGGTTTCAGCAGAAATATGCAGAACACACCGGCATCACGTCGCTTAAGATCAAGCACAACAATGTGCTGGGCTATTTCATCGAAACAACGGCTACCCATGCCGAGAAAATGCTGAATCTTCCATTTTCGGAGACCTATATCCACCGCCAAACAACCGCCAACCAAGTCCGGTTCACGACAGTGGAGCTGTCCGAGATCGAGACCCGCATTCTAAACGCCGGAAACTTGGCACTTGAGGTAGAAAAGCGGCTCTATGCAAGGCTTTCTGGTGAAATTCTGGATAAGGCCGCACGGCTCAACCAAGCCGCGCGCGGTTTGGCTGAACTGGATCTGACCACTGCTCTGGCCGATCTGGCGCGTGGTGAAAATTGGTGCCGCCCACAAGTCGATGCCTCGCGCGCCTTCGACGTTCAGGGCGGCAGGCATCCGGTCGTCGAACAGGCATTGCGCCAGCAAAACGGCGACGCTTTCGTTGCCAATGACTGCGATCTCAGCGCTGACAAAGGCGCAGCGATCTGGCTGCTGACCGGTCCCAACATGGCCGGTAAATCGACCTTCTTGCGCCAGAATGCCCTGATTGCCTTGCTGGCCCAGATGGGCAGTTACGTGCCTGCGGAACAGGCGCATGTCGGGCTTGTCAGTCAACTGTTCAGCCGCGTTGGTGCCTCTGACGATCTGGCCCGCGGACGCTCGACCTTTATGGTTGAAATGGTCGAAACCGCCGCCATCCTGAATCAGGCCGATGACCGCGCCCTTGTCATTCTTGACGAAATCGGCCGCGGCACGGCCACCTATGATGGCCTGTCCATCGCCTGGGCCACGCTGGAACATCTGCACGCCTCCAACAAATGCCGCGCCCTGTTCGCAACCCATTACCATGAACTCACCGCACTTGCCGGCAAACTGGAAGGCGTGGAAAACGCCACCGTTGCTGTCAAAGAATGGGAAGGCGAGGTGATCTTCCTGCACGAAGTCCACAAAGGCGCGGCTGACAGGTCCTATGGTGTCCAGGTCGCCCAATTGGCAGGACTGCCAGCTTCAGTCGTTGAACGTGCTCGTATCGTGCTGGACCAACTTGAAAAAACCGAACGTGAAGGGGAGAAGCAAAAGACCCTGATCGACGATCTGCCTTTGTTTTCAGCCGCCCCGCCACCGCCACCACCAGCGCCCAAAGCTTCTCCGGTAACCGGCATGCTGGACGATATTCTGCCGGATGAGCTTACCCCGCGAGAAGCGCTAGACCTGATCTACAAACTGAAAGAGGCGGCCAAAACCTGACCGCCCCTTCATCTTTTCAAAAATACTCTCGCCCAAGGCTTGGCTTCAACGAAGCCAATTAACTTGCCGGAGTAGACGACACACCAACCTGCGCCGGCCGCAGCAGGCGATCATGTAACATGAAGCCTTCTGCGGACACCTGTATTATGTCACCTGCACGGGTACCCGGCACCGGGGCCTCGAACATCGCTTCGTGCACGTTGGGATCAAACCGGTCGCCAACTTCGGGCGTGATCACTTCCATCCCATGCTTTTGGAACACGTCCTTCAGCGCACGCATGGTCAGTTCCACGCCTTCCAGAAGGGGTCCTGCCACTTCTTTCTGCTCATCGGTCGCGGCTTCAAGCGCACGTTTCATGTTGTCGTAAACCGGCAGCATGTCGCGGGCCAGTTTCGATCCGCCATATTGTTCCGCATCGCGGCGCGCTCTGTCGCCACGCTTGCGCGCGTTTTCCGCATCCGCCAGCGCGCGCATGAACTTGTCTTTGAAATCGTCCCGCTCAGCGCGTAGCGCATCAATTTCCAGCGCTTCTTCACTGATCTCAGCAAATTCCTCGGCCAGCTCTTCCGCCTCGGCGGCTGCAATATCGTCCAGAAATTCTTCGTTCTTGGGCTCTGCCATCTCTTACCCTCTAGCTCCGGTCGGAAATCAATTTGCCGACCAGTTGCGCCGTATAATCCACGATCGGCACGATCCGTCCATAGTTCAGACGTGTGGGCCCGATGACCCCAACCGCACCAATTATCTTTCGATCAGCGTTCATATATGGAGACACCACCAAAGAGGAACCCGAAAGTGAGAAAAGTTTGTTCTCAGAGCCGATAAAAATGCGCACGCCCTCACCTTCTTCGGTCAATTCGAGGAATTCAGCAATGTCCTGCTTACGCTCCAGGTCGTCAAACAACGTTCGGATTCGGTCCAATTCCTCGGCTTCACCGGGCTCCCCCAGCAGATTCGCCCGCCCACGCACGATCAAACGTGCCGAGTCGGTTCCATCCCCATCCCAGGCCGCCATACCGCTTTCGACCATCTCGCGGGCTAAAACATCAATTTCCTGCCTGCGCGCGGTAATCTGGGTCTGCATCTGACGCAGCACTTCGCTGAGCGTTCTTCCTTCGATCAGGGAATTCAGAAAATTCGCCGCCTCGCGCATCGAACTGGGCGTTTGGCCCGGCGGAGGCGTAAACAGACGGTTTTCCACGTGCCCATCCGCAAAGACCAGAACCACCAAAGCGCGGTCATGGGCCAGCGAGACGAACTCAATATGCTTGATCTCAGACTCTTGCTTGGGGGTCAGAACCAGCGATGCGCCATGTGTCACGTGTGACAAGGCCGAACCAACTCGGTCCAGCATCCCGCCCACATCACCCGCGTTAGAGCCTAGTGTTTCATCCAACTTCTGCCGATCGTCTACACCAAGATCACCCACTTCCAGCAACCCATCGACGAACATCCGCAGACCCATCTGCGTGGGCACCCGACCTGCACTGACATGCGGGCTGTCGAGAAGACCCAAAAATTCGAGATCCTGCATTACATTGCGTACGGTGGCGGCGCTGACCTTTTCCGACAATGTGCGGGTCAGCGAGCGGCTTCCGACCGGTTCGCCGCTGTCCAGATAGCTCTCGACGATCAACCGGAACACCTCGCGTGACCGGTCATTCATTTCGTCCAGAACTCTACTTGCTTTGCTCATCGGCAATCCTCTGCTGGATCGGCATTAAATCGCAGACATCTGAAAGGTCAATCGGGGTTGCATCCTAAGGCACGGGGACGTTATCCCCAACCCAGCAAACAAAGGATTTTCCATGCGACCGTCAGGACGAGATTTAAGCGAAATGCGCGCCGTTTCAATTGAAACGGGCTTTACCAAACATGCCGAAGGTTCCTGCCTGATCAAAATAGGCGATACCCATGTCCTGTGCACCGCCACGATTGAGGATCGCGTGCCACCGTTCATCAAGGGCTCGGGCTTAGGTTGGGTCACTGCCGAATACGGTATGTTGCCCCGCGCAACAAACACCCGCATGCGGCGCGAGGCGGCCAGCGGCAAGCAAGGTGGCCGTACAGTAGAAATTCAACGCCTGATCGGTCGCTCGCTGCGCGCCGGTGTGGATCGGGTTGCATTGGGTGAGCGTCAGATCACCGTGGACTGCGATGTTATCCAGGCTGATGGCGGCACCCGCTGCGCCTCGATCACCGGTGGTTGGGTGGCGCTGCGTCTGGCAGTGAACAAGCTGATGAAAACCGGGGGCGTCATTTCCGACCCGTTGGTCGATCCCGTAGCGGCCGTATCCTGCGGCATCTACGCGGGCCAACCGGTCCTGGATCTGGACTATCCCGAAGACAGCGAAGCCGGCGTGGATGGCAACTTCATCATGACCGGATCCGGCAAACTGATCGAAGTGCAGATGAGCGCCGAGGGCTCCGTTTTCAGCCGTGATCAAATGAACCAGCTGATGGATCTGGCAGAAAAAGGCGTGGGTGAGCTGGTTGCGGCCCAAAAGGCAGCCACCGCATGACCCGCAAGTTCGACGGCGACAGGCTGCTGGTGGCCACGCACAACAAAGGCAAGCTTGAGGAGATGACCCATCTCCTTGAGGCCTTCGGCGTGAAGGTTGTTGGCGCGGCAGAGATGAACCTGCCGGAACCGGAAGAAACCGAAGATACATTCGTCGGTAACGCCCGGATCAAGGCCCATGCGGCAGCACAAGCCACCGGCCTGCCTGCCCTGTCGGACGATTCCGGGATAACCATTGACGCACTGAATGGCGCTCCTGGTGTTTACACTGCCGATTGGGCTGAAACCGGCAATGGCCGCGATTTCCTGATGGCGATGACTCGCGCACATGATGAGCTTGAGGCCGTACAGGCGCCTCATCCCCGCACTGCACAATTTCGCTGCACGCTGGTTCTGGCCTGGCCCGATGGTCACGACGAAGTGTTTGAGGGTGTCATGCCCGGTCAGCTTGTCTGGCCCATCCGTGGGGAAAACGGCTTCGGTTATGACCCGATGTTCCAACCGGACGGGCACGATTTGACCTGTGCGGAAATGGTTCCGGCGGAAAAGCACAAAATCAGCCATCGCGGACGCGCCGTAAACGCCTTTGTTCAAGGCTGTTTCGGTGGATGACTGGCGGCATGGAGGCTTCGGCCTCTATGTGCACTGGCCTTTTTGCGAGGCTAAGTGCCCCTATTGCGATTTCAACAGCCATGTTTCCAAAAATATAAATCAAAAACAATGGCTTAGGTCGTATCTGTCTGAACTGCACCGCTCGGCATCTGAAACCCCTGATCGGGTTTTAAACACGATCTTCTTTGGTGGCGGCACGCCGTCCCTTATGGCACCAGAAACGGTGGCAGCCATTATCGACGAGGCGCGCAAGCTCTGGCGCCCTGCAAATGACATGGAAGTCACACTTGAGGCCAACCCCGGATCGGTCGAGGCAGGCCGGTTTGCCGCCTATCGCGATGCGGGCGTGAACCGCGTTTCCATGGGCGTTCAGGCCCTGAATGACGAAGACCTGCGCCGGTTGGGTCGTATCCACACGGTCGCCGAGGCCCGCGCCGCCTTTGACATCGCCCGCAACTGCTTTGACCGCGTCAGCTTTGATATGATTTACGCGCGTCAGCATCAAGCCCCGGAGGCTTGGAAAGCGGAGCTGACCGAGGCGCTGTCGATGGCCATCGATCACCTCTCGCTCTATCAACTGACGATCGAAGAAGGCACCGCCTTTGGGGACCGATATGCCGTCGGCAAGCTGCGTGGACTACCCGAGGATGACCACGCCGCCGACATGTATCTGGCCACACAAGAGATCTGCGAAGCCCACGGCCTGCCCGCCTATGAGGTTTCCAACCATGCCCGTCCAGGGGCAGAATCCCGGCACAACCTGATCTATTGGCGTTACGGAGATTACGTCGGTATCGGCCCCGGCGCACACGGGCGTATTACGCTGGACGGCCAGAAGATAGCGACAGAAACCTATCTGTCACCCAATGCCTGGCTCAGTGCTATCGACAAAGGAAATGGCGAGAAAGAAAGATCATTGCTATCTACGCAAGATCAGGCAAGTGAATACCTTATGATGGGTATGAGAATTACCGATGGACTAGATGTTGATCGTTTCAATGCGCTTTCTGATCTCACACTGCCAGAAACCAAACTGAGAGACCTGGAAGAGCTGGGTATGATACGCCGGTCAAACGGCCGATTGATCGCCACCAAAGATGGTCGAGCAGTCCTGAATGCGGTCATTCGAGAGTTATTGGGATAAACGATGCAGTACCTCTGGGCCGCAATGGGATTGATCTGCGTCGGGTTGGCTGTTGTCGGCATTGTCTTGCCACTGCTGCCGACGGTCCCGTTTCTTTTGCTCGCCGCGTTCTTTTTTGCCCGATCCTCATCCCGACTGCACACTTGGTTGGTCAGTCATGGAACCTTCGGGCCGATGATCTTGGATTGGCAACGCTCGGGCGCCATTCGTCCGGCCGCAAAAAAGGCGGCCACCCTGTCGGTTGCCGCCGTTTTTGGATTGTCTGTCATTCTTGCACTTCCAAGCCACGTCCTGATCATTCAGGCAGTTGTCCTCAGCTGCGTGATGATTTTTATCTGGACCCGCCCTAACGGCTGAGCTTGGCGCACAGATCGTCCAATTGATCGAGGTTTTCGTAGGTCAGCACGACCTGCCCCGTTTCCGATCCCGCTTTGTGGTTGATGGCTACTTTCATCGCCAGAATGGCCGAAAGATCCTTCTCCAGCGCGCGCGTATCCGCATCCTTGCCAGCATTCAGATTTCTGGATCGCGGCGCCGCCTGAGGAGCATCCCCCTGCTGTTGTTTTTTCACCAGCGCTTCGGTCGCACGCACGCTTAGCCCGTCCTTGACGACGATCTTCGCCAGCTCAGAAGGGTCTTCAGCCGTAATCAGAGCCCGGGCGTGACCGGCAGACAGTTTTCCTTCAACAACAAGTTTCTGAACGTCCATCGGCAACGACAGCAAACGCAAAAGGTTCGCAATATGGCTGCGGCTTTTGCCCAATGCTTCGGCCAGCTTTTCCTGTGTATGGCCAAAACGGTCCATCAACTGCTTGTAACCCGCGGCCTCTTCGACAGCATTCAGGTCTGCGCGTTGAATATTCTCGATAATGGCGACTTCCAGAACTTCGGTGTCGTCAAAATCCCGCACGATAACCGGGATATCATGCAGCTGCGCCATCTGAGCCGCACGCCAGCGGCGTTCGCCTGCCACGATTTCATAATCGCCGCCACGAACCTCACGCACGATCAGCGGTTGAATGATGCCCTTTTCCTTGACCGAGGCGGCAAGTTCATCCAGTCGATCCGGCTGGAAGGTTCTGCGCGGCTGGTTCGGGTTTGCGCGCAGCTTTTCAATCGGAACTTTCATATCCGGACGGCGCGGGTCCGAGGAAATAAGCCCTTCGGTATCCTGCGTCACATCCGCCATCAAAGCGGAAAGTCCCCGGCCCAAACCTCTGGGTTTTGCTTTTTTGGCGGCCACGGTGCCCTCCTCACTGTCGCTTAGGCGGCGACTTTCTTGTTCTTGTGCATGACTTCCCGGGCCAGGTGCCGGTAAGCCATCGCCCCCAGTGATCCCGAGTCGTATTGCAATACGGGCAACGCGTAAGACGGAGCCTCGCTGACCCGTACATTTCTGGGTATCTTGGTTTTAAATACCATCTCACCCAGATTGTCACGCGCGTCTTTTTCGACCTGACGGGACAAGTTGTTGCGATTGTCATACATGGTCAACACAACACCTTCGATTCTGAGGTCCGGATTCGCGGTTTGGCGCACCTCTCGGATGGTCAGCATCAGTTGCGACAATCCTTCCAGCGCAAAGAACTCACTCTGCAACGGAACCAGGACAGAATGTGCAGCGACCATAGCGTTGACAGTCAGAAGATTTAGCGAAGGTGGACAATCGATTAGCACAAAATCCAGGTCAAATTTGTCGATTGCAGTTTGACGCAGTGCGTCATGCAACAGATAGCTGCGTTTTTCATTGGATATCAGCTCAATATCCGCCGAGCTTAGATCAACCGTCGCCGGGACAACAAACAACCCCTCGATTTCGGTTTCCTGAACAACCGCCTCTAAAGGGGCATCATCCAGTATCAGGTCATACGTCGTCCAATCCCGATCTTCGACCCCCAATCCGGTGGACGCGTTCCCCTGAGGATCAAGATCGACAACCAGCACTTTGCATCCAGCCTCGGCCAGACCGGCCGCAAGGTTGATCGCCGTTGTGGTTTTCCCAACCCCGCCCTTCTGATTGGCTACCGCAATAATCCGGGGCCCTGAGGGACGAGACAAATCAACCACGTGATACTCCTTTGATTTTAAGGATAACGGCCTGAGGCTCAGTTAAACTTGTAATCGGGTCAACGTCGAAATTCCATTCTTCCTGCGCCTCTTCCAGCTCTTTTTTCCACCTTTCGCCTTTCGGCAACAGCGCCAGCCCCTTTTTGCTCAAATGTCTGTCGCAAAAGGACAATAGCGTAGGAAGATCAGCAAGAGCCCGTGCAGAAACAACATCTGCGCTCAACGGTTCAACCACTTCGATTCGCTTGGAAATAACTGTGCATTTTGCGCCGCACTCACGTGCAACGTTGCGCAGAAAGGCAGACTTTCGTTGGTCACTTTCAATAAAGGTGAACTGGGCATCTGGTACGTCTTCAATGGCCATTATGGCACAAACCATCCCGGGGAATCCGCCTCCACTACCCAAATCCACCCAGTTTTCGAATGGGCCTGCGCATCTATAAACTTGTACGGAATCTTTTATGTGTCGAATCCAGATGTCATCCAAGCTTTTCCGTGAAACAAGATTGATTTTTGGGTTCCACCGCTTCACAAGCTCCACATACGTTGTGAGGCGCTCGAATGTTTCACGTGAAACATCCAAATCATCAATAATGGCCCCATTCATACCCTACGGACCTTCTGATCGCGACGAAGCTTAGCCAAAAGCAGCGTAAGCGCCGCGGGAGTAACCCCTTCAACGCGTCCCGCCTGTGCAATGTTCTCGGGCTTTGCATTTGAAAGCTTTTGCTTCATCTCGGAAGACAGCCCTTCCATCGCAAAGTAGTCGAAACCCCGTGGAATCTCATAAGATTCATCGCGTTTCATCGCCTCAACATCTTTTTGTTGTCGGGCAATATAGTTTGCGTACAAAGCGTCCCGCTCTACTTGCAGACGGATCTCCTCCTCAACACTCTCAATCTCGGGCATCAGGGGAACAAGATCACCAAAGTGAACATCCGGGAACGCCAGAATAGCCATCCCGTCCCTGCGGTTTCCATCTTGATTAACATTAATACCAGCTGCCCGAACTTCTTTAGGAGTAAAGGTTTTTTCTGTCAGCTGGCACTTTGCGGCGGACAACCTCTCCATCTTGTTGGAAAACACGCCGCTCCGCTCATCGCCAACACAGCCGATATCCAACCCAATTGGCGTGAGGCGCTGGTCTGCATTATCCGCACGTAGTGACAAACGGAATTCTGCGCGTGATGTGAACATGCGATAAGGTTCGACAACACCGCGTGTTGTCAGGTCGTCGATCATCACGCCGATATAGCTGTCAGCACGTGTAAAATGCAGCGGTTCCCGGCCAAGCACCCTTAGCGCAGCATTTAACCCCGCAACCAAACCTTGCGCAGCTGCTTCCTCATATCCTGTGGTTCCATTTATTTGCCCCGCTAGATACAGTCCTTCGACATCTGGAAGCGCGAGAGTCGATGTTAGAACACGCGGATCCACATAGTCATACTCAATCGCATAACCAGGCTGCAGGATCTCTGCCGCCTCAAGACCTTTGATTGAATGCACATATTCAAGCTGTACGTCCTGAGGCAAAGAGGTCGAAATCCCATTCGGATAGATCGTGTGATCACCGACGCCTTCGGGTTCCAGGAAAATCTGATGTGATTCCTTATCGGCAAAGCGAACGATCTTATCCTCGATGGATGGGCAATACCTGGGGCCCACCCCATCAATATGTCCGCCATACATCGCCGATCGAGACAAGTTTTTTTCAATGATTTCGTGCGTTCGCGCGTTGGTATGCGTGATTCCGCAGGAAATCTGAGGGGCAATCACCTTTGTTGACAGGAATGAAAACAAGGTCGGGTCATCATCCCCATCTTGCTGTTCCAGACCACTCCAATCAATCGTCCGACCATCCAACCGCGGCGGTGTTCCTGTTTTCAAACGCCCCAAAGGTAGCTCGAAACTGTCGAGCCGTTCTGCCAATTTGACTGACGGGCGATCACCCATACGGCCGCCAGGCCGAGATACATCCCCAATATGAATGACACCGCGCAAGAAGGTCCCCGACGTCAGGATAACCGTTTTACTCTTGATTTCAGAACTGTCAGCCAGCTTCACACCGGAAACTTGGTTCCCGTCCATCAGAAAATCGACAACTTCCCCAGTAACGACGAACAGATTTGGCTGTTTTTCTGTCTCTTTCTGCATGGCCGCGCGGTACAGCGCACGATCTGCCTGCGTTCTGGGGCCTTGAACAGCTGGCCCCTTACGTCGATTAAGCAAGCGGAATTGAATGCCGGCCTGATCGGCAACATGCCCCATGACCCCGTCCAGGGCATCAATTTCACGGACCAAATGGCCTTTACCCAGCCCACCAATTGCTGGGTTGCAGGACATGACACCTATATCTGATGCGGACAATGTAACCAGTGCCGTCTTGACGCCCATACGCGCTGCCGCATGAGCTGCTTCTGTACCCGCATGGCCTGCGCCAATTACAATCACGTCAAAATCTGAATGTTTCACGTGAAACACTCCTTACTTACCCAGGCAGAAACTCGAGAAGATCTCATCCAAAAGGTCTTCAACACCGATCCTGCCAACCAAGGTTTCTAGGGCACGGATTGCCGTGCGTAATTCTTCTGCTGCAATATCATACAGGTCTGGACCCGATTCCAGAACCGCCATAGCAGAACTCAGGGATTCCCGCGATTTGATCAAAGCAACCCGGTGCCTTTCCCGTGTCGCAATACCATTGCTTGTGGTTCGGGTACCAAGTACATCCGAAATCTGGGAAATAAGTTGATCGATACCCTGCCCGGTTTTTCCGGATATTCCACCTTCGCACGGATCTCGAAGATCAGATTTTGGCAAAACCTGTATATCGCCATTCACCATCTGAACACCCAGGTCCTTCGGGTCATCCGTCAGGAACACGCGCAGATCAGCTGAATCCGCCCGCTTTCTTGCCAGTTCAATTCCCAAGCTTTCCACGTGATCCTCGGTTTCCCGCAATCCTGCGGTGTCCAGCAACGTGACCGGAAGTCCTGCAAGGTCCATTCGAACCTCGATCACATCGCGAGTAGTTCCGGCATATTCCGAAGTAATCGCCGCCTCTCGCCCTGCCAGAGCATTTAGCAAGGTTGATTTTCCGGCATTTGGAAGACCAACAATCGCGACTTCAAACCCTGTTCGAATGCGCTCTGCGATCTTTACGCCATCTGCTTCACGTTGCAGATCAGCCATAACGCCGGTCACAAGAGATTTTACCTCGGGCGTGACGTCTGTTGGGACGTCCTCATCCGCGAAATCAATGACAGCTTCCAGCAAGGATGCAGCGCGGATCAGATCGCGTCGCCACCGTTCCGCCAAAACACCCAAATCACCAGCCAAAATAGTCTGTGCTTGTTTGCGCTGCGCCTCAGTTTCCGCATCAATCAGATCAGCAAGACCTTCGACCTGTGTCAGGTCCATCTTACCGTTTTCCAGCGCCCTGCGTGTGAACTCTCCGGGTTCGGCCAGTCGTAGCCCGTCCATATCGGACAGGCACCGCATCACTGCGTTCACCGAAGCGGTGCTGCCATGGATCTGCAGTTCGGCCACGTCTTCGCCGGTAAAACTGGCCGGGGCCTGAAAGGTCAGAACCAGCCCGTCATCCAACCGTGCGCCATCCGCGGCATGTAACGACCGGACCCACATGCCACGAGGCGGCAGCGGGCTTCCGGTTAAGCTGGCAGCTGCGGAATGCGCGTGTGGTCCCGAGAGGCGGATGACCGCCACCCCGGCTTTGCCTTGCGCGCTGGCCAAGGCGAATATCGTATCCATTCGAAGGCCTCGCGTCGTTTAAGACCTGTGTCAGGTGTTCATCGAATCGAAGAACTCGCCGTTCGTCTTGGTCTGTTTCAACTTGGACAACAGGAACTCGACCGCGTCGGTCGTGCCCATCGGGTTGAGGATACGACGCAAGACGAATGTCTTAGCCAGATCTCCCTTATCGACCAAAAGTTCCTCTTTCCGGGTGCCGGACTTGAGGATGTCGATGGCCGGGAACACGCGCTTATCTGCGATCTTACGATCCAGAACGATTTCCGAGTTACCGGTTCCTTTGAATTCTTCGAAGATAACTTCGTCCATCCGACTGCCGGTGTCGATCAGCGCGGTGGCAATGATGGTCAGCGAGCCACCTTCTTCGATATTCCGCGCGGCACCAAAGAACCGCTTGGGCCGTTGCAGAGCATTCGCGTCCACACCACCGGTCAGAACTTTACCCGACGATGGCACCACAGTGTTGAAGGCCCTACCAAGTCTTGTGATCGAGTCAAGAAGAATAACAACATCTCGTTTATGCTCAACCAAACGCTTGGCTTTTTCGATCACCATCTCAGATACCGCCACGTGGCGCGTTGCGGGTTCGTCGAAGGTAGAAGATACAACTTCCCCCTTCACCGAACGCTGCATGTCGGTCACCTCTTCGGGGCGTTCGTCGATCAGCAGGACAATCAGATAGCACTCTGGGTGGTTCTGTTCGATCGAATGCGCGATGTTCTGCAGGATCACCGTTTTACCGGTCCGCGGCGGCGCCACAATCAGCGATCGCTGGCCTTTACCGATCGGGGCCACCAGATCGATCACACGCGCCGACTTGTCCTTGATGGTGGGATCCTCGATCTCCATCTTCAGGCGTTCATCGGGATAGAGCGGCGTCAGGTTGTCAAACGCGATCTTGTGTCTGGCTTTTTCCGGTTCTTCAAAGTTGATCTTGGTGACCTTGATCAGCGCAAAGTAACGCTCATTATCATCAGGCGCTTTGATATCCCCTTCGACCGTATCACCGGTGCGCAAGGAATGCTGGCGGATCATGTCGGGCGAGACATAGATATCGTCCGGACCTGGCAAATAGTTTGCCTCGGGCGAGCGCAGAAAGCCGAAGCCGTCTTGCAGCACTTCCAGCACGCCGTCGCCGCCAACGGTCCAGCCTTCATCCGCGCGTTCGCGCAGAATCTGGAACATCATTTCGCCTTTCCGCATGGTCGAGGCGTTTTCGATCTCCAGCTCTTCGGCCATCGCCAGAAGGTCTTTGGGGCTTTTGGCCTTCAGGTCGGCCAGATTCAGGGATTCAGTGGACATGATATATACCTTCGCCGCTGACATTGCGGCACGAAGTGGAATTTCAGTACGGAAGATACGCCGCCCGGACGGGCGTGTTGATCCCTACATAAGCGCGCGGGCCGTCGGAGTCAAACAGGCGTTCAGAACTTCACAACGACCGCCAGAACGATGATAACCATCAGAACGGTCGGAACCTCGTTCATCATGCGAAACTGCCGCCCAGTGAGCTTATTTCGGCCTTCCAGGAAATCCCTACGTCTCGCCATCAACCAATGATGGAACCAGGTCATGCCAATTACGGCAGCACCCTTGATCCAGGGCCAGGACCAATCCCACCCGACGATGCCGGGCGTGAACACCATGATCAACCCGCAAAGCCAGGCTACATACATCGCAGGGCGCATGATCACACGCAGCAGCTTCTCTTCCATCTCAAAGAAGATAGTTTCTGCGCCTTCGACCTTTTGGGCTTTCTCAACGTGATAGACGTACAGTCTGGGCAAATAGAACAAACCTGCCATCCATGAGATCACAGCCATGATGTGCAATGACTTCACCCACGGGTAAATCGTGAAAAGAAGATCGGTCATTCTGGCTCCGGACGTTGGTTGGAACCCTCCCTAATAAAAAAATAGGAAAAGAAAAAGGATGATGGTTTTGTAGGGTGAGTAAATTCCGTGGATTACTTTTTTACGCATGTGTTTTCCCCAGGTGGATAGAATTGTGCTGCGATTGGGTGATTCTGTTGATTTCAGTTTTTATGTTTTAATTTCAGTATCTTAGTTCTATTTCATTCAAGCGTGTCTGGGGATAACTCGTTGAGTAAGACCGGAAATCCCAGTTTTCCCGCGCAGCAAAGTTATCCTTGTCCCAAAAGGACGGTCTTCGAACGACTCAGGGAAGTTTCAGGCAAAATTCCCGGGGTTGCGTGTCAACCGGAAAACCATACAAACCATCCTAGAACGCTCAACGATTTGCTCAGGGGTTTTCCACATGTCTGTCCCCATCATCCTTGCCTCGGGGTCATCTATCCGCGCGCAGCTTTTGCGCAATGCGGGTGTGCCGTTCACGGTAGAAACCGCGCGCGTGGATGAGGATACTGCCAAACGCGCCTTGTTGGCCGAAGACGCCCCCCCTCGGGATATCGCAGACACTTTGGCCGAAATGAAGGCCCGCAAGGTTAGCGACAAGAACCCAGGCGCGATGGTTCTGGGTTGTGATCAGGTGCTGGACTTCGATGGCCAGCTTTTGTCGAAACCAGAAACGCCCGAAGGCGCGCTGGCGCAGTTGAAGGCAATGCGAGGCAAGCGGCATATGCTGCTGTCCGCGGCCGTGATCTATCAGAATGGCGAGCCGATCTGGCGCCATGTTGGTCAGGTACGTCTGCGCATGCGCATGAGTTCCGATGTCTATCTGCGTGACTACGTAGACCGCAACTGGGACAGTATTCGTCATGCGGTCGGGGCTTATAAGCTTGAGGAAGAAGGTGTGCGCCTTTTCGCGACCATTGACGGCGACTATTTTAATGTTTTGGGTATGCCCCTGTTGGAGTTGCTGAATTTTCTGGCTGTTAAAGGGGTGATTGATCAATGACGGATAACCAAATTCCTTTGGCTGGCGTAATTGGGCATCCGATTGGACATTCAAAGTCCCCTAAACTGCATGGACATTGGCTAAAGACCTATGGGCTGGCCGGGCACTATGTCCCCATGGACGTCGCACCTGAGGATTTGGAGAGTGTTCTGCGGACCCTGCCCAAAGCCGGGTATGTCGGCGCAAATGTAACCGTCCCCCATAAAGAAGCTGCCTTGCAGATTGCGGATCACGTGTCAGATCGGGCGGCAATGATTGGTGCGGCGAATACACTTGTCTTTCAGCCCGATGGCTCGATCCACGCAGACAATACCGATGGCTACGGATTTATGGAAAACCTGCTTGCAGGGGCGCCTGACTGGAACCCACAGGACGGTCCGGCCGTGGTCTTCGGCGCGGGCGGGGCTGCTCGCGCCGTTTTGCAGGCCCTGGTAGATGCCGGAGTGCCCGAGATTATGCTAACCAACCGCACGCGTGCCCGGGCCGACCAATTGAAAGAAGAATTTGGGCCGCGCATAACCGTGGTTGACTGGGTCAAGGCCGGCAATGTGATCGAGAATGCGGAATTGGTGGTGAACACCACATCGCTGGGTATGCAGGGGCAGCCTGAATTGCGTGTGCCGCTGGATGGGTTGCAGCCGGGCGCTGTGGTTACCGACCTTGTCTACGCGCCTTTAAAGACCAAGCTTCTGCAAGCGGCCGAAGAGGCCGGGTGCACAACAGTCGATGGTCTGGGCATGTTGCTGCACCAGGCGGTTCCGGGCTTTGAGCGTTGGTTTGGCAAACGGCCCGAGGTTACGGATGAGTTGCGCGCCACGGTGCTGGGATGAGCTTTGCTCTTGGCCTGACAGGCTCGATCGGAATGGGCAAAAGCACCACGGCGCAAATGTTCGTGGATGAAGGCTGTGCACTTTGGGATGCGGATGCGGCTGTGCATCGGCTTTATTCTGCAGGCGGTGCGGCGGTAGAGACGATGCGCGATGCGTTTCCTGAGGCAATTGTTGATGGCGCGGTCAGCCGGGATGCCTTGAAACAAGCCATATCCTTGGATCCGGCGGCATTGAAAGTGATCGAAAGCATCGTTCACCCTTTGGTGGCCGCCGACCGGGCGGGTTTTCGGGATAGCGCCACGGCGGACATTCTGGTTTTCGACATACCCTTGTTGTTTGAAACAGGCGGCAATGCGACGATGGATGCGGTTGCTTGTGTTCAGATCCCGGCGGACGAGCAAAAGCGACGTGTGATGGAGCGCGGAACGATGACTGAGGCGCAGTTCGAACAGATCCGCGCCAAGCAGATGCCCAATGACGAAAAATGCGCGCGGTCGGACTTTGTGATCGT
This sequence comes from Ruegeria sp. CDSB113, assembly GCF_059611045.1. NCBI lineage: Bacteria > Pseudomonadati > Pseudomonadota > Alphaproteobacteria > Rhodobacterales > Roseobacteraceae > Ruegeria > Ruegeria sp. CDSB113. The sequence continues at coordinate 369,375 of NZ_JBXWOU010000004.1, forward strand.
GACGGACACACTGGACCACGCCCGCGCACAGGTGCAGGATGTGGTCAGGCAGATACGGGCGGGGATGGCTAATGCGTGAGATTGTACTCGATACCGAAACCACGGGGTTTGATCCCGAAAGCGGTGACCGGATCGTAGAAATCGGCGCGGTCGAACTGTGGAACCATATGGCCACGGGTGAGACCTATCACGTCTACATCAACCCCGAGCGTTCGATGCCCGAAGAGGCATTTGGTGTGCACGGTATCGGTCCCGACCTGCTGGACACTCCGCGCGCCCCGGAAAAGGGTGAGGTCACGCTGAAAGACAAGCCGGTTTTTGCCAAGGTTGGTCAGGGCTTCCTTGATTTCATTCAGGATTCCAAACTGGTAATCCACAACGCATCCTTCGACATGAAATTCCTGAATGCGGAACTCAGATGGATGGGGTTGCCCCAGCTGCCGATGGATCAGGCATTGGACACGTTGGTAATTGCGCGTAAACGGTTTCCGGGCTCGCCCGCGTCATTGGATGCGTTGTGTCGACGTTTCAACATCGACAATACGAACCGCGTGCTGCACGGCGCGCTGCTCGACTCGGAAATTCTGGCCGAGGTGTATCTGGAATTGATTGGCGGGCGACAGCCAGACTTTGGCCTGTCCACCAGCGCGGCATCTGCCGGTGGCGGAGGGGACGATTGGCGGCCAACAGCGCGCCCGACGCCGCTGGCGTCGAAAATCACCGAAGAAGAACGCGCGGCACATGAGACATTTGTGGAAAAACTGGGAGAAAACGCCCTGTGGACCCGCGCCTGAGCCCTTGCCCGGCGCGGGTCGTACCGATTAGGCTTCGGTTTTTTCGGTTTTGGCCTGACGGCGCATCAGCTCGTTGCGGTACAGCGCAACAAAGTCGATATTGTCCAGGTTGACCGGCGGGAAACCACCGTCACGGGTGATGTCGCTGACAATGCGGCGCAGGAACGGGAACAGCATGCGCGGGCATTCGATCATCAGGAACGGGTGCAACTGGTCTTCTGCCACGCCTTCGATGTGGAACAGGCCGCAATAATCCAGTTCGCACAGGAACAGAACGTCCTCCATGCCCTTAGCTTTGGAGGTCAGGTTCAGTTTTACGGCAACTTCGTACTGATGCTCGGTCGGGCGCTTTTTGGCGTCCAGGTTCACCTGAACGGCAATCTCGGGCTGAACGTCGCCAGACACGCCTTTTTGCGCCATCACGTTTTCAAAAGACATATCGCGAATGAACTGTCCCAGAACGCGCATCTGGATCTGAGGGGCGGTCTGTGCCGCGGTGTTTTCTGCAGGGCTTTCGTCAGCCATGGATCTACTCCGAAAATGAAATTTGCCACTGCTTAGCAAGTTGGGCGCGGCACCTCAATGCTGGGGTGGACCTTCGACCCATTTGGATGGCTTTGAGGGGTTCTGACGCGGGCGAACTTCGGTAAAATCTCCGTCGATCACGTCATCCTGATCAAACGGGGTGGGACCAGTGCGGAACTGCGCGCCGCTGCCCATCTGGAACTGTGTGATGGTCGCCTTGGATTTCAGGTATTTGAATACGGCCACCCGAATACCCGGAACAAGCAGTGCAAATCCAATGGCATCGGTGAAAAACCCCGGCGTCAGCAACAAAACACCAGACAGCAGGATCATGGCACCATGGGCTAAAGGCTCGGTCGGGTCGTCCAGTTCAGCAAAGGACCGCTGCAAGTTAGCCAGTGCCATGCGACCTTGTGTCCTGACCAAAACCGTGCCGATTACGGCTGTTAGAACGACTATCGCTAGCGTCGGCCACAGTCCGATCAGGCCGCCGACCTGTATGAACAGGGCGATCTCGATGATGGGCACCAACAAAAATGCCAAGAACAAGTACATCTGCGTTATCCTTTCCCTTAGGCCGGGCTGTGGACTTGCCACGATCTGTCACCTACATAGTGGCATGAGGCCGCGTATACAAAGTCGCGGTCTGAAAAGAGGATGAAATGAACGAACCGATGATCCAGTTGCTGGTCCTGGCCGGAATTGCCGTTTTCCTGATCCTGCGCCTGAAAAGCGTGCTGGGTACACGTGAGGGCTTTGAGAAACCCCCTGTTCAACAGCAACCCGAGGCGGACAAGTCGCGTCGCGGCTTCGAGGTGATCGAAGGCGGGCCGGATCATGACATCACAGACCATGTCGCCGAAGACAGCGAACAGGCGAAAACGCTGGCCGCGATGAAGCGGGTCGAGCCCGAATTCTCTGTTGGTGAATTCGTGCAGGGTGCCCGCGGAGCCTATGAGATGATCGTCATGGGGTTCGAAAAGGGCAATCTGGATGAAATCCAGCCCTTCCTGTCCGAAGAGGTGTTTGACACATTCGTTTCAGTCGTGGCGGCCCGCGAAGATCAGGGTCTGACCATCGAGGCTGAGTTTGTCGGCGTGCGCGAAACCGCGCTGGCGGATGCGACCTTCGACAAAGACACAAACCAGGCGGAAATCACCATGCGGTTTGTGGGTGAGCTGACCTCGGTCGTGCGTGATCGTGGCGGTGATATCATCGAAGGCAACCCAAACACTATTAAACGCCAAAAGGACAGCTGGACCTTTGCCCGTGTCATGGGCGCTGATGATCCAAACTGGCTGCTTGTTGCCACGGACGCATGATTGGCGCGCTCCGGTCGCTATTTCTGGTGGCAGTTATGACCACTGCCGCCAGCGCTGAACCGACGCGATCAATTCTTTCCTTTGACGATCTGGATGGATGGGCTGCCGACGATCACGGGGCGGCCCTTTCGGTATTTCTGAACACCTGCGGCGATCTGGACGATCCGGATTGGCAGGCATTGTGTCGCGTCGCCCGAACCTACGACGCAGACGCGGCGCAGTCGTTTTTTGAGCTGTTCTTTCGTCCAGTTCTGGTCGAGGACGGAGAAGAGGCCCTGTTCACCGGTTATTTCGAACCTGAACTAGACGGGTCCAAAACCCGGACCGACCGGTTCAAATACCCGATCTACAAAATGCCGCCGGAGGCGCGGGCCGAAGGGCTTTGGCTCAGCCGCCGTGAAATCCTGACGGGCGACGCGATGCAGGGCCGCGGCCTTGAGATCGCCTGGGTGGATGACCCGGTCGAGTTGTTCTTTCTGCAAATCCAGGGCTCGGGGCGTGTGCGCCTTCCAGACGGCAGTGCCTTGCGCGTCGGCTATGGCGGCGCGAACGGTCACCCCTATCGTTCCATCGGGACCGAGCTGATTCGTCAGGGTGCGCTGGGTGCGCATGAGGTTAGTGCTCAGATGATCCGCGCATGGGTCCGCAAAAATCCCGAAGCAGGGGCCGAGTTGCTGTTTCACAACCCTTCTTACGTGTTCTTCCGCGAGGTCTCGCGCGTTGCGCCCGAGCTTGGGCCGTTGGGTGCCATGAACCGGTCGGTCACCACGATGCGCAGTATTGCAGCTGATCCGGCTCATACGCCGCTTGGTGCCCCTGTTTGGGTGGAAAAGGACGGCAAAACCCCGTTGCGAAGGTTGATGATTGCGCAGGACACCGGTGCCGCCATCAAAGGGGCGCAGCGCGCGGATATATTCTTTGGCACAGGGGACGAGGCGGGAAAGGCCGCCGGGCGCCTCAGGGATCCGGGGCGGATGGTGTTGCTGCTGCCGATCCAGCGGGCCTATGCCCTGTTACCGGATGAATTCTGATGTCCCGACGCAAATTGACGGCAGACGAGATCGAGCTGTGGCGCAAGGTCGCCAAACAGGCTGAGCGGCTGCATCCCGAAATTCCACAATCGGTCCACCCGGTCACACTGCCCAAACCCAAGCCGAACAAACCCCCAAAACCCCGGTTTGAGGCATTCGAGGTCGGACAAAACGCGCCCGGTAAACCCGTGCGAAATGCGTTTAAGCCCTCGATCAGTGAAAATTTGCGTACCAGCCCGGTGCAAATGGACACCAAGGCATTTGGCCGTATGAAACGCGGCAAGATCAAGCCTGAAGGGAAACTGGACCTGCATGGCATGCGCATGGACACTGCGTATCCGGCGCTGACCCGGTTTATTCTAACGGCCCAGGCGTCAGGTAAGCGCCTTGTTCTGGTTGTCACCGGAAAGGGCAAGGACAGGGATGAACCCGGCCCAATCCCAACTCCACGCGGCGTATTGCGCAATCAGGTGCCGCAATGGTTGGCCTTGCCGCCGCTTGCACAGGCTGTTTTGCAAGTGACCCCAGCCCATATCAGCCACGGGGGCGAAGGGGCTTATTACGTCTATCTGCGCCGGACGCGTTAAAACGAGCGCATAGCGCGTGTAATTCCGATTTTAGCCGACAGGCATACAAGTATGAAAACACCGCCGATCCACAGGAACTGCGTGCTCAGCGGTATACCGGCGTCGATCAATATCCCGGTCAGGCCGGGGCCGATTGCTGATCCTAAAACCATAACGGCTGTGGCCATCGCCTTGATCGCCCCAATGTGCCTGGTACCGTAGAATTCAGCCCAAAAGGCGCTTGGTAGCGTGTTGTTTGCTCCAACCGTCAGGCCCAGAAAGATCATTGCAATCAGGGCCCCGCCGATTGAGTTTGTCATTCCTGCGATCACAAAACCAATTGCGATCGGGATTTGGTAAAAAGGCATCAGCCTCGCGGTGCCCCATTTGTCCAGCGCCCAGCCGGCCGCAAACATCCCAATCAAGGATACGCCGGTGAAAACCGGAAACAGGGCGACCAGTTCGATATGCTGCCAGCCCTTGACTTGGGCAAGATGCACCTGATGGAAGAAAAACGCGGTGATAAAGGCCGATGGGGCCAGTATAGTCGGGGCCATGAACCAAAACAGCGGATGAAACAGCGCGTCTTTTCGGGTCCAATGGCGGCCCTGCATCCCTGTCGCTGAATACGCATCCGCCAGACTTTGCGGCGTGCGCTCCTGACGCAAAAGTCGCGTCAGAACGGGTATCCCCATCAGGACGACCACTGCGGACAACACCCACAGCCACCGCCAGTCCAGAAACGCCATCGCGGCCACGAAAGCCAGCGGCAGCAGTGCCTCACCAATCGCGTAGCCAACCGATGCAATCGACAGGGCTTTGCCACGTGTAACGATGAACCATCGCGCCATGGCGACCTGTGCCAGATGAACGCTCATCCCCTGACCGAACAGGCGCAACAAAAAGACCACCAGCGGCAACAGGACAAGCCAGCTGTTCAAAGCCATGGCCACCGCCGCCACGGCCAGACCAGCCAGAACGGCGGGCCCCAAAACGCGGACGCGGAAAACATCCGTCAGCCCGCCGGCCCAGATCATAACGATGGCCGAAACGGTGGTGCCCAGAGAGTAAAGTCCACCCCAGGCGCCGTGCCCAAGACCAAATTCCGCGCGGATGTTTCCAGCGAAGATCGAGATAAAGAAGGTCTGCCCAAAGCTGGACAGAAAGGTCAGCAAAACCCCCGCGCCCAACCAGGTCGCGTTGTCCCGAAAATATTGACGCAGGCTGAACCGCGTCACGGGGTAGTGACCTGAGCCTGCCCTGTTTCTGTCAGAACGATTTCCGTGGCGCCGTCTGGATTACGCTCGCTGGGCGGCACCAGTATATCGATGCCGGGCCTGTCTTCGCGTCCGAACGTGTTATTGACGCGCCGCAACGAACTAAGGATCGACAACAGAGCCGGAGAAGTCGCCGCCACAAAATGCGAGGATTCGGCATCGCTGCTGAACGCAGTTGTGTCGATCACGTTGATCGGGAATTCCTCGAGCGACTCGAGTGAGGTGATGTTTCCCAGCCGCACACCCTCATCCGTGCCGCGCAGGCGGGCGGAAATGTTCAGGATTTTGTCCTTTTGCGAGACCATTACGATAAATGGGTCGGGCGGATTGTCGATCCGCCTCATCTGCGAGCGAAACAGATCCAGATCCAGATCGGGCGAGATCAGCACAACCCCTTCGAGGTTCCTTTTCGCCCAACCCGGTTCCTGCAGTTCCGTTTGGCGCATCATCTCCATCGTCAAAGCGCCACCCATGGAATGTGCTACCAGAATGACGCGTTTGACTCCCATGGATTTCAGTTCGCGGATGGTTTGCTCCAACCCGTCGCGGGCAAACAACATGCTGTCCAGATCATAGGCATATCCATACCCGGTCGCGCGGCTAGGCCAGGAGTAAACCAGCGTGGAGCCCGGAAGACCAATGTCATGGGTCAGCTGGGCCGCGCGGAAAATCGTTTCTGTCTGGGTCGAGTTGTAGCCGTGTACAAAAATCGTAACATCGTCTTCGCCGCGCAAATGTTCGCGTAAACCCTTTGGCCCGCCCAGTTCGGTCACATTTGTAAGAACAAATTCTTTTTTCGGGTTCGGATTCGCATAAGAGAATTTCAATGTTCCCGGTGTGTGTGATGGCGGGATCGACACTGTTGTTTCCAAAAACTTCAGCGCTTCCCCACGCTTGAATCCATAAGTTCCGTCTGCTTCACGCGCTCGCGTTGTGGCTGCGAATATCTTTTCAGGCGTTCCGACAGTTACGGCCGAGGGAACAATCTCGGTTACCGTCCGGTCGACACAGGCGCTTAGCGACAGGGATGTAATCAGAATTATTAAATAGCGCAGCACTGGTCAGCCCTCTGGGTGAATTGCGACTACGCTATCTCATTCTGGCCCGGCGTCCAGCGGCACAACGCTGCCAAAGCGGCAAAAACCGGCTGGCGATGTTACAAAACGTAACGGCTGAGGTCAGTGGATTTGGTCAATTCGCCCAGATTGTCGTCAACGAATTGCGCATCAACCGTGATCGAAATTCCGGCCTGATCGGGCGCGGTAAAGGACAGCTCTTCGAACACGCGCTCCATCACCGTGTACAAACGACGCGCACCGATGTTTTCGACGCTTTGGTTCACATCAGCTGCGATACGCGCAAGGGCCGCGATTCCGTCATCGGTAAAGCTGACCGTGACCTCTTCGGTGCCCATCAAAGCGGTGTATTGACGGGTCAGGGCGTTGTCGGTTTCGGTCAGGATGCGCACGAAATCTTCTTCGGTCAGCGCGCGCAATTCCACGCGGATCGGTAGGCGGCCCTGCAGTTCCGGCAACAGGTCCGACGGTTTGGCGATATGGAACGCACCCGACGCGATGAACAGGATATGGTCGGTTTTTACTGGGCCGTGCTTGGTGGATACTGTCGTGCCTTCGATCAAAGGCAACAGGTCGCGCTGTACCCCTTCGCGGCTGACATCGCCGCCCCGCGCGTCTGTACGGGCACAAACCTTATCGATCTCATCTAGGAACACGATGCCGTTCTGTTCAACGGATTCCAGCGCGATGCGGTTAACGATCTCATCATCCAGCAGCTTGTCGGCCTCTTCCCCGATCAGCGCTTCATAGCTTTCCGAGACAGTCATTTTTCGTTTCACAGTACGCCCGCCAAAGGCCTTGCCGAAGATATCGCCCAGATTCATCATCCCCATTTGGCTACCGGGCTGGCCGGGAATATCGAACATTGGCATCGGGTTCGACGAGTCGGACAGCTCCAGCTCAATCTCGGTATCATCCAGCTCGCCCGCCTTCAGCTTTTTGCGGAACATCTCGCGCGTGCCTTCGCGGGCATCGGTGCCTGCAATGGCTTCGATCACGCGGTCTTCGGCGGCTTGATGCGCCTTGGCTTTGACATCCTCGCGCATATATTCGCGGGTTTGCAGGATGGCAGCGTCCGCCAGATCGCGCACGATCTGTTCCACGTCACGACCGACATAGCCCACTTCGGTGAATTTGGTGGCTTCGACCTTGATGAAGGGCGCGCGGGCCAGTTTCGCCAGGCGGCGGCTGATTTCGGTCTTGCCGACACCGGTGGGGCCGATCATCAGGATGTTTTTCGGATAGACCTCGTCCCGGATGTCGTCGGCCAACTGCTTGCGCCGCCAGCGGTTGCGCAGCGCAACGGCCACGGCCCGTTTGGCATCCTTTTGCCCGATGATGAAACGGTCCAGTTCCGAGACGATTTCGCGCGGGGTCAGGTCGGTCATGTGAGTTCTATCCAATTGTTTCGCACCGGAACCTAATCATAAGCCACAAAAACACAAGCTGATCACGAAAAACTCACGCCAACACACGGTCTGCACACGGAAAATCGTGGTGATGTGAATCGCCAGACAGAAAATAGCTGCGCATAGTCTGCGTCGACGGGCAAGTTCGCCTGCACTTTGAAATGGAGACCCACATCATGATGACTCGTCGTTCGCTCTTTTTGAATGCCGCTGCAACGGGCGCCGCTCTGACTCTGGCCAGTGCCAATGTCGCTGCCGCCGGCGGTGCCAAGAAAAAGGGCACATTCGAGGGCCGCTCGAAACATATCACCACCGGTTCGGTCAAAGTGGTCAAAGACGGTGAGCGCTATATCGTTGAGCTGGGTGATGACTTTTCGCTGGATAACGGTCCCGACCCACGCGTGGCCTTCGGCAAGGATGGCACCTATGATCCGAACTCGAAGCTGGGCGCGCTGCTGAACCTGAAGGGCAAGCAGTCTTATGCCGTACCGCCGACTATGGATATCTCGGGCTATAACGAAGTTTACATCTGGTGTGACGTCGCCGGCGTTCCGCTGGGCGTTGCTGCGCTTTCGTAACCCAACGACGAATTGCGCCCGGAGGCCGGTAATTACCGGCCTCTGACAAGGCGTTAGGTGCCATTGCGCCTGTCTGCTACACTTACCTCAAGGGACCAGTTCCGAGGTGTGTATCATGACGAAGATTGCCAAGATTACGTTATTGTTCGTGGTATTCGTGGATCTGATCGGACAAGGGCTGGTCTTTCCCATCATCAACTCTTTGATCATGGAAACAAAATCCGGGTTCCTGCCGGAAAGAACTTCAATGGGTCAGCGCCATTTCTTCTACGGGCTGGTGATCGGGTGTTTCTTTCTGTCCTGGTTTCTGGGTGTGGTCTATGTCTCAAAGGTCTCGGACTCCATCGGGCGCAAGAATGCTTTGCTGGTGTGTTTAGGTGGGGCGCTGGCCGGTTATGCCATCACCATCACTGCACTTTACCTTAACAGTTTGCTTCTGCTGATCATTGGTCGGTCGATCACCGGCTTTACGGCAGGTAATCAGCCCATTGCACAAGCGGCGATGATCGACGGTAGTACCGATGCCGCCGACCGTGACCGCAATATGGGGTATATCATCACCGGCGTCAGCTTTGGTCTGGTCGGCGGCCCGATTATCGGGGCTGTTCTGTCCGACGCGGCGATACTGGGCAGCTACGCCACGCTCAAGATGCCGTTCTACGGCGCGTTTGTTCTGGTGATGATCGCCATCTTCCTGGTGAGCGTTTACTTCAAGGACACCCGAACCGAGCGGGCTGCGTTTGTCTTTCGCCCGCGCGATATCACCGACAGCCTGATCGCGGTGCGTGAACACCCGTTGGTTCTAAAAATCCTGCCCGTCTATGCGCTGTTCATGATTGCCAATGTCACGTTCTACGTATTCGTCGATAATTTCCTGACCAGTGCATGGGGCTACGGCGTGATCGGTGGCAGTATGGCAATGGTAGTCATCGGCTTTGCTTTGGCGTTTTCCAGCACATTCCTTGTGAAACCAGCGCAAGAGAGGTTCAGCAAGCATTCCATCATCCATACCTCATTGGTGGTGATGGTGATCTGCGGCTTTGGCTTTGCCTTCAGCCCCAGCGGGGTACTGAGCTATGTTCCGGTCTTCTTCTTCTATTTCTTCTTTGGCGTCGCTTACCCGACCCTGCTGGGTCTGTTTTCGTCCAGCGTTGGCGAAGCGGATCAGGGTTGGGTCATGGGCGTTACGACGGCGGTCTTCTGCCTTGCCGGTGGTGTCATGTCCCTGGTCGGCGGCGGATTGATGAGCATCGACATCCGCCTGCCCTATTACATCGTCATCGCAACCGCCCTGCTTGGGCTGGTCGGCATGTACCGGCGCTGGAAGGGGAAAGAAATCTCGGCGCTGCTGGCCTAGATCGTCTCAATCGTCAGATTGCCATTGGTATAGACGCAGATGTCTGCGGCAATCGCCATGGCTTCGCGCGCGACCTCTTCGGCGGGTTTATCGCCGCCCATCATTGCCCGCGCAGCGGCCAGGGCAAAGTTTCCACCTGATCCTATGGCGGCCACGTTGTGTTCGGGTTCCAGCACATCCCCCGCCCCGGTGATAACCAACAGGTCTTTGCCGTCGGTGACGATCAGCATTGCCTCAAGTTTTTGCAGGTACTTGTCGGTGCGCCAGTCCTTGGCCAGTTCAACGGACGCACGAGCGAGTTGGCCGGGTGTCGCTTCCAGTTTCGCCTCAAGCCGTTCCAGCAGAGTAAAAGCGTCAGCGGTCGAACCGGCAAATCCGGCGACAACTTCGAATCCGCCCGGTGACAGGCGGCGTACTTTACGCGCGGTCCCCTTGATCACGGTCTGGCCCAGGCTGACCTGTCCGTCCCCGGCAATAACGACTTGCCCGCCTTTTTTGACACCAATGATCGTGGTCCCGTGCCATCCGGGAAAATCGCTGTCCGCCATGAAAGCCTCCGTATTCTCAGTCGCTATATATGGGCCGGGCGCGGGATCGGCGCAACCCGTTGCACAACTGCCCAAAAGATATGCACAAAACGCAAACCGGGGTTACCAGACCAGCAATTGTGAGTCCCCGCGCTTGGGACTACATGAGGCTCACAACCGACAACGGGTCGGCTGTTTCAGATATAAGGACTGGGAACATGGCAACAACTGCAAACATCCATGCCCCACTCGGAGCAGCTACCATCCTGCACGTAGTGGATGCATTCATCAATGTCTTCGAATCCGCTGTTGAGTGGAACGAAAGCCGCAAGACACGCAAGATCCTGTCGGGTCTGACCAACGCACAGCTGGAAGACATCGGTCTGGTGCGCGCGGACATCGCAAAGATCTGATCCCGCAATCAGAACCAGAATTTGAAGCAGCCGCCCGGGTATCCGAGCGGCTTTTTCTTTGTCAGCTTTGCACGTATTTACCAGCCTGATCCGGCAAAAACGCCTCGATCGCGGCTGTGGCGATGACATGGCGCGTGCCAGCGGCGTCATCCACAACATCCAACCCACCCTTGACGGCCCGCACTTCGGCGCGGCCCCTTGGCAGATCGGCGGCGACCTTGTCACAGTCAACCTCATCAGGTTTTTGAACGGCGATGGTCACCTGAACCCGCATCTCCGTGTGGTCGATGCCCAGCTTGGAAAACAGCGTGATCGACGAATGATGCAGCGCGTCCTGCACGGCGCGACAGGCGGCTTTGGTGTAATCCTGACCGTACAGATCGTTGCCGGTGCCCATTTCCAGAATGATGCGTTTTTCGGTCATTGGGCGGGCTCCATATCGAATGAGACGATGACCGCCGCATTGGCGATCACAGTGCGGCCATCGGTGTGGGGTTTATCGATATCCAGACCACCCTGCGTTACTGTGATGTTAGGCTGGCCGTACGGAAAAATCGCCTTCAGCGTATCGGTATCGACCTGGTCGGGCTGCTGCACACCCACCTCGGCGTCGATGATCATCGCCTCTTTCGGAAACCCGAACAACTCGGCCATGTTCACCGAGTTATGCCACAGCGCATCCTTGATCGCCCGCAGGGCGGCCTCGGTATAATCCTCGCGCCGCAGGGATGTGCCCATCCCGAATTCCACCAGAACCCGTGTTTTTGCCATTTGCTTTCCCTGTATTGATGGCCCAATTGAGCCAACCACAAAAAAGGGCGCCCAAACTCGGACGCCCTTGATCAAAACCGATCACATCGGATCAGATGGATTCGTCGATCCAGCTTTGCAGTGCAGCTTTGGGGGCCGCACCGGCGCGGTTCGACACAACCTGACCGTCCTTGAAGATGAAGAGCGCCGGAATGCCACGCACACCCATGGCGGCAGCAGCGTTTGGGTTGCTGTCCACGTCTACCTTGGCAATTTTGATTTTGCCGCCGTATTCGTTGGCCAGTTCTTCCAGAGCGGGGCCGATTTGTTTACAGGGGCCGCACCATTCGGCCCAGAAATCCACCACAACGGGGACATCAGAGTTTTTGACTTCGGCGTCAAAGGTATCGTCGGTAACGGCAACGGTCGACATATTCTGTCTCCTGAATGGGGTGTCTCGGGAACAGAACGTAGGGGCCGGGCAATCCAAGGTCAAGATATCTGGGTGCGCGACAGGGCGTGCGTCACAAGATCGTGTGGCAGCCACATCAAATCTGCTGTCCTGGTCCATAAGATCGCAGTGCGGATTTCGTGGTTCGGATAGACCTGTGACAAGGCGTTGGCATACGCCCCCATCTGCCGCAAAAGCCCCTCAGGGCATGTCTCAGCACTGTTGGGAACCGTTGCATTTGTTTTGAAATCAATGACCTGAACCTCGGTATCAGTGACGATCAATCGGTCGATCACCCCGTGCATGCGGCGCCCGTTCAGGTCGGCCGTCACGGGCACCTCAGCCAAGGCGTCGGCGGCAAAGACAGGCCGAAGATGTGTGGCAGTCAAAACGTCGCATGCCTCGTCCATCAGCTCTTGCCGTTCCGCGTCCTGCATATCGGGCAGAACCCGCGCGCAAAGCTGCGGCCAGTCGTCCCGCGCGACCGAAGGCAAGTGTTCCAGCAGCAGGTGCAATCGTGTGCCGCGCAGCTTTGCCGCCTCTTCGTCCTGACCTGCATCGCCGGGCAAGGCCTTGGCACCCCCCAGATCGGAAGGGCTGAGTGTCTCGGGATCTGGTTCCGGTGGTGTGGCGGGCGACAGAAATGGGGCTGGCAAGTCCGTCACGGCCACAGCGGTCTCTGCGGCTTCAACAATCGGCGATGCATCCCAATCCCCGTGCGACAATCGCAGAGATTCTGAGCCGGGCAGCGCCACCGCCCCTGCCCGTTCCATCGCGGCCTGAACCATCTGATACCAGCTGGTCCCATCCTTACCGACATCGCCGGCAGCCGCCACGATCAACCACTTTTCAGCTCGAGTTAGAGCCACATAGAGCAAACGAAGCCGCTCACTTTCTTCCCGCGTTCGGGCTTCGTCGCGCGCACGCGCAATCAACGCCGGGGACGCGTCAGCCGGAACTTTCCAAAGCGGTGTGCCTTCGGCCACCATGATCTCGGCATCGCGCGGAGCTTGCCGTTTGCCCGTATCCGGCAGGATCACAATCGGCGCCTCCAACCCCTTGGAGCCATGCACGGTCATCACCCGGATCATGTTGCCCACACCGCTCATCTGCCGTTTGATTTCCAGATCGTCGGTCTGCATCCACACCAGAAATCCAGTTAGGCTGGGGATATCCGTGCGCTCATAGGCCAGCGCCTGCGACAATAGCGCGTTTATCCCGTCTTCTGCCTCGGCACCCAGCCTGCCCAGCAACTTGCGCCGCCCGTCGTGGCGGGTCAGGATGCGTTCAATCAGGTCGTAGGGGCGCAGAAAGTCGATCTGTCCACGCAGGTCGTTCAGAACGGCCAGTGTTTCAGGGTACTCTTCGGCGCGTTGACGCAGAGCCGCCCAAAGGAACTGTTCCTTGCGCCGATGTGCCAGGTCGAACAATTGTTGTTCGCCCCACCCGAACAGCGGCGATTTCAGAACTGTGGCAAGCGACAGGCTATCCTCGGGCGTAGCCAAAAAGCTTAGCAGCGCAGCCAGGTCTTTAACTGCCAATTCTGCGCCGACCTTCAACCGGTCTGCCCCGGCGATCGGCAGATCGGCGGCTTTGCAAGCCCGAATGATTTCGGCAAACAGGTCCGAACGGCGTTGAACGAGGATCAGAAAATCCCCCGGCTGAACCTTACGCCTTACAAATGTTCCGGGCGTTTCGCCATCCTCAGGGATCGTCTCACCCTGTTCGATCATTGCCTTGATCGACTGCGCCACCTTCTCGGCCAGAATGACGGTGTGATGCCGCGCGCCGGGCCGATCTACCGGATCGGTCCAGTCGGTATCGTCATCGTCTTCGACCTTTTCAACAACGGGCCACAGGTCCACCCGGCCCGGCAGATCCGCCTTGAACGCGCGGTGCTGGCTTTCCTTGTGAAATCCGGCCTCTGCGCGGTTTTCAAACAGGATGTCGACCAAGGACAAGATCGCACTGGAGGATCGGAATGAGTATTCTAACGTGGAATCCCACAATTTAGAGCCTGATTCAGAGAGCTTCCGCCCAAACTCAGCCTGCATCAGATCGAATGCCTGCGGATCGGCGCCTTGGAAGGAATAGATCGACTGCTTCTTGTCACCGACCACGAAAATCGTGCGTTCAACCCCGGACCGGGCCCCTTCCCCGCTGGTAAATTCCTGCGCTAGTTTTTCAACCACGTCCCACTGATCGGGACTGGTATCCTGAGCTTCGTCCACCAGTATGTGGTCAATACCACCATCCAGTCGGTACAACACCCATTCGGCAACCGCCGGATCATTCAGCACCTGCCGCGCACGTAAGATCAGGTCGTCAAAATCTAGCCATCCGCGCAGTTGCTTGCGCCGCTCATATTCCGGCAAAAACGCCGTCGCGAAGCGATGTAGCACCATTGTCTTGCGCGCGGCCACCAGTGCCAGCCGATGTTCGCGTGCGGCCTCCACCCGCAACATCAACGCTTCGAGCTGGGGCATCTGACCCACCAGCGCCCCTTCGCGCAGGGCTTTGGTCGGGAAACTGTTGATTTTAGCCGTAAAGGGTTCTTTGGCGGATTTTCCGGTCAGAAGTACGCTTTCCAAAATAGGTAAGCTACTGACGCGAGCCTCGGTAAATGCTGCAAGCTTATCGGCCGCCTTGGCGTTATTACCGCCACTTTCGGAAAGCACCGGCAGAATCGACCTGATCAATTCCACCTCGCCGCCCAGAAACACACGTCCTATTAAAGCGTCTTCATCGAACCCGTCGGCCAGTTCAAACCGTTGCTGCACATCGGCCCATTCCAGCGGCTGCGCAAACAGGTTGCGTTTCTGGGTGATGGCCGCGGTAAGCTTGTCGAACCCGGTATCTGTGACAAACCGGGCGACGTCTTCGATCAGATTCGCCTGCGGACCTGCGGCAAAATCCTCGACAATCTCTTCACGCAATAAGGCCGCCGCACGATCCTCCATCTCGGAAAATTGCGGGCTGACCCCGGCCTCAAGAGGGAAACGCCGCAGCAGCGAGGCGCAGAATGAGTGGATCGTCTGGATCTTCAGGCCACCGGGCGTTTCGATAGCGCGCGCAAATAAAGTTCTGGCCTGTGCAAGCCTGTCCGAGTCGATCGCGCCGGGTACACCCAGATCGGTCAGTTGGGACATCAGACCGGCATCATCCTTCATTGCCCATTGTCCGAGGCGATCAAACAACCGGTTTTGCATCTCACTGGCGGCGGCCTTGGTGTAGGTCAGGCAGAGGATGTGCTGAGGCTGGACGCCGCCCAACAGCAATCGGGCCACCCGATCAGTCAGCACCCGCGTTTTCCCCGAGCCTGCATTGGCCGCCAACCAGGTCGAGGCGTCGGGCCGCGCAGCCTGTACCTGCCGCTCGGTTGCGTCGTTGCGGGCGCTCATGTCAGGTCCTCAGGCGTTGTGTCATCCGTGCGGTCCCATTCACCGAACCGGGCCAGTTGATCGTAGTCACCCACATCCGAATCCTTGTGCAACATTCGACGGGATGAAAACCCCTGATCAGGCTCTAAATAGGCAGAGACCAGCTCTTTGAGCTCGGCTAGAACTTTGTCTGGCGGCTCTTTCGCCAGAGGTGCGGGTACTTCTTTGTAAGTGCCGCCCATGCCAATGAAAATCGCCTCGGCCACGGGTGAAGGGTCGAACCCGTCGATACCGCCCTCTTCGGCCATCGCGGCTTCGATCAGTAACTGTTTGTCGAACTTGGATTGTTGGCTTTCCGTCGGGGGCGTTCCTGTCTTGTAATCGACAATCCGCAACGCGCCGCGTTTGTTGCGATCTATCCTGTCGGCACGGCCCGCGATGGTGAAATCCAGGGGCGACAGCACAAGTTTCACCGCCGCCTCGAAGGCGACTGGGCCCCCGTCCCTTCGTCGCGCGATTTCGGCGGCCAGAAAATCATCCGCGATGCGTTCCAACCGCGCCAGCCACAGCTTACGCGCCGTGGGCCATGCAACATGTTGATCCAGCAAGGTTTCTGCGCGTTTCAAAAAATTCTCGCGGGTCAACAAGGCGGTGTCCAGAACACTGTCTTTGACGAAATGTTCCAGAATTTCGTGGATGACGATCCCGCGCAACAAGGCATCCGGCGCTTGCACCAAAGGGTCCAGCGGTTTCAGGCGCAGCACATGTTTGGCGTAAATCGCATAAGGATCGCGGATCAGCCGTTTGATTTCCGTCACGCTCAACCGGTTTGGGCGCGATGCCACTGGCGGCCGCGGAGACGGGCGCGTTGCCGGTTCGATATGCGGCGCGACTTCAAGCTGTTCCGCCCACTGCAGCCATTGCCGGCCTTTGTTGCGCATTTCTGACAGTGCCTCAGGCCCGCCCTGCCCTGGCAAGCCGTGCAGCAGGTTCGTAAGGCGGTTCAGCCAGCGTGACGGAACGGTTTCTGCGTCGTCGGACCGCTTGGCACGAGTCAGCCAGACCTCGGGCGCGCCGATGGCTTGTTGAAAGTCATGAGCCGACAAGCCGATCCGCCGTTCGGGCAGCAAAAGTCCGGCCTTGTCGCGCATCTGGCGGTTCAGCCAGGGGTCTGGCGCAGCGGCCTCGGGCCAACTGCCTTCATTTAGGCCGCCCAAGATAAGCAAATCTGCCCCTTGCACGCGCGCCTCGAGGGTGCCCCAGATCATGATGTGCGGATGTGGGGCGTCGCGATCTCGGACCTCTTCGCCCGCGAGCAATGCGCCCAACAGGTCGGCAAAGTCATGGGCGGTCATGGGGCCGCCATGTTCCGCTTCGTCTTCCAAAGCCGCAATTACAGAAAGAGCTTCTCTTCCGGCCTTCTTCTCCCAAAGTGTGACTTTTTGATAGTTAGGTCCGGCCGAAATGGCCTCAGCGTGAGAGCGCAGATGAGCGACCCAGTCGGAAAGCGTGCGCTCGCCCGAAATCACTTGGCCACAGAAATGAACCGCAACCCAACGGGCCCAGTTTTCAGTTCCGTCATTGCCTTCCGTTCGCTTGTTGCGAATAGCGAAGGCTTCTAAACTTTCACTATCTGGGAACGGAGGACCATATTGCCTCAAGTCCAACTCCAAGTTTTGTCGGTTTAAGGCCCCCCCCTCCGTGCCATCATGACACAGCGGGTGTTTCAGAAGTGTCAGCAATGCCTCGCCATCTAGACGCCGTGCGAAAAGCCCCGCCACATGACGCAGAAACCGGCCGGGCGGCGATAGTTGCAGCGGTAGACCAGCGCTGTCATCGGGAAGGATGTTCCAGCGATCTAAAGCAGCGCTGACTTGGCGGGTCAGCATCCTGTCAGGTGTGATTAGCGCGGCAGTTTGGCCGGTCTCGGCTGCTTGGCGCAGGCGCAGTGCGATGGCCAGGGCCTCGGACCTGGGCGATTGCGCCTCGACCAGTGTCACGTCCTTTGTGGCGCCATCCAGATCGGTCAGTTGCGGGCCTTCGGACATCCAGGCATCCGTGATCGGCGCTGGGCGTAAAGCCAGCGAAACTAAACGGTTGCGAGCAGGCGAGGGTGGTTGATCACCCGTCCAAGGCATGATCTGATCTGGCTCCAAGCCAAGCTGTGACATCAGCTTGCGGAACCGGTACTGCGGGTGATCTTCCGATGTTAGCGCATCGTCCAATCCGCGCCAAACGCGGTCGGGCTGATCGAAATCATACCCTGGCAGGATCAATGCGCCTTGCGGCAGGCGCGCGACCGCCTCCATCAGCATCAGGGTGGTTCCGCGTGACCCGGTTGACCCGGCAAGGATAACCGGATGCCGCGGCGGAGCGACTTGCCAGCGCTCTATCAGGTTTTCCACCACAAGTCGTTGCCGCGCCTGAACATCCAGCGCATCTGGGCCTGAATCTATGATTTGATCGGCAATTCCGATGAACTTTTGCGCCCTTTCCCAATGCCCGGACATGTCACTGACATCCAAATTCCGGATTGCATCAGGCGAAACGCCTTCGCCCTGCATTTCATCAATCAACGCGGCCAGACTATCGGAAAGATCAAACAGTGAGGACCGCGCAGCCAGATCTGGCTGTTGTTCCAACAGCTTAGCGATCAACTGCGTCAACTCTAACCTGCGCCGCAGCGGTGGAATCGCCGGAGGTATCTGCGCAAGATCGACGCTTTCCCCCAGATCGGTAACCAGTGAAAGACGCGGCAAAAGGCACGCCGGGCCTTGGTCAAACAGGTCGCGGACGCGCCGGGCCATACGCCTTGTATTGACGACCAGTTGAACGCGCGCCAGCATCTCGGGCGGATGCGCTGCACTGCGATCTTGCAGCCCCTGAACCAGCATTTTTGGGAAGTCCGAACCGGGCGGAACGGCAAAAACGCGCGGAGCTGGGCTGGGTTCAAACATCGGCAATCAACCCCTCGGCTAGTGCAATCCCTTCGGGGTGGCCGACATCGCACCAGCGACCGGGATAGGTGAGGGCAAACAGACGATCCTGCCGCTGCAACTGGTCCCATAGCACGTTAAGTGAGAACGCTTTCTCAGGGATATCCATCAACCCTTCGGATTTCATGATCTGCGCACCGCCATAGATCAAACTGCCGCCGCGCACGATCCGTCCGTTCTCATCTGCTGCGAAGTCGCCTTTGCCCGTGTGTCCGACAGTCTGATCCACCGGTACACACATCAACAGCGCGTCCATGTGATCGGGATTCCACGCCTCGCGGAGCATCGTCAAAGGGTTCGGTCCTGACCAGATCGCGTCTGGGTTCAGGGTGTAAACCGGGTGCGATCCAAGCAGGGGCAAAGCGGCGCGTGTTCCGCCGCCAGTCTCAAGAATCTCCGGCGTTTCATGGGAAAGCAGAACACCTTTTGGGACTAGATGAGCTTCAAGCTGATCTGGCAGATAATGTAGGTTGGCCACGATACGCTTGGGTTGCAGGGCAATCACCAAATCCAACGCGTGATCAATCAGAGGCCGGCCGGCGACCTTGATCAGAGGTTTGGGCCGATTTTCGGTCAATGCGCCCATACGGGTGCCAAACCCGGCTGCAAACAGCATGACGGCTTCGGGGTCTTGGGTCATTTCTGTCGGAGCCTGTCCAGATTTTCAGGGGTGGGTGCGGGCAGGGCGTCGCGCAGCAGGTCTGCGACAGCAACCAGTGCGGGATGTTCCAAATCCCGCATAACATGCGCCCAGGTTGCCGGGATCAGATCGACATAGCTGGGCTTGCCGTATTCGGTTGCCAGACGAGCAAAGACGCCCAGAATGCGCAGGTTTCGCTGTGCGCCCAGAACAGCGTAGGCAGTGCGAAAGTCATGATCATTCACCCCGGTCGCGGCGATATAGCGGTTCACCATTTGCATCTCAGTTCCAAGTGACACATCGCGACGCACGTCCTGCAACAACGATACCAGATCATAGGCCGGATGGCCCAGCATAGCGGTTTGAAAGTCCAACAGACCGGCGCGCTGAACCCCGTCGCGATCCGGCAACCAGATCAGGTTTTCGGCGTGGTAATCGCGCAGCACAACAACTTTGGACCCCGAAGTTTCCCGGTGCAGAATGTCCGAGAACCGGTTTTCGAAACGGTTACGCGCGTCGGCGTCGTGCGTGCCCTGCACGGCCTGCGCGTATTTGGTAAAAGACAACGCGGCCAGCTCGGTCATCAAACTCGGATCATAGGATGGCAAAGACAGGCTTGGCGCGCTGTGCAGGTCGATCAGAACATCCGTTGCAACCTCGTAAAGCGCACGCTCCATGCTGGGGGTCTGCGCAAGCACGCGCGCGAAGAGGTCGTCACCGAGGTCTTCGAGCAGAAGAAAGCCGTAATGCGTGTCCTCGGCATAAATCTCGGGCGCGCTCAGACCAAGGGACCGCAGGTATTCGGCCATGCGGGCAAAATCTTCGACATTTTCCGCCTTGCCCGGGGGTGAATCCATTAACACCGCCGTCTTGCCGGTTTCCGGATCGGTCAGCCGCTCGTACCGACGGTTCGAGGCATCCCCAGCCAGCGGCGCGTGCTTTGCATTTGACCATTTGGTCTGCGCGATCAACGCTTCGGCCAATACCGCGCGGTTTGTCATGCGGGAATCCTTAGTTTCACGGGCCATTTCGGATCTGACCAGGAAAGGGTCAGATGGCGTGCTTCTGTCATGTTAGGATCTGTTTCGAAAGATATTCTCGCTGCAGACTCCGGCGTCAGCGGGCCCAATTTATCCGGCCATTCAATCAGACAGATTGCGGTTTCGAAAGCCTCGGTCACGCCCAGTTCTTCGACCTCCTCAACCGCGCTCAGGCGATACAGATCGCAGTGCCAGATTTCCCCGGCCGGCGTGTCATAAGCCTGAACCAACGTGAAAGTCGGCGAAGGCACATCTTCGGGCTCGACCATCAGCGATTGGATCAGGCTGCGGGCAAAATGGGTCTTTCCGCTGCCGATCTCGCCCTCAAGCAGTAAGATGTCTCCAGATCTCAATTCTGCACCGAGGCGGGCAGCGAATTCTGCTGTTTCCTCGGGCGAATTCAAAGTGAACGTGCGGGGCGAATTGGTCATGGCGCCACAATGGCCTTGCGCCCGGTTGGCTGCAACCCGGTTCAGGCGCTGATTTGCTGCGCCTCTTGCCGCATCAGCGCATCCCGATCCACCGAGAAACGAACAATGGTGGCCCCGTTCTGCATCGGGCTGACAGTGCACAACACCTGGATACCGTTTCGCAGATAGATCACGCCTGACCATTCCGCGCGATTTTCCCGCGCCTCTACAAAATCGCGAATTTCGCCAAGGATTGGTGTCGCGGTGCAATGTTCCTGCCAGCTTTTGGTCACCTCAAGAACGGAGTCCGCGTCAAAGCCTGCGTCGCCTGTATCACCCCAAAGCTGTTGGTAGGCGAAATTGGTAAAAGCCAGTGTACCATCGTCACTGAAGACGGCGATGGCATCGGCCAGTTTGTCCAGAATGGATTGCATCAGATCCATTTCTGACCGGAACCGACGGGTCAGAGTGATCTCGGCAGTGATGTCCTCGAACAAGAAGGCAACCGCTCCGTCCGGGTGCGGGCGTCCACTGACCGAATAAACCGAGCCCGAGGGCAGGGACCATGTCTCTTGATAGTTTCCGTCCTCCGCCGCTTCGAGAAGGTCGTTCATCTGACTGCGCCAGCTGCGATAGTTCTTGGGCTCGGGCATCATGTGCTGATCCCGCAGGCGATCGAAAAAGCTGGATAGGCCGGGGCGGCAGCTTAGGAAATCCGGGGGCAGGGTGGTCAGGTCGATCAGGGCCGGGTTGAACAACGCCAACTGACGGTTACGGTCAAAAATAGCCAGCCCGATGGACAATTGCGCAAAGGTCTTGGTCATGGTCTGAACGAATTTGCGCTGCGCCATCTCCGCCTCGACGATTGCGTTGATGTCCACGGCATAAGACAAGTGCCCTTCGGGGTGATCTACCAACGTCAGATCGAACCACAGCTTGTTTTCACTGAACGCCGAAGAAATTGAGACCCGCGCCTTTGCGCTTAGCCGTTGGTCGGCATCGGGGACCGGAAACAATGGTGCGGTCAGGTCCGTGTCCTGATCCCGCACTTTGCGCACCAGCGAAACATAAGCGGCATTGCACCAGCGCACATCGCCTTGATGATCCAACAGCCAGACAGGATAGGGTGCCTTTTCCATGGCAAGGCGGTTTGGATCATTTGATGCGCTTTGAGGCATCGACAGGCATTCGGTCCTGTCGCGTAACTGAACGCGCACGATGCCGTCTATCCATTCGCACAGAACATCGCGTTCAACCGTACAATCGATGGCCGGGATGACCAAATTGCCTTCACGCCGGACCCGATCAGGTGTCTCGGGGAATGTCGGAAAATCCCTGTGTAGCAGTCGGCACAGATCGGCCCAGTCGCGGACCTGCTCGAACCCTTCCAGCGCGATGTCCGAGTGACTGATAAGTCGGTCACCATCAAACAAGAAGGCTGCATCAAACAAGGAGGCAGGTGAGGACAGCCCAAAGTTGTCCCCCCGTTCCCGCCTGCGGGGCAACAGCCACTGCACGGCAAGGCTTGCGGAAACAAGGCCGATGATGGCCAGAATGATCCAGTCGACCATGCGCCCTCCGGTGCGCGAAACCAAGAAACCGTACTATGCGCCTTAATGGTTAACGGGGTCTTAACCAATGTTCGCCAGTGTCAGGTCAGGTTTGAAACCGTTGGTTTACACCTGAAGGCACAGGCGTATCACCAGTTTGCGCATCCACAAGGTTACGTGGCCAGGTCACCTTGACGATCGCGCCCCGGCGTTCGGGGTTATCCGACAGGGTTTGGTATGGGTCCGATCCGTTGGCGAAATCCAGCTCGGCTCCGCTGCGTTCAAGCAGCGTTTTGGCAATGAAAAGACCCAGGCCCATGCCTTCATATTCCGGACGGGTCTTTTTGTCGGTCTCACTCCGGCGGCGACGCATGAAGGGATCGCCGATCCGACCGATCATCTGCGACGGATATCCACGACCGTCATCCATGATACTGACGGTGATCTGTTTGGTGGACCACTCCGCCTCGACCCAGACATTTCCGCGCGAAAAATCCACCGCGTTCTGGATCAGGTTGCGCAGGCCGTGAATGATCTCGGGCTTGCGCAGGATCGAGGGCTGCTGCACATCGCCATCCTCGGCCGGGCCTTCGAAGAAATGAACGGTCTTGCCACGGTTGATATGCGGCTCGGCTGCTTCGTGCACCACGGTCGAAAGCGGGGCTTGTCGCAAATGCAGATCATCTTTGCCCGCCCTGCCCATGTCTCGCAGGATATCGCGGCAACGGTTCGCCTGTTCGCGGATCAGGGCGGCGTCCTCGATAAGGTCGGGCCGGTCATCCAATTCCTCAATCAACTCGGAGCTCGCCAGTTTGATCGTTGCCAGCGGCGTGCCCAGCTCATGCGCGGCGGCGGCGACCACGCCGCCTAGATCGGTCAGCTTCTGTTCGCGCGCAAGCGCCATATGGGTGGCGGCCAGCGCTTCGGACATGGACTGCACCTCTGAGCTGACGCGATGCGAATACGCGCCCAGAAAGACAATTGCGATGACGATTGCGGCCCAGTTTCCGAACAGTAGAATATCTGGGATGTCCAGTTCTGCCCCCAATGCGGTGCGCAAAGGCAGGTGGAATTCGGCCAGAAGTGTTGTCAAGGCAATGGCAACGCCGCCGATTATCAGGGTTGACCGGGTGCTCATGACGCTCGCGGAAATCGTGACAGGCCCCACCAGCAACAGCGCAAACGGGTTGTTCAGCCCGCCTGTAAGGTACAGCAAAATGGTCAGCTGCAGCAGGTCGAACAGCACCATCAGGAAGTTCTCGAACTCGGACAGGCGCTTGTTGCGGGGAAACAGCAGAATTGCAGTCAGATTCCCCATGACCGAGACGCCAATCGCCAGATAGCAAAGCGTTGCGTCAAGCTGGATGTCATAAGTTTGCTGCGCGACGGTGATCGCCGTGATCTGGCCGAAAATGGCCACCCAGCGCAACAGGATCAGGGTGCGTAGCCGAATCCAGCTGCTGCGTTCCTGACCGCGCCATAATGTGATGTTGGAATTTGCCATCGGTCGATTATGTCCTGTTGCATCGGCTGAACTTCTTGATAGGTGTCCCGGCCGAAACGATCAACAACCCCTCTTATGTCAGGATTGATGTCATGGTCCGTCTTTACGCCATCCTCGCAACCGTTGTTCTTGCCGTGGGCCTGGGGGCCATGTGGCTGCTGACGCGCGGTGCCGGATCAGATGACAAGTTCGCACAATGCCGGACCAGTCAGATTGCTGGCGGGACGGCGGCCATCGGCGGGCCTTTTGAACTGCTCAACGGCAAGGGCGAAACAGTCACCGACACCGATGTGATCACCGAGCCGACGCTGGTATATTTCGGCTATACCTTCTGCCCCGACGTCTGCCCGTTCGATATGTCCCGCAATGCCGAGGCTGTGGACATTCTGGCCGAGCGTGGCCAGTCCGTGACGCCCTTGTTCATTTCAATTGACCCGGATCGCGATACGACCGAAGTGATGGCCGATTATGCCTTTAACCTGGGCGGTAAGACTATCGCGCTGACCGGCACGCCTGAGCAGGTCAAGGCCGCCAGCAAGGCCTACAAAACTTACTACAAGGCCCATGACAAAAGCGATGAGTACTATCTGGTAGACCACTCGACCTTTACCTATCTTGTCACGCCCGAGGATGGGTTCATCGAATTCTTCAACCGGGACGACACCGCCGAGCAGATGGCCGACAAGGTTGGGTGTTTCCTCGACAAAATCTAGAAAACGACGGGTTGTTTGACCTTTGGGATGGCGCTGCTATTACTCATGGTTAAGCCAAAGGCGTGAAATAGCGGAAAGAACAGAATATGGCGGACAGCTCTGACCTCGACATCGGCCCCGATAAAACGCTGCTTTTGGTGGACGATGACGAACCGTTTCTGAGACGTCTGGCAAAAGCGATGGAAAAACGCGGGTTCGAGGTTGAAACCGCAGGTTCCGTCGCCGCAGGCCGCGCCATTTCCACCGCCCGCCCGCCGGCCTACGCGGTCGTTGACCTGCGTCTCGAAGATGGCAACGGTTTGGATGTGGTCGAAGTTTTGCGCGAAAAGCGCCCCGACAGCCGGGTTGTGGTCCTGACCGGATACGGTGCGATTGCCACCGCCGTTGCTGCGGTCAAGATCGGCGCCACGGATTACCTGTCGAAACCCGCCGACGCCACGGACATCACCAATGCGCTACTGGCCAAGGGCGACGAACTGCCCCCACCTCCGGAAAACCCCATGAGCGCGGATCGCGTGCGCTGGGAGCATATCCAGCGTGTCTATGAGCTGTGTGACCGGAACGTTTCCGAGACTGCGCGTCGCTTGAACATGCACCGCCGGACATTGCAACGGATATTGGCGAAACGTAGTCCGCGGTAGTGAAGATCGTCTTCTTGAATTGCTAGAGTTACTGGCCCGATCAGCTCCTGAAACAGTTCCGCAACGTTTAGGGGCCGTTGCTATGGGTGCAATCTGGTCGATTTCAATGATTATTGTGGTGTTGATTGTTTCCGATTCTTGGAATGATCATTGGACAGTTACAGGAGTGTCAGCGAGTCTTTTTGGACTGGTAATTTGTTCAGTTTTGACAGTGACCGGGGTGGTCCACAGCCTTGTCGCAGTGTTTCCTGGCTTCATTACTCAATGGCGTCCGCGACCTTCTTCCAAGCCTTTTGATGCTAGCGAGTTCAACGCCGAGAAACTCAAATTCTTATATCATCTTATCGGGTGTGTGACACTGTTGGTGCTGGTAACTCTGGGAGTATACTTGGGCCTGTACCAAGTCTTCAAAATTTTCTCTTAGTAGAAACACAGGAAAAATGCCCCAAGTCCCAATGTTGGGCTGTCTGCACCTAGTTAAGTCACCGCTTCGTGATTTGCCAATATGATTTCTGGCTCAGACTGTTCGCCACGAAGAACTATTGCAAAACAGGAATATCTTAAATGATCGGCTATGTGACCATCGGCGTTTCGGACTTGGAGCGCGCTAAAAGTTTTTACACGACACTGTTTGCCGACAAGGGCGCAAAAGTTGTGATCGACGCGGGTCGCATCGCTTTCATTGGCAATGACCCTTCGGCGCCGATGCTCGCCGTTTGCACACCCTATGATGGCGAAGCCTGCGAGACCGGCAATGGCGGAATGGTTGCTTTTGCAGCTGACTCCAAGGATGAGGCTAAGGCGCTCTACGAGAAGGCAATCAGTCTTGGTGCTACAGATGAAGGAGAACCCGGCCAGCGCGTCCCTGATCGGTTCTACGGCGCTTATGCTCGCGATCCGGACGGAAACAAACTGTGTTTTTACGTCTTCGGCTAAAGCTTAGCCAGCAGCGCTATGTGACGTTCCATATACGCCCGCCGCACCTCAACCGGCGGGCGTAGCGTGATCTCCAACCCCTCCATCACTGACTTATCAGGACGGCCAAAGAACTTCGTCGCCTCAGCCTCGGAAAACCCCGCAATCTGTGTCGCTTCCATCCAGGCGCTGATCTTGTCGGCCTTCTTGATCTGCCGTTTCACTGTTTTCGGCACCTCCGCTGGAAGGCCGAAACGAATGTGGATCGCCGCAGCTAGCCGGTCATCCAGCGCGCCGTAGTCGGGACCGACGGCGGATTTAACGGGCGAGATCATATCTCCGATCACATATTCCGGCGCATCGTGTAACAGCGCGGCCAATCGCCATTTTACCGGGGCTTTGGGGGAAATCCGGCCGAAAAGCTCTTCAACCAGTAGGGAGTGCTCGGCCACGGAATAGGCAAAATCACCTGCTGTCTGACCGTTCCAGCGGGCCACAAAGGCCAGACCGTGCGCGATATCTTCGATCTCGATATCCACAGGGGTCGGGTCCAGCAAATCCAGTCTGCGACCGGAAAGCATTCGCTGCCATGCTCTGGGTTGTGTTGCCATTCTGCCATGCCTTGTGAAGTAGGACACGTTAACTTCGCGCTTTTGTGCTATGATGTACCTGTCTGGATCACAGGCTGCCAACAATTTATTGAGCTTTCGTGCTTTGAACCTGCACGTTTTGATCCCGACATATGGACTGAGGGGGGCGTACTCCTTTCAGTTGTGCCCCTCTCGTACTGAAACGCGTATCGAAAGGAGCATGTTATGTTCAAACGTCTATTTGCTATAACCCTGACCTTCGGCATGGCCGCCACTGCGCCGCCTGCCTTCGCCAAAAGCTGTGCACAGCGCGAACATGTGATCGCCAAACTGCAGGACAGTTATTCAGAAGAACTGGTCTTTGGCGGATTGCAGAAAACGCGGGGCGCACGGGCTGTTATGGAGGTTTGGACCTCGAAGACAACCGGAAGCTATACGGTTCTGGTGACCCAGGCGAACGGCATTAGTTGTATTGTCGCCGTTGGCACAGATTTTTTTGAAGCGATACCAAAGATAGAGCTAAAGGGTGAACCAAGTTGATTTGAACCACAGGTTCACCCAGTTTTCGGCCATTCGCGTTGCCACCTGCCCCAAGGAATGCTAGGGGCTGCCCGGACTGTGATTTACCGGAAAATGGAGCACCTGATGGCCGGGGACTATATCGTTAAAGACATTTCATTGGCTGGGTTTGGCCGCAAAGAGCTGGACATTGCCGAAACTGAGATGCCAGGTCTGATGGCATTGCGCGCGGAATTCGGTGAAAGCAAACCGTTGAACGGTGCGCGTATCGTCGGTTCGCTGCACATGACCATTCAGACAGCTGTTTTGATCGAAACTCTGGTCGCGCTGGGCGCTGATGTGCGCTGGGCATCGTGCAACATCTTCTCGACCCAGGACCACGCGGCGGCGGCAATTGCCGAGGCTGGCATTCCGGTTTTTGCCATCAAGGGTCAGACTCTGGAAGAGCATTGGGATTATCTGGACAAATCCTTCCTGTTCGACGAAGGCCCCAACATGATCCTGGACGATGGCGGTGACGCGACATTGTACATTCTGCTGGGCGCACGTGCCGAAGCGGGTGAGGACATCATCGCTGTTCCGACGTCAGAAGAGGAAGAGGCTATCAAGGCGCAGATCGGCAAGCGTTTGGCGGCATCCCCGGGCTGGTTCACCAAGATGCGCGACCAGATTCAGGGCGTGTCAGAGGAAACCACCACCGGCGTGAACCGCCTGTATCAACTGGTGAAAGACGGCCAACTGCCGTTCCCGGCGATCAATGTGAACGACTCGGTCACCAAGTCGAAGTTTGACAACAAATACGGCTGCAAGGAATCGCTGGTTGACGGCATCCGCCGCGCCACCGACACCATGATGGCCGGCAAGGTTGCCGTGGTTTGCGGTTACGGTGACGTTGGCAAAGGCTCGGCCGCGTCGCTGCGCGGTGCTGGTGCCCGTGTGAAAGTGACCGAAGTTGACCCGATTTGCGCCCTGCAGGCCGCGATGGACGGTTTCGAAGTCACGCTGCTGGAAGACGAAGTCGCATCTGCCGACATCTTTATCACCACCACCGGCAACAAGGACGTGATCCGCATCGAGCATATGCGCGAGATGAAGGACATGGCCATCGTCGGCAATATCGGTCACTTTGACAACGAGATTCAGGTGGCCAGCCTGAAGAACCACAAGTGGACCAATATCAAGGAACAGGTGGACATGATCGAACTGCCCTCGGGCAATCGCATCATCCTGCTGTCCGAAGGCCGCCTGTTGAACCTTGGCAACGCGACCGGTCACCCGTCTTTCGTGATGTCAGCCTCGTTCACCAACCAGGTTCTGGCGCAGATCGAGCTGTTCACCAAGGGCGATCAGTACAACAACGACGTCTACATCCTGCCCAAGCATCTGGATGAGAAGGTCGCGCGTTTGCATCTGGATCGCATCGGCGTGAAGCTGACCAAGATGGACAACGAGCAGGCATCTTACATTGGCGTGAAGCCCGAAGGCCCCTACAAGCCGGAACACTACCGTTATTGAGTGCGAAAGAACGCATGAGAAAACACACCGGACGCCGCCGATTCCTGTTATCGGCGGCGTCTTTTGTTTTTAGTATCGCCGTTGTATCCATCCTGTTCGGAGGGGGCGGATGGTGGTTGTTGGCGCACCCGGAAACACCCGTGCCATCGCATTGGAACCCTTTGCGAGAGCTGAAAATCACCGCGCCGGTCACGCCAATCACCCGGTTTCAGCTTAATCTCGCGCTGGCGAATGAAGTACAGTGCCGCGCCGCCTTGGCCGACGCCGGCGCAAACTTTGAAGCGATGGATGATCTGATCGTGGATGAGAATTGCGGCATCACCGGGCGCGGTCTGTTGTCTGCGCTGGTGACATCGGGTGTAAATGCAGTTGAAACCAGTTGCGCGACCACTCTGCGGCTGGCCATGTGGGAACATCATGTCGTTCAACCCACTGCGAGAGATCTTTTGGGCACGCAGGTCAGCCGATTGCGGCATGTGGGCAGTTACAATTGCCGCCAGATGCGGACCGCTCAGGGTCAGAGCAGTGGTTGGAGCAGCCATGCCAAGGCGGATTCCATTGATATTGTTGGTTTGCAATTCGCTGATGGGCGCAGTCTGACATTGCTATCCGATTGGGGCGCCGAAGGACCTGAGGGTCAATTTCTGCACCAGATCTGGCGCGGCGCATGTGATTGGTTTCGTGTGGTATTGGGTCCTGATTTCAATCACTTGCACGCGAACCACTTTCATCTGCAGGGTCCCGGTTGGGGTTATTGCCGATAGGTCACCTTGACGGGTATTTAACGCAGGGACGGAAAGAAATCTCCGCGTCCTTGTGGTGTGAAATCCAGAATATTCCACAGGGGCCACGCCGCATCCACGTGCCGCGGATGCCAGTCACTGGGTTCGAAGAACAGCTCGGAACTCCAGAAATGGCTTATGCCGTCCGCATCGCGCTGAAAGATGTTCAGGATCGGCAGTTGGCTTCCATCCTCGGCCTCAGCCAGATAGTCGCGCTGATAGTCTGTGCCCAATGCAGAATAAAGCGGTAGATCATCCCACGACATTTCCGCTTTCAGCGCTGCCAGCCTTTCACAGGTGTTTTGCGCCACGACCGCAAAGGCGATTTTCTGCGATATATGGGCGATCTGTCCATTCAACCCGTCCAGAAAGGCAGAACACATCGGGCAAGGTGACTCTGCATCTGGCCCGTACATAAGCGAGTATATAGCCAAGGTGTCATGTGATCCGAACAAAGACGACAGCGGTGTCGGCGCACCCTTGTCCGACCGGAATGCATAGTCCTGCGGAACTGCCCCGCCTTTGGGCAAACCGCGGCGCAGCTTTGCAACATTTTCAATCTGAGCCCGCAGTTCAGCCTCTGCCGACAGCAAGGTGTTTCGTGCGGTTCTGTATTGCGAAGTTTCGTTGGGTAGCGACACGGGCATTGTAGCCTCCTGGTTCTGGAACAAGTAACATATTTAACCTTATTGTTAAATAAAGGGCCATCAAAATCAAGCCTCAGATCAGACCGGCAGGGTTTAGGGGGAATGCCGCTAATTTTTCCCTTTGTGCAAATTCCCGCTCCCGTTACCGTGTCTGCGGCGCTGGTATGGCCAAAAACGAGTTTCAACCGGGAGATAACCATGGGAAAACGCGACGACCTGATCGCTAAATATGCCGAGGACCTGAAGTCCAAATGCGGTATGGACGCAGATATGGATCTGCTGACCAAAGTCACAATCGGCTGTGGACCTGCAATTTATGACGCCGATGCATCGACTGTCGCGGCAACTCAGGAAGGTGAGTTGGAAACGGTCAAGAACAACTTCCTCATCAAAAAGTTGGGCCTGTCAGATGGACCGGAATTGATGGAAGCGATCAACAAAGCACTGGAAACCTATGGCATGTCCGAGCGTAACAAATACCGCGCCGTCGTGTATTACATGCTGACCAAGCACTTCGGCAAAGAGGCTGTTTACGGCTGATCCCGCCACACCTTTTTTGCAGCGCCCGTCAGATCCCTGGCGGGCGTTTCCAATTTTAAGTACTTGCCGTTTGAACTGCGCCGCAAGGATCGGTTAGTGTCAGGACGTGACCAGGACGGTCAGAGCCAAAATTTCCATACGCGTGTGGTGAGTCGGGAGCACGCGGGGTAGGGAAGGTTCTGCATCTGTCAGGGCCTTCCCTTTAATCTGTTATTAAGTAGCCTGCGTGCCGCCCAGATCGCAGATCACCTGCCATTCCGCCTCGCTGACTGGCTGAACGGACAGGCGGGAGTTTTTGACCAACACCATTTCCCCCAAACGTTCGTCAGCCTTGATCTGGTCCAGCGTGACGGGGGTTGCAAACGGGCGAACGGCCTTGATGTCCACACATTCCCAACGCTCGTCATCCGTGGTGCTGTCGGGGTGCGCCTCAGCGCAGACCTCGACAATACCAACAATCGCCTTGTCCTTTTGCGAGTGGTAGAAGAACCCGCGATCTCCGACAGCCATCTGGCGCATGAAATTGCGCGCCTGATAGTTGCGCACGCCGTCCCATTCTTCGCCCGCATCCCCTTTTGCAACCTGCTGGTCCCAGCCCCAGGTCGATGGTTCGGATTTGAACAGCCAGTACGCCATCAGCCTATGACCTTTTTCCACGCAATCAGGTCAACCGATTGGAACAACCCGGCTTTTGCGTAAGGATCGTTGTCCGCCCAATTTTGCGCTGCGGCCATGTCCTCGACCTCCAGAATGATCAGCGAACCGATCATCGCTTCCCCGTCCAGCAAGGGACCCGCCTGCGCAACGACACCCGTTTCCTCGATATAGGCCAGGTGGGCAGCGCGATTGTCCAGCCGGGTTTGCAGCGCGCCGTCCTTGTCACGGGCGATGAGAGCGATCAGCATATTATTCCTCCTTCAGGGGTCGGTTGAGCAGGGTTTGAATGGCTTCGGTAACACTGTATGCGCCACTGCTTAGGTCTGCCACCGTCATACTGATGGGCATGTCCAGCCCTTCGGCGGTGGCAATTTCCGTCATGGCCCGCGCGGTGGCGACCCCTTCAACGGTGGTGTGGGTATCGAACTGTATATTCCGACCCAATGACAGGCCAAAGCGATAGT
The DNA here is from genome assembly GCF_059611045.1 of Ruegeria sp. CDSB113. Lineage (NCBI taxonomy): Bacteria > Pseudomonadati > Pseudomonadota > Alphaproteobacteria > Rhodobacterales > Roseobacteraceae > Ruegeria > Ruegeria sp. CDSB113. Next base: position 400,954 of record NZ_JBXWOU010000004.1, read on the forward strand.
TTCGGGATAGTTCAGACGAACAAGTCAGGACCAGATCCCCCAATCCAGACAATCCCATAAGCGTATCGGGTCGCGCCCCGCGCATCAGCGCAAAGCGCTGCATTTCTGCAAACCCGCGTGTCATCAAGGCGGCGCGCGCGCTGTCGCCCAACCCGGCCCCGATTGCAGCGCCGCATCCGATGGCCATCACGTTCTTTAAGGCGCCGCCCAATTCCGCCCCGACAATGTCGGTGGTTCGATAAAGGCGCAGGTTGGCAGTGGTCAGGTCGTGTTGCAACGTCAGACTCAGCGAGTCATCTGCGCAGGCCAAGGTTAGCGCCGTTGGCAACCCGCGTGCAATGTCGTCGGCAAAGCTGGGGCCGGTCAGCAAGGCAGGTTGTGCATCCGGAATCGTTTGCCGGATCACAGATATCGGTCCAAGCCCGGACGATAGCTCGATACCCTTGCAGCACGCCACCAAGGTTTTTCCGGCCAGATCAGAGGCCTGCGCATGCAAGGCATCGCGCAACTTTTGCATGGGGACAGCTATCAGCAGAACATCAGCCTTGTTCGCCTGATCGATGTTCGATGTCACCGTGATATCAGCAGGCAAAGCCACGCCAGGCAAACGCTGGGTGTTTTCACGTTCTGTCTGCATGTGCCGGGCCTGATCTTGATCCCGAGACCACAGCGTAACCGGCCCATTCCCGGCCAGTGAAATGGCCAGGCTCGTTCCGAATGCGCCAGATCCCAGAACGGAAACGCTCATGCCTTGGCGCCTTTCTTGCCGCCGCCCAACATCGCGGGGCTGGTTTTATCCAGCGGCCAGCGTGGACGGGCGGTCAGGTCCAGCCCGTCGCGTGCGCCTATGCGATACCGTTCCATCCCGGCATAGGCGATCATGGCGGCATTGTCGGTACACAAGTTGAGTGGCGGTGCGGTAAACCGAGCGCCTTTTTCCGCGCAAACAGTCTCTAATACGGATCGAATGGCGGTGTTGGCGGCCACACCACCAGCCACCGCAACAACCGGGTCTGTAGGGTTTTCCTCAAGATACCCGTCAATCGCACGGCGGGTTTTCTCGGCCAGAGTATCGACGATGGCTTGTTGGAACCCGGCACACAGATCAGCGCGGTCTTGACGGGTCAGGCCGCCCTTTTCAGCAACAATCTGATCCCGCAGCCGCATCAACGCGGTTTTCAGCCCCGAAAAGGAGAGATCACATCCCGGCCGATCCAGCAGAGGTCGGGGAAACCGGAAACGCTTGGGATCGCCAGAACGTGCTTCAGTCTCCACAGAAGGACCACCGGGTTGCGACAGGCCTAGCAGGCGGGCGGTTTTGTCGAACGCCTCGCCGGGGGCATCGTCAATTGTTCCGCCCAGTCGGGTAAATTGCTCGGGTCCGTGCGCGATCAGGTACTGGCAGTGCCCGCCTGAAACCAGCAGCATTAGGTAGGGAAAGGCGATACCATCCGTCAGACGTGGCGTCAGCGCATGACCCGCCAGATGGTTTACGCCTATCAGGGGAAGTCCGGTCGCGGCACTCAGCCCCTTGGCGCACATGACGCCGGACATGACCCCACCGATCAGGCCGGGACCCGCAGTGACGGCGATCGCATCCATATCGGTCAGCGTCAGGCCGGCGGCCTCCAACGCTTGGACCACACATGTGTCCAGCTTTTCGGCATGGGCCCGCGCTGCGATTTCGGGCACGACCCCGCCAAATGCGCTGTGCAACTCGGTTTGACCGTGAACGATAGACGACAGAACCTCGGCACCCGCACCATCGGATTGGCGCACAACAGCGGCGGCCGTGTCATCACAGCTGCTTTCCAATCCAAGAACGGTAAGTGTTTGCACCATAGGCCTGATCCGTTGCATCATGACACGCAAGCGGGGTATCACCCTGCGCGGACGCAAACAATCCCAAGGCCGAAGGCCCCGCCATTGTATTTGTTGATGACCCGCCCTCGCGCCGCCTCTGAAAGGTTTGTCGCACAACTATCAGACCGCGTCAGGTCGCGAGTGGATGTCATCTATTCTCCGATCCTGGAAATCCGACCCCTGAGGGTTGCGGTCGAAACGGACGGAATTCGCGGGTTGATCTTTACTTCGGCCAACTCGGTCAATGCCGTCGCTTCGCTGGGCGTTAAACCCGATCTGCCCGCCTATTGTGTTGGTTCGGCGACCACCGGAACCGCCAAAGGGGCCGGATGGGATGCAATGATGGTGGGCAATACCGCCGAAGAACTGGTGGCCTACCTGTTGAAGCACCGGCCTGAAAGCCCGTTGCTGCATCTCAGGGGGGAACATACGCGGGGAAATGTTGCCGGGCGTCTGACCGAATCGGGGCTGACGGTTCACGAACAGATTGTTTATCAACAGCGTTTGTTACCGCTGACATCCGAAGCGGCTGCGGCCACATCCGGTGACAGACCCGTTCTCGCACCGTTGTTTTCGCCCCGAACGGCGCGACAATTTGCCGAAATTTGGACCGGAACCGCGCCCTTGTGGCTGGTTGCCATCAGCGAAGCCACGGCCGAGCCCCTTTATTCCTTGGGCTATGAGCGCCTGAAGATCGCCAAAGAACCGACACCCAAGAAAATGCGGAAAGCCGTGAAAAAGCTTGTCAAACACGCGTTGCGGGTTGAGCGTGGAGAGACCACTGATTAACTTAGAGCGGTCTGTTATTCATATGAAATTGGATTCGATAAGGGGAACGTTGCGGTGGCTCGTAAGAAAAAAACCGATCAAAAGCCGGTGGAAGACCCCAAGTCGGACGAAACAGTTGAATTCACCTCGCAGCGTGATGAGACAGTCGTTGACGCGGATGAGCCGCTAGAAGAGGCCCTTTCCGAAGCCGAAGCCGAAGCCGAAGCCGAAGCCGAAGCCGAAGCCGAAGCCGAAGCCGAAGCCGAAGCCGAAGCCGAAGCCGAA